>DWYT01000010.1 GCA_019118545.1 Candidatus Mediterraneibacter merdavium | reverse complement strand
GCCCGGTCACCTGTCCCGGGCCTCAGACAATTCATTTCATTTATCTTCCACCGGATAACTCTCTCCGTTGATCTGTATCTCTTTCACCTTCTCAACATCCAGATACCCGTCAAACACACTCCAGAACCCGATATCCTCTCCTTCATAAGGAGACGCATTGTACCGGTATCCGTTTGCCAAGGCTCCGTCCGCGTCTGTCTCTCTTTCGTATCCCATATTTCCCTCCATGACGATCACTTCTGTGCCATCCTCATAAACGGCTGTGATCGCAGGAATGGGATAGACCACTTCCATCCTCTTACTCTCAGCGCGGGTTCCTTCCCCGCTTACGGAAAAATGCCCGATCTCAATCCGGTCGAAAGTAATCCCGTCTTCGATCTCTCCCGGACACAGGGTAATGGAACTGGATACGGTATTTTCCACTTCAATGTCAAGCTCCAGAATCTCATCCCTATGCTCGTCAAGCCACGCCGTATCATACTGCACGTCCACATTTTTAAGTCCCTCTCCAAAGTAAAGGGTGCCGGTCCCCATCGCCTCTTCCAGAGTGAAGAGGTAATAGCGGACTCCCTCCTCCAGACCTGCGATCACCCCTTCGCGTCCTCTCAGAGTCTCCATATATCCGTTGTCGGTACTTCCCTGCGCCGTCTTGAAGACAGGTGCTGCTATTTCGTGGGTCCGTAAGTATTCCTTGCTCTCGTCTGTCTTCCCCTCCACTCTGATCAGGAGCATCTGGAGCGTCTCGTCGCCTGTAAACTCCTCCACACTGAGAATGTAATCGTCATTTTCCGTGCTGATCTGCTCCTCTTTCACGACAGTGGCGGCCTTTTCCTCATCCTTTTCTTCGAATCCCAGCCGATTTTTCAGGAATCCCGATTCAGAATATGCCGCATAGGTAACTCCGCCGCCCAGCACCGCTATGATCGCGACTGCCGCCGCTGCTTTGGACATACCGGACGCCAGTCTCCTTCTCTTCCTTGCCCCGGACTGTTTTAAGATATTATCCAGCTCTTCGGCAGGGAGATCATCCATTAAGTCTGTGATTCTCTTTTTCATGCCTCTATTCTCCTTTCTTTCAAAAATGCCTGCAGTTTTTTTCTTCCTCTTTTCAGCTTTGACTTCACCGTATTCCCATTGAGTCCAAGACGCGCCGCGATCTCCACCGTCGTCTCATAGAGATAATAGTAACGGATGAAGATTTCTTTCTCTTCGCCGGACAACTGTTCCAGAGCTTCCCTGACGATCCGCTTCCGCTCTTCCTGCTCGATCGTATCGAATACATCCGCCACTTCCACCACGTCGTAGTCCTGCACCAAAAAGACGCCTCCCTGATGGTTCCTCAGCCTGTTCTTCGCCAGATTCCTTGCCGTCGCCGCAAGATAAGTCCGTACGCTTCCCTTCTTCTCATCAAGTGTATCCGCATGTTTCCACACCTGAAAAAACGCGTCATTTACGATCTCCTGTATGTCCTCTTTTGGAAGGATATTTTTTACGATCTTCTGTACGATGCGGAAAACCTCCGTCTCATAAGCGTCCATCAGTTCTTCCAGCGCTTTTTCATCCTTGCCTTTCAGCCGTTCCGCTATTCCCTGTGCTTCTCCCTGATCCACAGTCCGCATCTGATCCCCCCTTTCTCACGCTTCCTGCCGCAGAGTCCTCTTTAAGATATCTTTTATAAAGTATTACACAAAAAAAGGATCTCCGGTTGCATATTTCATACATTCCGTGATCCTTTTATCGTAAAATACAGCCTTCCTCCGCTCCGGTCAGCATCCTCTCCGGTCAGTATCCGCTCCGGTCAGTCTCTGCTCTCCGGCCACTCTCCGTCGAACACGACCTCTGCCGGGCCTGTCATATATACGGTATCGTTTTCACGATCCCACCTGATATGCAGGTCGCCTCCTAAGAGCTTCACTGTCACTTCATCCTCTGTGTGTCCGTTGAGAGCGCAGGCGGCAGCGACAGCGCAGGCGCCGGTCCCGCAGGCTAGTGTTTCTCCTGACCCTCTCTCCCAGACGCGCATCTCTGCGGTATGACGGTCGAGCACACGCACGAATTCTGTATTGACCCGCTTCGGGAATCTCTCGTGGTTCTCGAACTTCGGCCCGATCTCTTCCAGAGGCAGTTCTCTTACATCACAGTCCACGAACACGACAGCGTGGGGATTGCCCATGGAGATACAGGTCATCCGGTATTCTTTTCCGTCCACCATGATCGGAGCATCCACCACACTGCTTCCCTCCGCGATGACAGGCACCTTCGACGGCTCCAGTTCTGGTCTTCCCATGTCAACCTTGACCAGCTTCACTTTTCCATCTTCCACCGTCAGGTCAAGGTATTTGATCCCGCCCAGTGTCTCCACGGAAATGCTTTTCTTATCCGTGAGACCGTAGTCGTAAACGTACTTCGCCACACAGCGGATCCCGTTCCCGCACATCTCCCCTCGGGAACCGTCTGCATTATACATCTCCATCTCGAAATCCGCCTTGTCCGACGGATTGATCATGATGAGTCCGTCCGAACCTACGCCAAAATGCCGGTCGCTGATCTTTCTTGCTAGCTCCGATGGATCCTCTATCTTCTCCTGAAAGCAGTTCACATATACATAGTCGTTTCCAAGTCCCTGCATCTTTGTAAATTTCATGTAATCCCTGTCCTTTCTGCCATTCTCAGGCAGATATCCTCGTATCCAAGACCGCTTCCCGGTAGATGTCTGCCTGACCTTATTCTTTTATACTCTATACATACAGCTCTTGTCAACAATTCGCGCCATCCAGCATTCGCAGGATCATCTGCGCGGTCTCTGTCATGTTGGTGCCGCTTTCCATACTTGTCTTCTGCAGATAGCGGTGCGCTTCTTCCTCCGACATTCCGTTCCTTTCCATGAGGAGTGCTTTCGCCTGTTCAATTGCCCTTCGTTCGCCGCTGTTTCTCTTTCTTATGGTTTCTCTTCGTTTTTTTCTTTTCCTCTCCTGAGCGCCGCTTACCATCCCCAGCGTGTCCAGAAGATCATGGACTTTAAGCGGGGAAGGAAGTCCCACAACCCCCTCCGGCAGCTCTCCCATCCAGTCTCCCGACGGGCCAAGCAGGAGAACCTCATATTCGTCCGGCAACAGCTCCCGAAGCTGCATGTAAGGCATGTCTTGGAGACGCATACCGCAGATCACGATCCCATCATTCCACAGTTCCGCATGCTGAAGTACTTTTGCTCCGGTCGTGCAGACAGCAGACACTCCGACCCCGGATCTTGTCAGGATATTCCGTATATTCACCGCGTTTTCCCTCTTGGAAAACGCAACGATCACATTGCTCAAACCCGTGTCACCTCCCGCTGTCAGCTCTATGCTCCCCGTGTCTGCCCCTTCTGTCAGGAAAGGAGAAGCCGTTACGGCCTTTCACCGCCTTCTTCCATCTGATCATAATCGATAAAGATATTTCGCGATCTCCCAGTCAGTCACCTGCATACAATAATCATGATATTCTGTCCGCTGTGCATCCATGATCTTTTCTGCCAGCTCTTTTCCGAGTGTATCCAGCACAAGCTCATCCTTCTCCAGTTCCTCCACTGCCTCTTTCAGCGACCGGGGCAGTTCTTTGATGCCGAGTTCTTCTCTTCGCTCCCGGCTCATTTTCTGGATATCCTCATCAATGCACTCCGGCGGCATGATCTTGTTCCTAATGCCGTCAAGTCCTGCTTCCAAAAGGACGGCAAGCGCCAGATACGGGTTGGCAGCAGCGTCCGGACTTCTCAGCTCAATGCGCGTATTCTCTCCCTTTCCGGACGGCACACGGATCAGCGGCCCTCTCGTTTTGGACGACCAACCCATATATACTGGAGCTTCATATCCCGGCACAAAACGCTTGTAGGAATTTACCGTCGGATTTGTGATACATGTCGTCGCTTTCATATGTTTCATCAGGCCTCCGATAAAATAGTAGCCTTCCCTGCTCAGACCGTTTGCATCCTCTTTGTCCTGAAATACATTGATCCCGTCTTTCTCAAGCGAAAGGTTCACATGCATGCCGGAGCCGTATGTCTCGATCCTTGGCTTCGGCATAAACGTCGCGTGAAGGCCGTGCCGCTTGGCAATCGTTTTGACGACCATCTTAAATGTCATGAGATTATCTGCCGTCACCAGCGCCTCATCATAACGGAAATCAATCTCATGCTGGGCGGGCGCGATCTCATGGTGTGAGGATAAGATTTCAAACCCCATGTCTTCCAGAGTCAGCACCATATCCCGCCTTGCGTTTTCCCCAAAGTCAAGAGGCCCCACATCAAAATAACCGCCCTGCTCATGGGTCAGAGTAGTAGGCAGTCCGTCCTCATCCGTATGGAAAAGAAAGAACTCACACTCCGGCCCCGCGTTGAGCGTGTAACCCATCTCCGAGGCCCGCGCGATGGCTCGTTTCAGCACATGCCGGGGATCTCCTTCATAAGGCGTACCGTCCTTTTTGTATACATCACAGATCAGACGCGCCACCTTCCCCTGCTGCGGTCTCCACGGAAATATCTCAAACGTATTTAAGTCCGGGTAGAGATACATATCCGTATCCATCTCTCCCGATACGCCTTCAATCGAAGAAGCGTCAAACATGCACCGGTTATCCAGCGCTTTTTCAAGCTGGCTGACCGTCACTGCCATATTTTTCATCGTTCCGAAGATATCCGTAAACTGCAGGCGGATGAAAGCTACATCCTCCTCTTCCACGAGCTGCAGGATATCTTCTCTCGTATAATCGTTCATATGAAAATCCTCCTTCCATATTTATGCACACAAAAGGGCGTTCTTCCCCTTATAGGAAACGCCCTTGTTTCTCCGCCCATTATATTCGTTTAAAGCAAAAATGTCAAACTCTAATTTCCATCTCCTGTTATGATCTCTCTGCCGTTATCAACGAGCTATACAAGCTATACCGGACTCATTTTTTCATCCACAGGAAATCCCAAGCCGGAAGAACCGTTTTCTCCACAGTCTCTTTCTTTCCTGTCATCAGATCTGTATATTCCGTAACCTCCGGCATCCAGACAGTCTTGTCTGCATCGCTGAAATTAAACACAGCATGAAGTTCTTCCTTGTCCGTCTTTCTTACAATCCAGAGAATGGACGGGTCGCTGTAATCCTTGGTGTACACTTCCGCGTCCGCGTCAAACACCGCTTCATTTCTGCGGATCTTCTCCAAATCTGAAATCGAGCCAAAGATCCTGCCCTGCACACTGCCCTTATCCGTAATATTGTCCACCAGCTCCCAACAGAACTTTCCTCTGTGGATATAGCGGGAATCCGGTGCTTTCTCCGGGTCATCCTTGTAAGTATAGTCATTGACCTGACCGATCTCGTCCCCGCTGTAGAGCATGGGGATACCGGACTGAGTAAACATATAAGCATGAAGCATGACATCCTTAACAATAGCCTGACTCATCTTTTCATCATTCTGTTCAAATCCAGCGCTCTCGACCCCGCACATAGACGCGGTTGTCGCGCAGAACCTTGCGTCCCCTGTCACCAGATCTTCATTATAGAGCTCACCGCGGCTTACGCTGCCCTCCATTTTTCCCTGAAAATAATCATTCAGATATTTCTTATGGGGCACTTCCTTCATTCCCCACTGGGACAATGTTTCATAATCAAGTCCCCATCCAATGTCGTCATGACATCTCAGATAATTGAGGAAGGTGTACTCCTTCGGGAGGGAGCAAACGATGTCCATCTGCTTTCTCAGAAGCCTGATATCCCTTGTGGCGACTGTGTTCCATGTTGTAGCCATTGTTGTCACATTGTAAAGCATATGGCACTCCGGCTTCTCCACCGTGCCGAAATACGGAGCCACCTTCTCCGGCTCCATGACTACTTCTCCAAGAAGCACGATCCCCGGGCAAACGATCTCGCCGATCATACGCATCATGCGCACAATAGTGTGCACTTTCGGAAGATTCCTGCAGTCTGTTCCCAGTTCCTTCCAGATATAAGGAACCGCGTCGATACGGATGATGTCCATCCCCTGATTAGCCAGATAGAGGAAGTTATACATCATCTCATTGAACACCCTCGGATTGCGGTAGTTCAGATCCCACTGATACGGGTAAAATGTTGTCATCACATAGTGGCCAAGCTCCGGCAGATAGGTGAAGTTTCCCGGCGCTGTGGTCGGAAACACCTGCGGAACTGTTTTCTCATACTCCTGTGGGATGGAAGGATCCGCATAGAAGAAGTAACGGCTCATGTATTCGCCGTCCCCCTGACGAGCTTTTACCGCCCACTCATGGTCTTCGGATGTATGGTTCATGACAAAGTCCATACACAGGCTGATCCCCTTCTCATGGCACTTCTCCGCCAGATGCGCCAGATCGTCCATTGTCCCCAGCTCCGGCTTCACCTTGCGGAAGTCCGCCACCGCATAGCCGCCGTCCGATCTTCCCTTGGGAGAATCAAGGAACGGCATGAGATGGATGTAATTTACATTACACTTTTCAAGGTAAGGCAGCTTCTCCTGAACACCCTTTATGTTTCCCGCAAAGTTGTCTATATACATCATCATTCCGACCATGTCTCTTTTGCGGTACCATTTTGCGTCGCTCTCGCGCTTGGCATCCAGCGCTTTCAGGCTCTGGTTTCTCTGGTCATAATATTCTTTCATCTGGCTGCACAGTTCTGCAAACATATCGTCATTCCCGTACAGCTCCATATACAGCCAGCGCAGTTCATCGTGATGACGCGCAAGCCGTTCGCCGAATATACGGTCGTTCTCGTCTTTAACCGCTCTTTTTTCAGCCGCAGTCTTTTTCGCAGCACTCTGTACTGTCGCGGCAACCTGCTTTTCAACAGTCTTCTCTTTCACAACCGGCTGTTTCGCGGCAGCTTTTTTCTTTGCAGTTCTCTTTGACATTTCCGTTCCCTCTCCTTCTCTGTTTTTGCAGGCTCTTAATCTTCCCTCACAAAATGCCACTGGTACGCGCGGTATTCTCCCAGCTCGACAGGCATAGGAAGTCCCGCCTCCATAAGGGCGGTACTGTTATACAGCCTTCCGCTTACTGTCTCCCGATACATTTTATTTTCTTCAAGGCCTCTTACCTTGATATAGTCCACCGTCATATTTGCATGTTGTTTCACGCTGACTGCCATGACCAGCGCTTCCTTCTTATCCTCTGATACGAACTCCCATGCGCCCGCGTCCGCAGTCTGAGGATTGGTCAGACGGTAATACAGTCCCTTCTGGATGAGCGGCGCGTATTTTTTATAATATGTGATCTGACGGCGGATCTCTTCTTTCTCTTCCTCGCCCAACTGATCGAGGTCAAGCTCATAGCCGAATGTTCCCGCTGACGCCACAATTCCTCTTGTATTCAGGGATGTGATCCTTCCTGTCTGGTGGTTCGGGGACGCGGATACATGAGATCCCACGGAGGACACCGGATAGATAAAGGATGTCCCGTACTGGATCTCCAGCCTGTCGATAGCGTCCGTATTGTCACTGCACCAGATCTGCGGAGTATAGTAAAGCATTCCCGCGTCAAAGCGCCCTCCGCCTCCGCTGCATCCCTCGATCAGGATATTCGGGTATCTGGTGACGATCCTCTCGAGGAAATCATAGAGTCCCAGCACATAGTCGTGAAGCACTCGTCCCTGACTGTCCGCTGTAGCGGAGTAAATGTCAGCCAGACTCCGGTTCATATCCCACTTGATATATTCCACATTGCCCTGATCCAGAACGCTGCATATCTGCTCATAAATATGGTCCACGATCTCTTTTCTCGAAAAATCAAGCACAAGCTGGTGTCTGGAGCGGTTGGGCCTGCGTCCCGGGATCACGAACGCCCAGTCAGGATGCTCTCTGTAGAGATCACTGTCCTCGTTGACCATCTCCGGCTCAATCCATATACCGAATTTTAGTCCCATAGCATTGATCTTAGTAATCAATTCGCCTAACGTGCAACCCAGCTTCTCCTCATTGACCTTCCAGTCTCCAAGACCCCTGAACTCGCTGTCGCGTTTTCCGAACCATCCGTCGTCCATAACGAACATTTCAACCCCAAGATCCGCGGCCTGCCCTGCCAGTTTCAGCAGACTCTCTCCCGTAAAATCAAAGTAGGAAGCCTCCCAACTGTTTAAAAGGATGGGGCGCGCGGACTCTTTGTATTTCCCTCTGCACAGATGCGTCCTCATGCAGCGGTGCAGGTTCTGGGAAAGCTTGGAAAGTCCCTCAGAGGAATAACTCAGGATCACTTCCGGGGACTGGAATTCCTCTCCCGCCCCCAGCGGATAGGCGAACTGCTCCTCTGAAAATCCCATGAGCACACGGGTCTGGTAATACTGGTCCCTTCCAGCCTCGCTCTGGAAACCTCCGCTGTACACAAAGGACATTGCGTAGCAGCTTCCCGCCTCCTCTGTCGTGTCATGCTCCGCCACAATGACCGCAGGATTGTACTGGTGGCTGGATGTTCCCCTGAGGCTTCCGATCTTGGATACTCCATGGCCGATGGGAAGCCTCTGGTAATTTCTCTCCATGGCATGGCGTCCGTAAAATGTGATAAAATCATAGTCTCCCCCCACCATATCGAGACACGCCGGAGCCAGCTTCTTTACAGAGACATGACCGTCGCTTGCATTGACGATCTTTACGCTGCGGGTGATTACGTCATATTCCGGCAGTACGCCGTAGAGAAGTACCGCGCGCACCTTTGACACCCGGTCCTCCAGCACGACCTCCAGTGTCTGTGCCTCCGTATCGCCGGCGTACACCGCCGGGAGTCCTTTCAGGGAGTATTTCCCGTCCCTGATACTGTGGCTTACATACCTGAAATCACTGCTGTATGTACGGTCTGTATTTTTGATGATACATGCGGGAGTCCGGTAATCCCCAGTCCCAAGGGACGGAAATTCCTGCGGCAGAGAGTCCATGGAATATGTCTTATCGCTCCCTGCGTCATATGGATTTCCTGAGAATCCTCTGTCATAAAATGTCAGAAGATAATCCATGCACCCCTCCGCTCTTTTCCCATAATACAGATGGAGCAGGAAATTGTACCTGTCGATCTGCATCTGATACGTCGTATTTTTTGTATGCAGTGTAATTGTCTTTTGCCTTTCATCGTATAATATGCCCATCTTTTCTCCTCCTGATTTCCGATTCTGTTAAGGCACAACGGTGCAGGAAAAACACCTCGGGAGTTCCCGGGTCTTCCCCTGCACCGGATATAGCGTCGGTCTTCACCGATGCCGCATATATCTAAAAGCTATTTCACCGCACCGTTCACCACGCCGTTGATGATCTGCTTCTGGCAGATTACATAGAAAATGACGATCGGGATCAACGCGAGCAGATAGGACGCGAACGCCAGATTATAGTTCGTACCGAACTGAGTCTGGAATGTAAGCTGTGCCAACGGCAATGTATTGGAACCTTTTCCTGACATAATGATCAAAGGTGTCATAACGTCGTTCCATACCGCCAGCGCAGTGATAACTGCCACCGTCGCGTGCATCGGCTTCATGATCGGGAAGATGATCTTCCAGAATGTACGCCATGTGCTGGCCCCGTCCACTCTCGCGGCTTCCTCAAGCGCAATCGGAATATTTACAAGATATCCTGTATATAACAGTAAATTCATCGGCATATAGAATACCACATAAAGCAGGATAACGCCAGTCCAATTATCGAGGTGCATCTCAGCAGTCTGCTTTGCCAGAGGCATCATCAGGATCGCGAACGGAACGAACATACCGCTTACGATAAACAGATAGATGAAATTGTAAGTTTTGCTGTGCGCTTTATTTCTTCCTACCGCAAATCCCATCAGCGAATGAAGGATGATACAAAGCACTACCGTGCTCACTGTCACAAGTAAGCTGTTGCCGAGCGACCGCCAGAAATCTGTCAGCTCCATCGCCTGCGCGAAGTTGCTTAAGCTCCATGCCGCCGGAAGGGAAAGTATGCCGGAGATGCTGTTCGTCATCTCGGTCGGCTGCTTGAATGCGATGACGATCGTCATATACAGCGGGAACGCCACTGTGATCAACCCGACAAACAGAAGGATCGTAACAGGCCAGTTTATTCTTGCTTTCATTTTCTCATACATTATAACTGCTCCTCCTTCCTACTTGATATGGACATCTGCGCCACAGAGATCGCCACGATCACGATGAAGAATACCACCGCGTTGGCGCTCTGGTATCCGAAGCTTCCTCCTGACAGACCGTTGTTGTAGATAAGGTAAGAAATAGACTCTGTGCTCTGCTCCGGACCCCCCTTTGTCATTGCCATGATCTGGTCGAATACCATGAGGAAGTTCTTCACGCACAATACCATGTTGATGGTAAAGAACGGGATGATCAGCGGGAATGTGAGTAATTTGAACTTCTTCCAGCCTGTAGCTCCGTCCAGATCGCCCGCCTCATATACTTCCTCCGGCACTGTCTGCAGACCGGAGATGTAGATGATCGTATTCATCGCGATAGACTGCCATGCGCAGACGATCACGATAGCGATCCATGCTGTTTTACTGTTGGACAGCATACTGGAACTAAGCGCGTCAATCCCAAGAGCGTCGCCCATACCCGGAAGGATATATGTAAAGAAGTACTGGAAAATGTATCCTACAACCAGTGCTCCAAGTACGTTCGGTACAAAGTAAGCAGCTCTTAAAAATGTCTTTCCCCTGATCTTACTGTTTAAGCCGAGCGCGAGTACAAGACTGATTACGTTCGTCACAATGGTCGCCACGATGGCCAGCTTAATCGTGAACAGGTATGAGCCGCCGATCCTCGGATCAGTGAAAAGATCCATGTAATTGCGGAATCCCACAAAATCATATGTACCAAACCCTTTAAAATTCGTGAAGCTGTAGATCACACCGCGGATCAGCGGTATGGTGTTAAAGCAGACAAACAGCGCCAGAATCGGTATTGTGATCAGCATATATGTCCGCTTACTGTCATTTACTTTTTTCATATTCTAACCCCGCTCCTTTCCTACTCGGCAGTCCCGTTTTCTTCGTTGTACTCCTGAACCGCACGGATGATGTCTCTGTTATATCTCGTCCAGTCCTTGTCAAAGTTCGCAAGGAACGCGTCCACATCCTGATTGATCAGGAATGTCTGTATCTTCGCGTCAACTGCCATCTCTGACGGATAATAATGATCCTGATAGTCTGTCATGTTGCCGGACTCGATAAACGGCAGCATGCCGTCGAGCATCGGCGCGAGATCAAAGTCACCCTCCTTGCAGGGAACGGCATTCTGATCGTCAATATACTTCTGGATATTCTCGTCAGCCAGCAGGAAGTCGAGCACTTCGTATGCCGCTTCTTTATTCTCGCAGTCAGCCGTCACGGCAAACATCAGGTCAACCCCTGAATTCAGTGTATTTCCGTCCGGATCATCATTTCCCGGTGTCACAAAGGAATCAATATTCATCTCCGGATTTACAGAGAGGATCTGCGGCACCGCGTAGCTTCCGATGGGATACATCGCAGATTCACCGCGGGCAAACGCCGTACATGCGTCATTGTATCCGTAGGCAAACGGATCAACCGGCCCGTAGCTTACCATCTCCATACACTTCTCCGCTGTCTCCCTGTACTCATCTGTAAATGTCGTCTCGCCCGCGTTCACCTGCTGGCACGTATCTGACGGCGCAAGGCCTACGGCAAGAGAGTTCCACGGGGCAAGGCAGGTCCATGTGTCACGGAAACCGAAATAGAAGGGAAGGATTCCCTCCGCCTGAATTTCCTCGCACAGATCAATCAATTCGTCCCATGATTCCGGTATCTCCCAGCCGTGCTCCTCGAACATATCCCGGTTATAGAGGATACCTGCCGCGTTCGCCACGTAAGGCACACCGTATGTTCCGTCTTTCGGCGTGATCTCAAGAGCCTCCAGAATGTCGATGTATGACTGTTTGATATCTGACATTCCCTGATAATCCGAAACATCAGCAAGGATGTCCGCATCAACATAATAAGAATAGTTGATATCCCCCCCTATGCCGATGATGTCAGGATAGTCCTCCCTGACAAACCGTGTCCTCATAATTGTGCTGGCATCATTCGGAGAACTGATGGTCAGATGGATATCGTCATGGGTCGCGTTGAACTCAGCCTCCACCTGATCAAAGTATGCCGCTGCCTCCGGCTTGTACTGCAGGATCTCAATCTCCGTCTTTCCGCTGTTCTCATTCGAACCGCATCCCGGAAGAATGGCTGCAGCAAGCATGGACGCCGCAAGTACGACACTGAGAGCATGTTTCTTTTTCATAATAGTTCCAGCTCCTTCCTTTTAGATTTTACTTGTGAAACAATTATAACATACCAAAATGTATCTCAAAATATCCTTATTTCTTTTGTTTTATGCCAAAATACAACTTTTGTACCATTTATCTCAAGTCAGGTCGCATTTTGGTATATTTTGAGTTATAATTACTGTATTACCGGAACCACAAAATGATGAGAAAGGCTATAGCTATGAGTGATATTCTCTTTTCCGTATTCCCGAATGAAAATTTTGTTGACCTTGGACTCTACCAGTTCGGAAAGGAACAGTGCCGGCCCGCGCACTCGTTCGGCCCTGCTGCAAGAAATCATTTTCTCTTCCACTATGTCCTTTCCGGAACCGGGCACCTCTACGCAAATGACTCGAAAGGGCAGACACACGAATATCAGATCCACAGCGGTCAGGGATTTATGATCTTTCCCCGTCAGGTCAACACCTATGTTGCTGATCAGGAGCTGCCTTGGGAATATACATGGGTTGAATTCGACGGCCTGAGAGCAAAGGAACTGGTCGAAATCGCCGGACTCACTCTGGATCATCCTGTTTATCACGCGTCTTCAAAGGAGCTGCGCGAGCAGATGAAGGACGAGATGCTCTATCTGGTGGAACACAACAGGGAATCCCCTTTCCATCTGATCGGGCATATGTACCTTTTTCTTGATTATTTGTCCCGCTCCGCCGCTTCAATGCGCCTGACCTCAACCGGAAAGGTCCGGGATTTCTATATGAAGGAGGCCCTCAACTATATTGAACAGAACTTCCAGAATGATATCTCCGTAGAAGGGATTGCCGAATTCTGCGGACTTAACCGCACCTACTTCGGACGTATCTTTAAGGAGACAATCGGAAAGTCCCCGCAGGAATTTCTTATGAATTACCGCATGGCAAAAGCTGCGGAGCTTTTAAAGCTGACACAGCTTTCTATCGCAGATATCGGAAATGCAGTTGGATATCCAAATCAACTGCACTTTTCACGCGCTTTTAAAAATGTATACGGAAGCTCACCCAGAGAATGGCGGAACCAGAACCGGGCCGTAAAGCCGACATAAGACAAACTCAATAGAATACAGGAGCGCTCCAGACTGATATGTCCAGTCCGGGGCGCTCCCTCTGATTTATATGCGGTTTTCACTTTTCTATAAGCGAGAGCACTTCCCCGCGCTTTGGCATCGCGCGGATCGCGCCTTTTCTTGTAGTCACAATAGCCGCCGCCGCATTGGCGAACGTAAGCATCTCTCCCAACTGCTCTTCTGTCAGACTGTCAAAGTCATGCTCCAAAAGGTATGTAAGCGAGCTTCCGCCAAATGTATCCCCCGCTCCTGTCGTCTCGATGGTATCCACAGAAAAGCCTTTTCTCTCTACACGCATTCCCTTGTAATACGCTCTGCTTCCGTCCTTCCCCATTGTCAGGAGGATAAGCGGGATATTGTATTTCTCCTGAAGGTATGCGATCCCCTCGTCGTAATCTTCCCTGCCCGAGACAAACTGGATCTCATTGTCCGAGATCTTCAGGATGTCACACATACTGAAGCCGTACTCCATCTGCTCCTTCGCAAGATCAAGAGAACTCCACAGCGGTTCTCTTAAATTCGGGTCAAAAGAAATCAGGCATCCCCCGTCCTTGGCCGCGCTCACCGCTTTCTTCGTCGCCGCCCTTACCCCGTCGTGGGTCATGGACAATGTACCAAAGTGGAAGATCTTCGTATCCTTGACAAAATCCTCATCCACCTCATTCTCACCCAACATCATGTCCGCCCCCGGATTGCGGTAGAAGGAAAACTCCCTGTCACCGTCCGGAAAGGTGTGCACAAACGCCAGCGTTGTATTGACTTCCTCATCCGTCACCAGATGGGATGCGTCGATACCCGCTTCACTGATCGTATTGCGCAGAAGCGTACCGAACTGATCTTTTCCCACTTTCCCGACAAAAGCGGTCTTTTTCCCCATCTTGTTGAGAAGAGCCAGCACATTACAGGGCGCTCCTCCCGGACATGCCTCGAACAGATTGTTTCCCTGCTCACTCTGTCCGTTCATCGTAAAATCAATCAAAAGCTCTCCGAGCGCGATCACGTCATACTTTTTCTCCATAACCGTTTCCTCCTTATGATTTCTTTAATTAAAATATACCAGTTCCTCTATCGGTTCCGCCGTCTCTACATACTCCGCTTCAAGGAGCGGCCCTTCCCCGCGGTATACAGAGAGATTGGCAAATCCCACCTTTGCCCGCACTTTCACCCAGTCTCCCGGCTTCAGCTTCGTCGCGTAAGGACTCTTGCACACATATCCCAAGAACGTTGTATCATCCGCACAGCAGGTCATCGCCATGCGCCCCGGAAGAAATACCTTTGACGGAAATGAGCGGGGTTTTACCACTTTCGCCGTAAACTCCACGACCTTTCCCTTATAGCGCTCCGGATTCTCCATCATATCTACATACCAGATGCCGTAATCCTCTTTCTCGATCTTAATAACAGGGGTTTTCAAATCATAGGGCACCTCATCCTCGAAGATATTCTCCACTTCGCCCTCCTCATCCTCAAATATCACCTCAGCCTGAGGACTTACCACTTTTACACTCCGGCGGTATCCGGCGAGCGGCGCGATCTCGTCACAGCGGTTGAACAGTACCAGCTCCGCGCCCCGGACCATCTCCACGAAAAGCGGCTTTAAGTTCGTCAGATACATCTGGAATGTACTGGCGTCCACTGTAGTGAGCTTCTGCTCAATCACCCATCCTTCCGGGAGCCTTAACGCCTCAAAGTCACTGACTTTCCACATGCCGTTATACTCTACAACAACGCGCTCCGGCTCATGTTTCCGGTTCATCTCCTCCAGCCATTCCCCTGTCAGATCCTCCTGATCTTCCACTTTTTCAATGACAACGCCGTATTTTAACATTTCCATCGGATCGTACTCTTCCTCGCCCTCCTCGCAGAGGATGAGGAGAGTCTTGCCATCGATCTGAAAATAATCCTGTGCCAGCGTAAACTTTAAAAATTGTGTCTTTCCACTGTCCAGAAACCCGGTCATCAGATAGACCATTACACTCGGTTCATTCATACTACTCTCCATTCTTCCGCCGATAAAGCGGCACAGTTTTCCTTGTCAGGAACAAAGCGTCCCCTTTTCCTCATCAGACAACACCGAACAGCGCCGCGAGTTTCTCTTCGCTGATCTCTGCCCCGATGACACAGATGCGTCCGGTGTACTCCGGCGCGCCTTCGCGCACCTCGTGCTCTCCCGGAACCATATCAAAGTAGATCCACTCGCCGTCCGCTCCCGCGACCATTCCTTTTGCCCGCAGGATATTGCCGTAAGATCCGTCCTCCAGACTGTTCAAAATATCATTGACCTGTTCTTTTGTATAAGTGTGAATCGTCTCGTGCCCCCAGCTTGTGAATACCTCGTCCGCATGATGATGTCCGTGGTCATGGTGATGCTCATGCCCATGGTGATGCTCGTGAGGATGCCCATGCTCAGAACCGTGATGCCCATGGCCGTGGCCGCAGCATCCGCCGTGGTCGTGGTGATGCTCATGATGATGCTCATGCCCATGGCCGCAGCATTCGCCGTGGTCGTGGTGATGGCCGTGAGGATGCTCATGCCCATGGTGATGGTGACCGCACTCCGGGCACACGACCTCGCTCAGCAGTTCTTCCTCCAATGACTTGCTCTCCTCCATCGTCTCCAGTATCTTCTTACCCGAAAGCCGGGCGATGGGTGTGGTGATGAACGGAGCCTTGCCGTTAAGCTCACGAAGCAGCGCCACGCTCTCCTCAATCTTTTCCGGTTTTGCTTTATCTGTACGGCTTAAGATGACAGCGCCCGCATATTCGATCTGGTTGCTGAAGAACTCTCCGAAATTCTTAAGATAGATCCTGCATTTTGTCACATCCGCCACTGTTGTAAAACTGTTGAGCTTCGCATCGATCTCCTCCTGCACATCCTGCACTGCCTTGATGACATCAGACAGCTTACCCACACCCGACGGCTCGATGAGGATTCTGTCCGGATGATAGGTGTCCACCACTTCCCTCAGGGATTTCCCAAAGTCTCCCACGAGAGAACAGCAGATACATCCCGAGTTCATCTCGCGGATCTCAATGCCGGATTCTTTTAAAAAGCCTCCGTCAATACCAATCTCTCCGAATTCGTTTTCAATGAGCACCACCTGCTCCCCTGTAAATGCTTCTGAGAGCAGCTTCTTAATAAGCGTTGTCTTTCCGGCTCCTAAAAAGCCGGAGATGATATCTATCTTTGTCATATTGATCTCCTCCTTATGATATGCCGCGCACAGTTTCAGCCTGTGTCGGCGAAACCCACGGTCAGTTCAGATCCAGTTCCACCGGGCAGTGGTCTGACCCCATAACGTCTGTCAGTATCTTCGCGTCGGCGAGCCTGTCCCTTAAGCACTCTGACACACAGAAATAGTCAATGCGCCACCCCGCGTTCTTGGCGCGGGCGCTGAACCGGTAAGACCACCATGAGTAAATCCCTTCCTGATCCGGGTAGAAATACCGGAACGTATCAATAAATCCCGCCTCTAAAAGCTCTGTGAACTTCTGTCTCTCCTCGTCTGTAAATCCCGCGTTCCTGCGGTTTGTCTTCGGGTTCTTAAGATCGATCTCCCTGTGCGCCACATTCATGTCTCCCGTCACGATCACAGGCTTATTCTCTTCCAGCTTTTTCAGATAGGCGCGGAAGTCATCCTCCCACTTCATACGGTAGTCCAGTCTTGCCAGTTCATTCTGGGAGTTGGGCGTATATACCGTGACAAAATAAAAGTCCTCAAACTCACAGGTGATCACACGGCCTTCCTGATCGTGCTCCTCAACGCCGATGCCGTAAGTCACGGCAAGCGGTTTCTCTTTCGTGAATACGGCTGTTCCGGAGTACCCCTTCTTCACCGCGTAATTCCAATACTGGTGATAACCCGGAAGGTCAAGCTCAAGCTGCCCCTCCTGCATCTTCGTCTCCTGTACGCAGAAGATATCCGCATCCGCCTCTTTAAAAAAATCCAGAAATCCCTTCTGGACACATGCCCGTAAACCGTTTACATTCCATGATATCAGTTTCATTGATTACCTCCTTTATCCTGTCCCCGGAAAGCTGCGATCGCCTACATTCCCCGCCTGAGATTCCCGGACTCCGGCCCGTCGCCGCAGCAAAGAAGGACAGAGTTTTTATCTCTGTCCCCGCCTCTCTCAGTCATAGCGCACTTCCCGCAGGAACAACCCTCTCGCCGGAGCAAGGAATCCCGCCCTGCTCCTGTCTTTTGTATCAAGGGCATCGCGCACACTCTCCGGTGTGCGCTGATATGTCCCGGCTTCAAGCAGAGTCCCCGTCAGTATGCGCACCATATGGTATAAAAATCCAGTGCCGTCAAATGTAAGGTTCACTCTGCTGCCTTGTCCGCTGACCATTATATCATAAATCGTCCGTTTTGTGGACTTTTCATCTTTTTTATCCGTATATCCCGCAAATTCATGCGTCCCCGTAAGATAAGCCGCCGCCTTTTTCATCCTCTCAAGATCAAGCTTCTGCGGAAAATGATAGGTGTATCTCCTTGTAAATACATCCGGCTTTTCCCCGGTGTCTATATGATATTCATACCGTTTCGCCACTGCGCTCTTGCGCGCATGGAAACCATTTTTCACAAGCTGCGCGTCTATGATGCGGATGTCAGCCGGAAGCGCCTCATTGATCTCTCCAGTAAAAAAATCCTCCTCTGCCTGTCCGGGAAGCACAACGCTTGCCGTCTGCCCCAGAGCATGAACCCCCGCGTCAGTCCTGCCCGACCCGTTCACCTCCACCGGGAATCCCGTCTGCGAGGAGATTGTCCGCTCTAAGATGCCTTGGATCGTCCGCTCTGTGTTCGTCTGCCGCTGCCAACCCTGATACCCGCCGCCGTCGTAGGCGATTGTCAATTTGTAAGTGCGCATGATCTACTGCAGGAACTTTTTCAGCTCGTCCATAAATGTGCCCGCGTCCTTGAACTCTCTGTATACAGACGCAAAGCGTACATATGCCACCGGATCAAGATCCTTTAACTTCTCCATCACGATCTCACCGATCACACTGCTTGGGATCTCCTTTTCTTCCCTGTTGAAGATCTCCAGCTCCACGGCGTCGATCGTCTTCTGGATTGCCTCTGCGGGAACGGGGCGCTTGTAACACGCGCTTAAAACTCCCTGCTCAATCTTGGAACGCTGGTACTGCTCACGGTTGTTATCTTTTTTAATGACAATCAGGGGGATCGTCTCCACTTTCTCATAAGTCGTAAACCGTCTCCCGCAATCATCGCAGGAGCGCCGTCTGCGGATGGAACTCTTGTCCTCCGCCGGTCTGGAATCAATGACTCTTGTATCCGGGTTGCCGCAATATGGACATCTCATATCTGTTTCCGCCTTTCTTTAAGCAATCTCAGCGTCAGTGTAAATCAACGCTGCCAGCGTTTCCTCTGCGGATGCTTACAATCCGCTTTTCTGCGTCCATTATACACAATTGTTAAAATTTTTGCAAAAACTTTTCTTCCTGTATTTCCACAATCACGATATCCGGCCCGATCTTACGGATACACGCAAAAGGAATGACATACTCGCAGTCTGTCCCGAGGAATCCGCATATCTTTCCCGGTCCCGGGATAATGACCGCCTCCACCTCGCCGCTGCACACATTGATCTCCACATCTACGATACATCCGAGCCGCCTGCCGCTGCATATATTGATAACTTCCTTATTCCTCAGTTCACAGACCCTCATGCCGCCCCTCCTTTTGCGCATTGTTCTTATCATCAATATATGCCTGCTCGGGCAAAGCGTTCCTGTGCGCATCATACCTATCCGGCCATTTAATTCAGCGACATTTCAAAGAATGTCCGGAAGCGAAGAATCATTTTAGAAGTGCAGTCAGTGGCGGGGAGGCGCGTTTCTGTTCCGGTCCGGAATCCGGGAGCGGACTAAAGGGTTGCGGGACTGTTTAAGAGCGAAGCGGCACAATGGGGAACTCATTTCATTCAGACAACCCCATTGTGCCGCTTAACAACAATCCCTTATCCCTAAGCCGCTCCAACGGATTCCTCTAAGTCACAGAAGCCGCGCCTTCCCGCCACTGACTGCTTCCTTAAATTCATCGGCCGCTTCCTACTTCCCAAAGCGAGAATGCCGCCGAATCAAATGGACACAAACAAAGACTGGCGCGGCTAGAATACGCCCATCTTGCGGATAGCTTTCCGCCGCGCCCATGTTGCTTTCCGGCTGTTACTCGGGAACGCTATATCTGGAGAATTTAAGGAAACGAAATGCTTGAAAGACTTTCGGAGCGGGTGAAGGAGCTGCCCGGGTGACTTTGGAAGAAGAGTAGTAAAACTTAAGGCTCCGGCTATGTCCCTTAGGACTGCCGATGGAATTGTTTGAACGAAGTGAGTTGTCCATCGGCAGTCCTTGTTTTTCGGACATAGCCGGAACCTGTCAGTTTTTCTATCTTCTGTAGCGGAATCCCGGACAGCTCCTTCATCCGCTCCGAATACGTTTTTAGCAATTAGGTTTTCGGATTCTGCAAGAAGAAGTTCCCGAATTAAATGGCTGAAAAGTCTCCCCCTTTTCTTTTTCTCTGTTCTGGATTACAATGGCATAGATAACATTTTTATGAAAACAGGAGAATTTATGATATGAAAGAAACAATCTTACTTTTTAATCCCCCGGAAAAGGAGCAGCTCTTAAAGCTGGAGATGGCGCTGTTCCCCCTGCGCATCCGTCTGAAACGTATACAGAGTTCAGACTACAACCAGCCATTAGGCGTCCTTGCCGGCATAAAGGATATGACCCCCGCCGAGGGCAGCTATGACGGACCAGAGCTTCCCTCCACGATGATCGTCTTCTGCTTCCTTGACGATAACCGTCTCAATCAGGCTTTGGCAGCCATCCGAAAAAGCGGCGCTGGCCCCTTCCCTTACAAGGCGATCCTCACGCCGACCAACAGTGAATGGACGGCTCCAGACTGCTTTGCTGAGATTAAAAAAGAGCACGAGGCCATGAATCCATAAGGTTCATAAACCCCGCGCTTTTCTCCGCTGATGGGATGGTTCCCGTTGATTTTTCCGGTCTTTCTGCGTATAATAAAAGTAGGGAAATCCCTACTTTCCATATTTTGAGAAAGGTGGTGCAAAACCATGTTAGCAAAAGCATTTGTGGACAATGCAAAAGTCATGGCAAAAGGACAGGTCACAATCCCCAAAGATGTCCGGGATGTCCTCGGTGTGGCAAGCGGTGACAGGGTTACTTTCGTGGTGGAAGGAAACACTGTCCGTATTGTCAATTCCGCTGTGTATGCCATGCAAATGCTCCAACAGGAAATGACCGGAGAAGCAGAACGCGCCGGCCTGACTTCGGAAGATGATGTGATGGCGCTTGTCAAAGAATTGCGGAATGAAGACGAAAAGGCATGAGAGTTTTGATAGATACCAACGTCCTTATTTCTGCGGCATTAAGCGTGGGGGGGGGGGGAACGCCATTTCAGGCGTATGTAAAAGCAGCCTCCTATCCCAATCATGGCCTGATCTGTGAGCAAAATGTGGATGAAATGAAACGGATTTTCAACAAAAAGTTTCCGCACCGTCTGGCGGCTCTGGATAAATTCCTTTCAGCGGCTCTGCTGATGTTAGAATTAGTTCCGGTTCCAACAGACGAAAACGCGTTGGAAACGCAAATCCGGGATGTAAATGACCGCCCTATTCTGCGGGCGGCAATTAAGGCAAAGGCCGATATTCTTCTTACCGGCGATAAAGATTTTTTGGAATCTGGCGTAAAAAATCCGGCGATAATGACACCAGCAGAATTTTTGAAATATTGACTGATTGCAAAAGACGGCGGGCGTGGAGGGGTTGCGTTCTGCACGGTACGGGTTTCTTCGCTCATGACGGTGCTTTCTGACATGAAAATGGACCTCCACCCCGCCCCCTAATCCTTGCAGACAACCGGGTGCATCTGTCAGTTTTTCTTTGTATAATATGTCTTGAATCCAATGAAGATAAGGAGATATGCAATGAGCGATCCCCACAGCGTCCAGAACACCTCCATGCTGAAAAATCCCGATACGATCAGCGTTGCGAACAAAATGAAAATAAATACTGTCACAGCCGTTGCCGCCGCTTTTTTCGCGATCTCGTTTTTCCTCTCATCGCTTTCCTTGATCCGTTCCCTGTGCAAAAGAGCTTCATCTTTCAACAACTTACGCACTTTGATCAGGGAAATAATATCCGCAACGATCACGCTCGCCCCCACTCCGCAATAGAGGCCGGACAGGAATCCTGTCCTGTAGGAATCGGGCATGACCCTCAGCATAATGATTCCGGCGATAACAGCCGCACTTCCCATCAGCAAAGTCACCCACGACAGTTTCTGCCTGTCTTCCAGTTTTCTCCTGTACTCTTCGTCCGTATTTGCTCCCTGCAGCATCATTCTTATAAACATATATTTTCCTCCTCTTTATCAAATATAAAAATATCCTCAATGTTCATCTCAAAATACTGGGCGATCTTGTGCGCCAGAATGAGTGATGCGTTGTATTTCCCGTTTTCGAGGGAAATGATCGTCTGGCGGGTCACTTCCACCGCGTCGGCCAGTTCGCTCTGAGTGACCCTGCGCTCTTTTCTCAGTTCCTGTATCCGGTTCTTCACACGCCACGCTCCTTCCGATATCTATTTTCTCTTTTTCACTTTTTCTCAAAAAGTATAGTCAACTTTACATTTATAGTAAAGCATACTTTACATAGTATGTCAAGCAAACTTTACATGCACTTGCAAATCATTTTATTCTAACTTATAATGGGATATCATAAATTTCCCGGAGGATGACAGGCATGTGGAAGAGAAAAGCATTGAAGAAAAAAGTACGTTCATCGATACGGCAGAGCTATTGGAGAATGGCCGCTGTATGCTTTATCATCGCTGTCCTGACGACTGCTTATCCGATCTCAACGACGTTTATCAATCTTCAAACCGCCCCCGGCCCCCGGCTTTCTGACGCCGCTTTTGCGCCTGACCTTCCAAATTCAGAAGTCATCAGCCAGACCATCGGACTTTTTATAGACAGGTCACCCCTGTCCGGTCTGTTCGGCGGCACTGTGGCGAATATGAGCCATCTGATCATTGACTTGTACTCCACAAGCATTTCCGTTTTTTTTAATGCCCTGCGCGCCCTAAATGCTTTCTTTACACGCTCTTTGGGCATGGCGGCGATCCTCGTTGCAGCAGGCGCGGTTTTTACTTTTTTATATCAGATCTTTATCAGCAATATCCTTCAGGTAGGAGAAAAACGATTTTTTCTCGAGATCCGCAGCTACCGCCAAACCCCGGTCTCGAAAATTTTCTTCCTATACAAGCTAAGATATATTTTCCACCCCGCATGGGTGATGTTCTGCCGTTCCTTTTTCCAGACACTCTGGAACCTGACCATCATCGGCGGTATCATCAAGCGCTATGAGTACAGCATGATCCCCTTCATCCTCGCGGAGAATCCGAAAATCAGCAAAAGAGACGCTTTCTTTTTGTCCAGACAGCTCACACAGCGCAATAAATGGAAGCTGTTTCTTTTGGATCTCTCCTTTGCCGGATGGAAGCTGCTCTCCATCCTTACGCTTGGGATTTTTGACTTTGTAATTGTAAATCCTTATATAACCGGCTGTCGTTCAGAACTTTATCTTACACTGAGACGGAATTATGTCCTTTCCCGTTCTCCCCGGTATGAGAGGTTAAATGACTCCTACCTTGAGCATGTGCCCTCAGAAGATGAGCTGCTCATCAGCAAAGCGCTGTACGATGATTCGCAGGGGCCATACACAAAGACTACGTATTTTGCCCCGGAGCAGTACCCGGTATTCCTCTTCTCCGTGCAGCCTCCATTTCGTGCTGTGCGCTCGCCTGTCCGCCCGGAGCGCAGATATGATTTGTGTTCATATATCCTGCTGTTCTTTTCCTTCTCCGTGTTCGGATGGTTTCTGGAAACGTTGATCTATCTGATACGGGACGGCGCGCTCACAGATAATACGCTGCTTTTTGGCCCGTGGCTGCCTTTGTACGGCATCTTAGGTATACTTATCCTTCTTCTTACAAAGAGAATCATCAAAAAACCGGTGCGTGTCTTTTTCGTGAACTTTTTCATTTACACCGTACTGGAATATATACTCAACCTGACATCTGATCTAATCCTAGGGTATCCCTTCCGGGATTACAGTGAATTTTTACTGAATCTGAACGGGCGTGTTTATGTAGGAAGCTCCATATCCTTTGCCCTCTTAGGCTGCGCCTTCCTGTATTACCTTGCACCGCAGTGGACAGAGCTTTTTATGAAAGTAGGACGCTCAAAAAGGATCGCTCTGTGCGTCATACTCTGTGCACTCTTTGCCGTGGATGCCGCCCTTACTATTATTGTTGCTTTTTCATAAAAATGATAGTAAACTTTCTATAAGTTATCTCAAGAAAATACTATGCCGTCCGCAAATGTGACGGCGGAATGGAGACCAGTTATGAAAAAACGAGTTGTTGTCGCTCTTGGACACCGGGCCCTTGGTACTACTCTCCCGGAACAGAAAATTGCCGTAAAAAAAACTGCCAAATGTATTGCGGATCTCATTGAAGAAGGCTATCAGGTAGCCATCACGCACAGCAATGCGCCGCAGGTAGGTATGATACACACAGCCATGAATGAATTTGCCAAGGCGCATCCCGAATACACTCCGGCACCGATGTCTGTCTGCTCCGCAATGAGTCAGGGATATATCGGATATGACCTGCAGAACGGTATCCGCGAGGAGCTTTTAAACCGTGGTATCTACCGCACGGTCAGCACTGTGCTCACACAGGTCATCGTCGATCCTTATGACGAGGCGTTCTACACGCCGACCAAAGTGCTCGGACGCTACATGAACGCGCAGGAGGCGAACGAAGAGCGCAAGAAAGGAAACTATGTCATTGAGGAGGCCGGAAAAGGCTTCCGCCGTGTGGTATCTGCACCGAACCCAGTGAAGATTGTAGAGCTTGACGCGGTCAACGCACTTCTTGACGCGGATCAGATCGTTGTCGCGGCAGGCGGCGGCGGTATCCCTGTCATGGAACAGGACAATCACTTAAAGGGCGCCAGCGCGGTCATTGAGAAGGATCTTGCGGCGGGCAGGCTCGCAGAGGGCATCAACGCAGATATGCTCATCATCCTGACCAATGTAGAAAAAGTGTGCATCAATCTCGGACAGCCTGACGAACAGCCGTTAGATGAGATCACCACCGCTCAGGCACGTGCTTATATGGATGAAGGGCACTTCGGCATCTACAATATGCTCCCGAAATTCCGCGCGGCGGTAGAGTTCATCGAAGGACACGAAGGACGCCGGGCATACATCACTACATTTGACAAGGTAAAAGACGCTCTGAAAGGAAAGACAGGAACGCTCATCCATTAAAAGCGCCCCTCTTTTGTTAAAAAAGGCAGCAAACGGTTTCCGCCGTTTACTGCCTTTTGTTCATCATATCCGCATGTTTCCCTCCAGTTCCGTGTAATCAACAGTCATCTTCCGTCCATCTCTCATCGTCAGCTTCACCGGGCCGTATCCGCCGCAGCACTGTTCATCCGCATAGGAAACGCTTCGGATGCTGAATATCTCATCCTCCGTAAAATCCCGGAAAGATTCTCTTGTAATGACCTGACTGATCATGACAAAAGGTTCATACCCGTACAGCTTCTCTCTCTTTAACGCCGCAGAGATCACCAGACTGTTCTCTGTGTCAGCGTTGGTATCTCTGCTTTCGATCAGATCCAGTTCCTCCCACGCCGCGAACACGGTCATTGCCATCTGCTTCTCCTTCCCTTGGGAGTCGTGTCCCTTTAAGACGATCGCTCTGGCACCATCTTTCTCCAGACGTTTTACTTCCGTATCTCCCGTGTCCGGGAATCCGTACGATCCAAGTGTGATCTCAAGTCCGTCCCGGTAAAGACGCAGACGGTCGACACGCACAAGTCCTTCCGCAACCGGGAAGTCCGCCAGATCAATGCTCTGAAGCCAGTGTTTCTCCATTTCGCTGGTATAGTCAAAATAGTTTCTCCTGTAGAGCACACCGTCCTTCGCGCCGCCCCAGAAGATCACATTGGGTCTGTGAAGCGCTCCACTACCGGTCTCTCTCATGATATACATCTGAGATTCCCTGCCGTTTCCGATGCAAGATTCCCACGGGTATTTCGTATTGTATGCCAGTTTCGCGTAACAGCACATCCCGCCCTCATCCTTGATAGCGCGTGTCACCTTGCCCGGACGCAGCTCTGCCGTCCCGTTGTCATGATGGTCTGCAAAGCACAGGCCGGGACCGTCAACAACCGTTTCTCTTGTCTCACCCGCCTTCATTTCATCCCATATCCCTCCGCTCTCTTTCGCCGTCCAGAACGGATGATCCTCCGGGAAATGCAGGCAGAGGAACGCTTTTCCCATCCACAGCGGACTTTCCGCACAACTGTATGGCTGGATCATCGGCAGGAACGGCTTGTAGAACCCCAGATTAAAGGTTCCCTCATACATCACGTCGTCCCGGCTTAAGAACTGCATCAGCGCGCCGGAGCTGACCCTGCGGGCGAGTCCGGGATCCGCCGTGTGGTTTCTCAGGAGAAAGTTGCCATCGAACGCCGATGTAGCCGCATTACGGTACAGTCCGCTCCTTCCCCACATGTTGACCCATCCGTCCTTGTCAAACATCGCCGGATAATTCTGCATGAATACATTGGAATACTCTTCAAACTTCGCGGCAAGATACGGTTCCTTCTCATATCCGTACCACACGCACCAGATAGGCGCGTACATCTGAAACGCCCACACCGAATAATAATCAAATCCGTGTCCGTCCCGGTACCACCCGTCCCCCGCGTAATACCGCAGGATAATGGATGCGTGATGGCGCATGATATCCTCGTCAATGGCGCGTCCATTCATATGGAGGAAGGCAAGATCCAGCATGTTAAACAGGCGCCAGTTCTGCGGAACGGTTGCGCGGATGGCGTATCCTTCGATAAAGTCCAAGATCCGTTCCTTTTCCTCCTCTGTATAAGTATCCCACACCACCTCTTTGCTGACCCACAGACAGATGACAAGCGCACATGTTTCCACCGTCTGCTGGAAAGTATTGAGCAGAAAATCATCCCGCCCAGGTTGTTCCAGATCCTCATATCTTAACACGTAATTCCTGCTGCCGGGCGTACATGCCTCCAGCACCTGCTTCTTATAATACTCCCGCAGCAATATGTCCTCCGACACTGCGTCAGAATCATTGGCAATCAGTGGAGCCGCGATGAAAAAGCTTCTCGCCAGTCCTTCGAAAATCTCCGCCCGCTCTTTCCACTTCGGAGTATCTGCATTTGGGTAAGTGATCTTGTCCTCATACCTTGGCACCAGAACAGGTGAATCCATGTCCTTCACATGCTTAAATATCCCGTCCAGAATATATTGCGCCGCGTCAAGCCAGTGCCGCCGCGTCAGTCCCGTGTATGGACTCAGGCTATAGTCAGGTTCTTTCGGTATAAATCTCATCTCAGCTTCTCCTTACCAATAACTCCTATAAGTTTAACCTTTTATACCGCTGCTTGCAATCCCCTGAACAAACTGTTTCTGTCCGATCAGGAAAATAATAAGCACCGGAATCAGCGCCATCACGGACACTGCCATGATCAGACCCCACTCAGTAGAATACTGACCCATGAACATCTTAATACCTAGCTGGATCGTCTTCTTTGACTCCGTATCCAGATAGATCATCGGCCCCATATAGTCATTCCATATTGTAACAAAGCTGAAGATGACCAATGTGGTAATGGATGCTTTGCTCAACGGCAGCGCAATCTTGGAGAAAATACCGTACTCGGACAGTCCATCGATCCTTGCCGCTTCAAGAAGTTCGTCCGGGATCGAGATGAACGCCTGACGCATCAGGAAGACACCGAACGGAATGAAGGACTGCATCAGGATATAACCGATATGCGTATCTACGAGATTCATTTTATTCATCAGCGAATACTGGGGCAGCATGTATACCTGCCACGGGATTGCCATTGTAGCCACATAGAACAGGAAGAGGAAGTTTCTTCCTTTAAATTTACATTTCGCGAATCCGTATGCAGCGAAGCTGGATGTGAGCACCTGTATTACGGTGATCACCACTGTCAGCTTCACAGAGTTGAACGTAAACGTCAGAAGCGGGATCTTCTCCCACACTTTCGTGTAGTTTTCCCAGTGCATTTCATGTGGGATCCACTGGATCGGCACAGAAAACACATCTTTGTCAAGCTTCAGCGAAGATGACAGCATCCAGATCAACGGGATAAGCGTGATCATTGTCAACAGGATAAGCGCAATATAGACCAGTGCTCTTTTTAGCGGATTTTTCTTCTTTACCATGGCTGTCACCTCCTCTTAATAATTCACGACTTTTTTCTCGATGCGGAACTGGAACAGCGTCAGCGCGCCTACGATCACAAAGAGGATCATGGCTGCCGCGGAAGTCTTTCCGTAATCCCATGAGATAAATGCTTGGTTATAGATATACTGTGAAAGCATCGTGGATGCTGTTCCCGGTCCGCCCTGCGTCATCAGCCATACAAGGTCAAACACCTTGAAAGAATTGATGATGAGCATCATTACAACGAAGAATGTACTCGGGCTCAGAAGAGGCCATGTGATCTTTCTGAACAGTGTCCATCCTTTTGCCCCGTCGATCTCTGCCGCCTCATAAAGACTCTGGTCGATACTCTGGAGACCCGCAAGGTAAATGATCATGAAATATCCCATGTTTCTCCATACGTTTACAATGATCAGTCCCGGGATAACCCATGACGTGGACGCCAGCCATCCCGGCGGATCTGATATCCCGATAAACTTAAGCAGTTCATTTAACGGACCGTAATCCGGCTGCAGCATGGCGTTCCACACAACGGATATCGCCACGACGGAAGCAACATATGGAAAAAACAGGGCGCAGCGGAAGAATCCTCTCGCTTTGATCTTCTGGTTCAGAAGCAGCGCCAGCCCCAGTGAAGCGGCCATAGAAAGCACTACCGTAAAGAATGAGAAGTATGCGGTCTTCCATATCGCGCTTGTAAATACTCTGTCCTTAAAAATGCTGATAAAATTGTCAAGCCCTGCAAACTCGATCTCCGTAAATCCGTCCCAGTGAGAAAAGCTCAGGAACAGAGAGAACAATACCGGTATAAAAGTAAAAACAAGAAATCCGATAAAGTTCGGCAGGATAAAAGAATATCCGACAATATTCTGTCGCAGTGAAAGAGATAATCCCTTTTTCTTTCCTTTTGCGTTATCTTTCATTGGTTCTCCTTTCCACTCTGTATCAATGCCTGTACAAAACAAGGCGGCAGTCATTCCTGCCGCCCGTCAAGTTTCAAACCGCCCGTTAGTCTGTCTGGATCTCCGCTGAGCGCGTAGCCATCTCTTCTAGAACCGTGTCGATGTCTTCCTCACCGATCATGATCAGAGAGTGCTCTTCTCCGAGCATCTGGTTTACTTCTGCTGAATATGTGTTAACAGGTCTGTCCGGAACAACACTTACAGTCTTCATAGCTTCTGCCAGACCTTCCGGCATACCGTCAAGCGCTGCCAGAGACTCAAGTGTTGTCTCATCCTGATAGCCCGGAAGCTGTCCTGCCTGAATAAGAATATCAGCGCCTTCTTTTCCGCATGCGAATTTGATAAACTCCCATGCCTCATCTTTATGCTCAGACTTGGAGTTGATCGCCATCGGAGTTGTGGAACCGATCGTACTTCCTGCCGGAACGCCGTCCGGATGCGGAAGTGTAGCGATTCCCCAGTTTACATCTGTTTCGCCTGCTTCCTTCTTCGCGATCATCGTGTTTGTGAACCATGATCCCATCGGAAGTGTGGCTACAGTTCCCTGCTGGAACGGAGAAGCATATGCGATGTTACCTGTCTTAAGCGTAGCGTAATCCATGATCGTTCCGGCTTCCTGCATTCTTACAGCCATCTCATAGTACGGCTTCATAAAGCTGTAGTCCGGTCCAAGGATTGTGTTCTTTCCGTCCTGAACTGCCCAGTTCTGAACGCATGCCTGCCATGTGTGAAGGTATCCGCCGTAGATCTTATCGTTACCTTCGCCGCTTGTCAGCTTTCCGCACATCTCTTCCCACTCTGTCCATGTCATATCATTTGTCGGGTACTCTACATTGGCCGCATCAAAGATATCTTTATTGTAGTACAGCACATAATAATCGGTCTTAAACGGAAGTCCCACCTGTTTTCCGTCAAGGTTGAAATCATCATATCCGATATACTTGGATGTGTCGATCCCGTCTGCCTCTATGTAGGAAGTCAGATCCTCAAGCTGCCCTTTCTCCGCGAAGGACGGAGTTCCGTCCGCTTCTTTAATGTACACGATATCACACTCTGATCCGCCGTTAAGCATGGTTGTAAGCTTCGTCACATAGTCTGCCGCAGCGATATCAACGATGTTGATCTTGATATTTTCATGTGACGCCTCGAATGAGTCCACAACCTCCTGAAGCATCGGAGTCGTGGAAAGATCCCATACCGGGAATGTAAGAGTTACCTGCCCGTCACCCTTTTCGTCACCTGATGAGCTGTCGGATTTGCCGCAGCCTGCAAGCATGGATGTCGCGGCCATCACTGTGACGAGGCCGAGCGCGATTGATTTCACAAACTTTTTCTTCATAGTTACCTCCTGATCTTCGTTTTCACATTTGCAAATGTAAAACTTAATGCACTTAAGTTACCTCGATTATATAAATGATCCGGGCAATGTAAAATCGAGAAATCAAAGAAGTATTTGTAAATTTTTTAACTGTACCTTCTTTTTCTGTTACTTTTTTCCACTGTTTGTACTTTTTTCATCTTCTATCCGTTTCTGATAATCTGTGGGGGACATCCCCATATATTTGCGGAACACTTTAGAGAAGTAGTATGCGTTTTCATATCCTAGGCGATAGGCAATCTCCATGACCATCAGATTTTTTTCTTCCAGAAGAAGGCAGGCGTACTCCATCTTTGTCCTGTTTACAAAATCCACAAAGCTCTGCTCATATTCCCTTTTAAATATCGTTGACAGATATCCGGCAGACACACCCACATGGGCGGCAGCGTCCTGAAGGCTGATACATGCCTCAATGTTCTCAAGAACATATTTCCTCGCCTTCTCTGCCAGAGGACTTCCCGGCATATCCCCGCCGCCTACCACATCAACCAGTGTATTTCTGAGCATATTAAGCCATGCCAGCACCTGTCCTCTCGTATTGATATTCTCGATAGCGGCGATACTGCTGACTCTTTCATAGGTAGATGTCTCCATGACCCCAAACTTTGCCAGTGCTGCAGATGCCTCGCGGTTCAGTTCATTGAGCAGCCAGATTGCCTGCCCCTTCTGGTGTACCGTATTTCGGACTCTCGCTTCTACATGATCCATCACGGATGTGATCCCCTTGAGATTTCTCTGCATAATCTCGTGATATAATTCCAAACCAACTCCTTTGAGCCCCAACGGCTCGTATGTACGCTCTGAAAAGGACGCCACAGCCGCCTCCGGAGTCTCCAGATAATATTCTTCCATCAAAGCATGATACTCAGCCGCGCACTGCTCAAGCTCATCATATCCGTTATGGAGTCCTGTGCGGAACACCCTGCACTCTACCTGAGTAACCGTCTTCACCGCGCTGGAGAGTTTCCGCGCGAACATCTCCGCCTTTTTCTCCCATACAGCTTCTCCGGCATCCTGTATCCGATAAACAAACAGCACCTGTGAATTCGCGGAACCGGGATCCAGCAGAATATAATCTTCTTTGAAAAGATTTTGCGCAGTCTTGTCGATCATTCCCCGGATCCAGTCCATGATCTTAGCCTTTGCTTCTTTTTCCGGCGGTTCCCCGCCTGACCCGGACAGAAAATCAAACGGCACATAAAAATACGCATAGTTACAGAGCACCCCTGAATCAGCCAGAATCTTCCGATGCTCTTCCTTTCTCAGCCCGTGCTGAAAGAATAAGACCTCTTCCAAAGCCTTGCTCACGATATTTTTCTGACGCTCTTTTTCAAAATACTCCGCAGCGTTCGTCACCATGAGCTGTTTTCTCTTCCCGCGCTCTTCCTTCGCCTGTCCAAGCGCAGTCTCCAGATCCACAGCCTCCAACCGGCTCTTTAAGAGGTATCCCACAGCCCGGCACTGCAATGCTTTCCTCGCCAGTTCGAATTCTTCCAGATTCGTCAGGACGATAAATACAATATTCGGGAACTCCCTGTGCACGATCTCCATCAGTGTGATTCCGTCCATTACCGGCATATTCAGATCTACCAGCATGATATCAATGGGCATCCGCCGGATCTGATCAAGTGCATCCTGTCCGTTGCGCGCTGTCGCCGCCAGTACACAGTCGTTTTTCTCCCAGTCCACAAGCGAACGGATCCCCGATAGTATAATTGTCTCATCGTCTACGATCATCACATTGTACATCTGTCTGCCCTCTTTTTCTCATTCTTGAAAGATATCTTCTTTATGTATAAGCTCCCTCGCTACTTTTCTTTGGGGATATGTATCGTCACTCTTGTGAACCTTCCCTCTTCACCTTCGTAGATCAGGCCGTATGCACTGCCATACGTCATCTTCAGCCGCTCATCCACATTCGCGACACCGATCCCGCTCATCGCGTTCTTGTCCTTCCTCGTTGTAACCAGCCTTGCAAATTCCTCTCCGTTGATGCCCGCCCCATTGTCCTCCACAGAGATATAGAGATCCTCTTCCGTATCCCATGCGTGTACCCGTATCTCTCCGTAAGTCCCCGTGGGCTCGATCCCGTGCAGGATGGCGTTTTCAATGATCGGCTGCATCGTCATCTTTACGATCCTATAAACTGCAAACTCCTCCGGCACCTCACAGATATAGTCGAAGATCTCCATGTAACGCACCTGCTGGAGGTTCACATAATCCCTTGCAAGGGCGAGCTCCTCTTTCAGCGTGATCTTGTTGCCGGAACCTTTCGCCATATTCCGGAGAAGATTCTCCAGACTCATGACGGTATCCGCGATATTGTTCGCTTTCTGTATCACGGCCATCCAACGCACAGAATCCAGCGTATTATATAGAAAATGAGGATTGATCTGTGCCTGAAGCGCACTGATCTCTACTTTCTGTTTCTGCTCATAGATCTCTTTCTGTGTCCTGATCAGATCGTTGATATGGCGCACAAGACGATTAAATGCCTTGCCGATTCCCGCGATCTCATCATCGCCCTCCTCAATGGACTTGTCCACCGTGATCTGATTCTTGTCAGAAAGACGTCTGATGTGGCCGCTCAGTCTCCTGAGCGGCTGGGTCACTCTCGTGGAAAGCAGTCTGGATACCGTGATCGCCACACAGATAACGAGGATGACCGTCACAAGAAGTATGTACATAATGTAGCTATTATCCCCTGTGTAGATATTGTCCTCAGACATCACATTAAGAGACAGATGAAACGGTTCGAACTCTCTGCTGTTGACATGATACCCTCTGCCTGATACATCCCCGGCATACCGTGACTCACACGCCTCCGATGAATACCAACTCATCTTTTCCCCCCAGAGAGTGTCGATGCTGATGCTTGCAGAATCCTCATAAGGCTTGAGCAGATCAGAGATCATATCCGTTGACAATTCTATATAAATAAAACTTGTCCTCGAAAGATTCAGCGGGTACAGATACGCCATCCGCACTGCCCCTTTATCTATGGCAGACTCCGTAAGTCCCGCGCGGCTCTTCTGATTCTCCGCCTTCATATCAAAAAGCGGACTTGCGAAAATGTCTTCCGCCCGCATCATCTGCGGCGACTGCGTAATTGAAAGAAACATACCGCTCTGATTGACCAGTACCATGCTCTCCACGTATTCGCTTACCGCGCTGCCGTTCAAAGATGCCGTAAGGCTGTTCTGCGTATTCAGGGCATATTTTTTGGTCTCTGTGGTATTCAGATCGGACTTGCTCATTACCCATTTCACATTCGAACTGCTCTCCGCAATGATTGCCAGAACATCCAGATTATCCTTCATCTCATCCAGATAAGAATAAATCACAGACAGATATTCCTCTTCAATATCCTCTTTTTTCTCAAGAAGCTCCTGACCGAGAAGCGTACTGATAACAACATTCGTAATAATACAGATAACAACAACCGACAGAAGAATCGCCAAAAGGACCTTTCGCTGAAACTTATGCCGGATCTGACCGTCTAAAAAATCTTTTAACTTTTTCATAATCTTTCGTTCCTTATCTCACATTGTACAGACTCTCCCCATACCTATACTTATGATCTCGGAAATTAATTATATCGTTTTTTATAACGAAAGTCATCAATTTTTATACAAGGGGTTGATTTTCCGGAATATTTAGTGTAGCATACACATATACTTAATATAGTTTTTAAAACTACTTGTTATTTCCCCAACACTTTCAGGAGGTGCATATTTATGGAAAAGAAACATCACATAAAAGATCCGGGCAGCGCGATCACACATTTTATTGGAATGTTGATGGCGATCTTCGCCGCAGTGCCGCTGCTCATTAAGGCTGCAAATGAACCAAGTAAAATTTATATTGTCTCGCTTGCCATTTACGCGGCAAGCCTGATCTTATTGTACGCGGCAAGTACCACTTACCATACATTTGACGTCTCGGCTAAGGTAAATACCATCCTTAAGAAGATTGATCACATGATGATCTCCGTGCTCATTGCGGGAAGTTACACGCCGGTGTGTCTTATCGTGCTGAAAGGGAGAACCGGGATTATCCTGCTCTCTATCGTATGGGGAATCGCAATCGCGGGAATCTTGATAAAGGCGTTCTGGGTGTACTGCCCAAAATGGGTCTCCTCTGTCCTCTATATCGGAATGGGTTGGACCTGTGTGCTGGCATTCACGCAGATACTTAACAATATGTCCCCGGCAGCGTTCGGCTGGCTTCTGGCAGGCGGGATCATCTACACAGTGGGCGGGATCATCTATGCGCTGAAGCTGCCTCTTTTCAATAACAGGCATAAGAATTTCGGCAGCCATGAGATCTTCCATCTGTTTGTGATGGGCGGAAGCGCATGCCACTTCGTAGTGATGTATTCGTACCTGTTGCCGTAATTCGAAGTTGCCGAGTAGATAGAATATAACCGCGAAGGCAACAGACATCCCCTCGACATTCACCTCATAATTCGAATTGTCTCGGGAAAAGATAATCCGCCGCAGAATAAGTGTTCCGAGTGAACCGTAGAGCAACGCGCGTGTTTGGACTGTGTCTTTTACAGTTCTATGCACGCCTGCGTTGCGACCCGCGCGAGAGCATGTTCACGAGGAACCCTTTATTCGTGCGGCGGATGCTTCTTTGCCCCGACAAATCCGAATCTCACGCATAATACAGTTTCCGTATCCGCTCATCGATAGCATGGGTTTCTATATACTCTGCCGCTGCTTTCGGCACATACTGTTTCCAGTCGCCGCTTTCCGCGATCACATCACGAAGCTGCGTTGCCGTGATCCCCCGTTCTTCTTCCGAACGCTCCCATAAAAGTTCCACATCCAGTCCATGCTCCTTTAATATCCGGTATTTTTCTCTATCCCATTCCCCGCAGATGCTCATATAATACACCGCGTTCTCCGGCGCGTACTGCGTCAGCAGTTCAGGCCTGCTTACCGGGAAGGGGATGATCTCAAATTCCTCACGCTTCACCCCGAATTCGAGCAGCGCGTTTTTAATCATCTCATACCTCTCGATATAAGTGAGCGGATTATCTCTCTCTATAGTCCCGTGCACATCCTGCGGCGACGTCGCCGGATATGAGACGATGTCCGGGTGGGTGATGCCGATATACAGGATCTTGCATCTCATCTTTGCCGCCAGCAGATACTCCATATGTTTCAAATGGAGTATCTGAAATCTTCCGTGTATTACTCCTCTTTCTACCATGATGTCCGTCCTTTCTCTATCATCAGCATCTCAGCCTGCCGCTTCTCTGCTCCCTCCCCCGCTTCCCCGCTGCCTCTCGATAAACGGCAGCCTTATTATCCGTCAGATCAGGCCGAGAGCTTTCCCCAGCATATCAAACTCATCTGTATAGATACAGTGTTTAAAGCTATTTTCTCGGATTTTCTCATAACACTCTCTATAATCCATCCAGATCACCTCCGACACTTCTGATTCCTGCAGTCGGAGTTTTTCAATATCCACCGCTTCCTCATAGAGATAGAGCATACTGATCTCATTATCCTTAAAGGGACGTCCGTAAAACTCACCCTCAAAGCCGCATCTGCGTATGCCGATCTCTTTCAATTGCTCCGGCAAGGCTTGGATTCCCAGTTCTTCCTCAAGCTCACGTATCGCGCTTTCCAGATACCCGCGGCCCGCCTCCACATGTCCGGCGGAAGAGATATCATAGCATCCCGGATTGGAATCCTTATTCTCGCTGCGCTTCTGGAGGAGCACATCATATCGCTGCACCGTCCCCGCGTCCGTATCTATGTCCTGACCGTTCTTCCGCACTATCCAGACATGAGATGTGGCGTGGAGCGCCCCCTCTTCATGGACGACGCCCCGCTCTTTGACGATTCCGGTCTTATTGCCCTCACTGTCAAGTTCATCAAAAAGCTCCATGGGTATCCCATCCAGCGCCGCGTACTCAAGGACATCCGATGTATTATACACCAGTTTCAGAGAAAAGAACTCCCGCCCCTCATCAAGCAGACGGAAGAAGATCTTGTCTCCTTCCCACAGCTCCAGTTGAGATATTTTCGACTTGTCCACCCACTCAAGCTGCCCTTCGTCACACTCGATTGGTTCTCCTTCAAAACCGTCCGCCGTATACAGTGACATATATTCCACGATATCCTCGCCGTATACAAAGGTGACAAGTCCTCGGTATTTCCACGAAGTAAGCGTGTATCCCGTCTCTTCTTTCACCTCGCGAAGCAGACATTCCTCCGGACTCTCCCCCTGCTCAAAATGTCCGCCTACGCCGATCCATTTATCCTTGTTTACGTCATTTTTCTTTACCGTGCGGTGCAGCATTAGATACTGCCCGTCCTTCTCGATATAACAGAGCGTACTCAACTTTGTCATGATGCTTTCTCCTGTCCCGCCCACTGGCTCTCGTACAAGTGTCTGTAGAAACCGCCTTGCTTTAACAGACTGTCATGATCACCCTGCTCGATGATCCGGCCGTCCTTCATAACTAAGATCACGTCCGCCTCCCGGATGGTGGACAGCCTGTGCGCCACGATAAATGTCGTCCTGCCCTCCATCAGCTTTCCGAAGGCCGCCTGAATCTTAAGCTCGGTTCTTGTGTCAATAGAAGAAGTCGCCTCGTCTAATATGAGCATAGGGGGTCTGCAGAGCATAACTCTGGCAATGCATAGGAGCTGCTTCTGTCCCTGTGACAGTCCGCCGCCGTCCTCTGTAATCCATGTATCGTACCCTTTCGGGAGACGTTTAATAAAGCTGTGGATGTGGGACGCTTTGGCCGCCGCAATGATCTCTTCTTCCGTGGCATCCGGTTTTCCCATGGTAATATTGTCGCGGATCGTCCCTGTTTTCAGCCATGTCTCCTGCAGCACCATCCCATATCCCGCGCGCAGACTCTTTCTCGTCATTTCCCGTATATCAACGTCTTCCACAGAAATGTACCCTTCATTCACATCGTAGAAGCGCATAAGCAGATTGATCAGAGTTGTTTTCCCGCAGCCTGTAGGGCCTACGATGGCAATGCGCTGTCCGGGTCTTACTTCCAGATTAAAGTCCCGGATCAGCTCCTGTTCAGGCACATAGGAAAACGCCACGTTCTGCACTTTGACGTTTCCCCTGATGTCCGTTAGCTCCACCGCATTGTCCGGCTCCGGCGCCTGCGGCTCCTCCTCGATCAGGTCGAAAATCCTCTGGGCACACGCCACCGCGTTCTGGAACTCTGTCACCACGCCGGAAATCTCATTGAACGGCTTTGTATACTGGTTCGCATAGCTCAAAAAACTGGAAAGCTGACCCACGGTAAGGGAACCGTTTACCACCGCGAAGGCTCCGGTGATTCCCACTCCGGTATATACAAGGCTGTTTACAAAGCGGGTCGCAGGATTGGTGATGGATGAAAAAAACGTTGCCCGCAGGTAGGCTTTTCCCAGTTCTTTATTCACCTTATCAAAATCCTCTGTCACCTTCTCTCCTCTACCGAACGCCTGCACTACCTTCTGGTTTCCGATCATCTCATCGATCAATCCCGTCTGCTCACCGCGTATCTCAGACTGTCTGCGGAACATGGTAAATGTCCTCTTGGCAATGAAATTCGCCACGAGGAATGACACCGGCGTGATAAGTACGACCACAAACGTAATCTTCACGTTGACTGACAACATGAAGCCGAAAGTTCCCACGATGGTCGCAATGCCCGTAAAAAGCTGGGTAAAACCCATTAAAAGTCCGTCCGCAAACTGATCCACATCCGCGATGACACGGCTTACCACTTCCCCGTAAGGATGCCCGTCGATGTATTTCAGAGGGAGCACCTCGATCTTTTTAAACGCCTCGTTGCGGATATCCCGCACTACCTGATACGTCATTTTGTTGTTGCACACGCTCATCAGCCACTGCGCAAGCGCTGTGATGAGTGTGCATACCCCGATCTGGATCATGATGCGCACAGCGCCCGGGATATCCACCTCGCCGGGGCCGACGATATGATCCACCGCGTAACCTGTCAGCTTCGGGATGTAGAGCGTGAGCGCCACGGACACCGCCGCCAAAAGAATAGAAAATATGACAAATATCCTGTATCTTCCCAGATAGCGGAATACTTTTTTCAGTGTCTTTCCCTGCCCCGTCTTTTGGGGGCCTGTCTTAGTATTTTCCGTCTTTTTCATATCAGCCATTCACTTCCGCCTCCCTTGTAAGATTCCCTCGCGTTTCCTCTGGATAATCCCCCCGCACTTCCTTTCCAGAGTTTTTGTCTTCTGGTTTCACAGACGTTGCCCTTTCTTCTTTCGGGAACTGGGAATAGTAGATCTCCTGATATGCCGGACAATTTTCAAGAAGTTCGGCATGTGTGCCGATACCCGCCATCTCTCCGTCGTCCAGCACGATAATCTGATCCGCGTACTGGATGGACGCTGCTCTCTGCGAAACGATAAACACTGTAGGCTGCTCTTTCATACCCCGGATCGCGCTGCGAAGGGCAGCGTCCGTAGCGAAATCGAGCGCCGACGCACTGTCGTCCAATATGAGGATATCCGGTTTGCGGACAAGCGCCCTTGCTATGGTAAGCCGCTGCTTCTGACCGCCGGACAGATTGCGTCCGCCCTGCTCCACATAGAAACCCATCTGCCCTGCTTTTGCCTGCACAAATTCCTTTGACTGGGAAATCTCAAGAGCCTCCTCAAGCTCCTGCGCCGTGGCGGATTCATTTCCCCACTTAAGGTTTTCCTCTATGGTTCCTTTGAAAAGGACTGCCTTCTGGAGCACAACGCCGATATGGCGGCGCAGACTCTCCGTATCATATTCCCTGATATTTTTGCCGAAAATCCTGACATCTCCCTCAGTCGCATCATAAAAGCGCGGGATCAGGTTCACAAGCGAGGACTTCCCTGAACCCGTACCGCCGATGATACCGACGGTCTGTCCCTTTTCCACACGGAAAGAAAGATCCGTAAGCGACTCCGCCCCCGCGCCCTTGTATGTCAGAGACACGTGGGAGAACTCCACCGCCGGGGTATTGCTCCCGCCTGATGATGCTCCTGCGGCGGAAACGTCCCATTTCAGGCTTCCGCTCTCCATCTCCGGTTTAATCTTCATCACACTTTCAATGCGGTTCCCGCAGGCAACCGCCTTTGTCACTGTGATAATGAGGTTCGCCAGCTTCACAAGCTCCACGAGTATCTGGGACATGTAGTTGATAAGCGCCACGACCTCACCCTGCGTCAGATCACCGATATTCACCCGGATCGCACCCACATAGATAAGGGCAATGATACCGCCGTTTACGATGATGTATGTCATGGGATTCATAAGACCCGAGATGCGCCCCACGAACTTCTGCGCATCTGTCAGCGTCTCGTTCTCTTTCTGAAAACGCGCTTTCTCGTCCTCTTCTTTATTAAACGCACGGATAACCCTCGCCCCGGCAAGGTTCTCTCTCGTCGTCAGGAGTACGCTGTCCAGATTGGACTGCACTTTCCGGTAAAGGGGCATCGTGATAAGCATGATACCGAACACAATAAGAGATAACAGCGGAATCACCACGACAAAGACAATAGCAGACTTCACATCCACGGTAAATGCCATGATCATCGCTCCGAACACAATGAATGGCGATCGCAAAAACAGGCGGAGCACAAGGTTCACGCCCGCCTGCGCCTGATTCACATCACTTGTCATGCGGGTAATGAGCGTAGAACTTCCCAGCGTATCCATCTCTGTAAATGTAAAGCTCTGGATGTGCTTAAATAGCGCGTGACGCACTCCTGTACCAAAGCCAGACGCCGCCTTCGCAGAGAAATACTGGGCCGTGATCGAGCAGACCAGACCGATGATGCCAAGCGCGATAAGCACAAGACACATCTTTACGATGTAGGGCCTGTCCTGCTGAGCGATGCCAACGTCGATGACCGCCGCCATGACAAGAGGCACAAACAACTCAAAAGACGCCTCCAGCATTTTAAAAAGAGGCGCCAGTATGGTTTCTTTCTTATAATCTTTCAGATAGACAAGAAGTGATCTCATAAAAATATCCTGCTTTCTTCGTGGAATGTCATAATAAAATTAGTATCTTACATTATTCTACCATAAAACAAGAGGTACAGACAAATTTAAAATGGTAGATTGTTTCATCCCCCTGCTTTCTCTGCCAAACTCGTCATAAAACCAGCTTGTTCACTCTCCATTGTCCGCTTTTTTTAGAGCCTTCCCTTTCTATCACGCCCATTTCCCTCAAAACACGGATATGTTTCGTAATTGTTGTCATTCCCAAACCCATCTGCTCACTAAGTCCGCGAACCGTAATCCCACTGTCTTCTTCCATCAAATTCAGAATCTTTCTATCGCACTCGTCAGGCACAAATCCTTCATCCCTTTGCAATCTTCCTTTTTCTTTAACATTATTAAAAGGAATTGTCACCGTAATAAAATTCTCCGTGATATCGAACACTTCTTTTCCATACCGGGACACAATTAACGGAACGCCATGCCCTGTCTGTTCGATATAGTCCAGTTGGACCATGATTTGCTGAAGTTCAAGGTTTACCGGCTTACTTTTTCCCTCGTAAAATTCTTCCAATGTAAGTCCTTCCGGCAACCCTCCGACAGATACAATCTCAATACGATTGTCAAAGACATATACAGCCGGTGGCGTCTGCCTTGACCAACGATTATGCAGACAGGCATTCAGCCACGCCTCTCTAAAGCACGAAAAATCAAACAATTTACTTTCTTTTCTAAGACTGCCGCTAAGGTCGACAGTAGTTTCATTCAGTGCTTCGATATAATCCAATACTTGTTTCACAGCAACAAGCATACATTTATAACCATACTCATTCCGCTTCATTAAATCTGTTTTATCTGAACCGCGGAATACTGCAACTTTGATGGAATAGCTGTTTACATCGGCTAAGATACTCGCCATTAAATTGTATGTGCCATTACGTGTCAAAAGATTTAAATTTTGCTTAAAGGTATTTTCCCTAAGCGTCAATTCGTTACCGGCATATAATGTCTTCAACTGTTCAAAAGTTAATTCCTGATTATTTGCTTCAATATTTACAATAGTATCCGCTATGCTAAGCATCAAAGTCCGCAACTGCCCCGGTGATATCTCCCTGTCTTCATCCGCCGATCTCATATAGTATTTGCCATAGGCGGAATACGGCTTTTCTTCTCCATTAACGGTAACTTTTATGATATTTTTTTCATCACATAATTCTGTAATAATTGTCGGTATAATTTGAGGTTTGATTGCATTTGCAATTCCCTGTGAAATCTCCCGCATTGTCCGATCACCTATCTGTTGGCCGACGACTTCTCCGTCATTTCTTACGCCAAAATACAATATGCCCTTCCCGTTTTTATTCAACATCGAGGCCAAAGAAATAATACCTTCCCTCAATTCACCCGTTGTTTTTTTAAATTCAACCCATTCAGTTTCCGTTCCAATATTCATAACTATACCACCTCGTACATAGTATATCTCTTTTCATCGTCTTAATCAACATTTAATCATCACTTTATCCATCACAAATTGCGACAAATAAAGCGATGATTTAATATTAGCATACAAATTCTCACGACTCAAACTGGCAGACTGTCCCTCACGCACAGCGCCCCATACCCGAGCTGCGCATTGGGCCACTGGTCATATCCGGGCAGTTCCCGCGCGCCTCTGCGCAGATACGCCTTTACTTTCTCTCCGTAGAGGTAAGGGTCGTTCCCCCGCACGATTCCCCACTCCATCAGAAGCGCCGCCCCACCCGTGACGAAGGGCGCGGCAAAGGAAGTCCCGCTGAACTCCCGGTAGCTCCCGCCCGGCACTGGAGCTGTCACGCGCACTCCGGGCGCCGCCAGATCAGGCTTTGGCACATCGCTTCCCTCATAGACAGACGCCGGCCCCCGTCCGGAGAAGTCCGCGTAGGAAAATGTCCTTGCGTCATATGCCGCCACCGTGACCACAAGGGATGCAGTTGACGGAATTGTAAGTGTTGAATCGCTGTTGGGAAGAAGAAAGGCAGTCCCCACATTGAGCGCCGCCTGAGCCGGGAGCCACATCTGATAGTCTCCTTCTACGATGCGGCGGGGCGTGAGCACGATCTGCCACACTCCGCTGTCTATGTAGGACTGGCGCGGGATAAAGGACAGGTAGATCTCCTGCTTCACACTGTACGGCTTCGGCTCCCCATAATAGATGAGCAGTTCCGTCCCGCCCAGCACAAACCGCTGAGGCCCTAATATCTCCCGGAGCGGGCCCACACGTACGCCCGAAGGATTTACCACGGATATATCCACCTCGTCCGCATAGGATTTCCAGATCTGAAGGTTTAACGCAGGTTCTAAATCCTGCACCGCGAACTCTATCGACCGTTCTTCCTCATCCGTCAGCCTTCCCGCCGCGTGACCCGCAGTTGTTCCTTCGTTCCCGGCGCCCACGCAGATTACGTTTTTCCATGTGTCGGAGATGTCGTTTAGAAAACGCTCCACAAGGGAAGTGCCGTCGTGGGATCCGTAAGTGTTGCCGAAACTGATATTCACAGCCACGGGCATCTGCATCTCTAGGGATTTCCGGATAACATAATCCACCCCTGTCATCAGCTCCGTTGTCCTTGGGAAGCCTTCCGTCCTCGGGATGCCCATCTTGACCACAATCAGTTCCGCCTCCGGCGCCACGCCTCTGTACTGTCCCCCTGTACTCCCCGCACCGTTTCCGGCGGCGATTCCCGCCACCGCTGTCCCATGCCCGCTCATATCCCTGCTTGGAACGATGCGGAAACGTGCTTCACCTCCCGGCTCTGCAAGCGCCGCGTTGATCTCCTCCCTTGTATACTCTGTCCCAGAAGTATATCCTTCCGGCGGGTTCCCTTGAATCGTCTGATCCCACAGAGAAACGATCCGCGTCGTGCCGTCGCTATTCCTAAAGGCAGGATTAGCGTAATCAATGCCGCTGTCCACAATGCCGATGAGTATTCCATTTCCTTTCAGTGAAAACGGCGGACTCTGCACACTGTCAACACAGGACACCTGACGCCCTACAGCCGCCTCGAAATAAAGGCTTTTCGGCTTCTCTATAAATTCCACTTCCGGAAACGCCGCAAGCTCTTCGATCCGCTCTTCTCTGATGGCGATCACTGCGTATCCGTTCATAAGCTCTGTGACAGACTGCGCTATTTCCCGCACGGCGTCCAACGTCCCGGAATATTTCACGATCAGTTCCCACACATCCTCCTCCGGGTCAAAACCTATTTCCAGCTCGCCCGAGCGTTCCCTCTCGCCGGGCGTCGCCTCCAGCGCAAGGTTTAACATATTTTCAATCTTCTGGCTCATAAAGTCCCCCTGTCCTGCCTTCTCTTACTGCGTCCGTGCCGTCCGACATGATCCCCGCCGCACTTTTCCAGTCTGTATATCCTATGCTCAGGCTTCCCGTCCTATGGCACAATCTATCCTCTTCACCACTTTGAAGCACTGCGCTTCCCCCGCTCTAAGACGGTGTGGTTCACCGCGCCAAAGCATTAAGGTTCGCCGCGTCAAAGCGACGCATTGACACGTATTTTCGCATCTTTTATACTAAGTTATCTGACAAGACTGGCGAACGTAGACAGAGCTTATGGCTGCGTTCCGCCGACATATTATTTCAAAGATTGGAGACTGAGTATGAAGATCTATGTATTTGAAGTTCGGGAAGATGAAAAGGAATATTTTGATGAATTATCAGCCATTCCGGGGATCGAGCTTATTCTTTCCCCAAAAGGACTGACCATGAGCAATATAAAGACACTGGAGAAAGGCTCCGCAGTCAGCATCCTCGGTATGTACACCTACCGCAAGCCGGAGCTGGACGCTCTGAAAGCGCAGGGTGTGCTCTACCTCTCCACAAGAACCATCGGCTACAATCATATCGATGTGGACTACGCGCGTCAGATCGGACTTCATGTATGCAATGCCCGTTACGACCCCCACGGTGTGGCGGATTACACGATCATGATGATCCTTCTCTGTCTGCGCAACTACAAGCAGGCTCTCTGGCGTACACAAGTCAACGACTTTTCCCTGACAGGACTGATCGGGAAAGAACTGAAAGACCTGACCGTAGGTATCATCGGAACCGGTCAGATCGGAAGGACGGTCGTAAAAGAACTGTCCGGCTTCGGCTGCCGCATCCTCGTACACGACAGCTTTGAGGACGATGCCACAAAGGAGCTGGCAGAGTATGTCCCGCTTGAGACGCTGTACAAAGAGTCCGACGTGATCTCCCTCCATGTGCCTCTGATGTCAGAGACTTACCATATGATCAACGCGGACAGCCTTTCCATGATGAAAAAGGGCGTGGTTCTCATCAACTGTGCGCGGGGACCGCTCACGGATATCAAAGCGCTCATATCCGGCATCGAATCTGAACACATCGGCGCCCTTGGACTGGACTGCATGGAATACGAAGAGGATATCGTCCACAGAGATCTTCGGACCGATATCCTCTCCAACCGCGATATGGCATATCTGCGGCAATTTAAAAATGTCATCCACACCCAGCACATGGCTTTTTACACGGACAGCGCCGTAAAAAGCATGGTCTTCTGCGGTGTGCAGGGACTTTTACAGATGAAGGAGAACTTAGACTGCCCTACACAGCTCTGCTAAAATCATACAGCCTCACTATACAGATGCTGCTTATAGCCGGGTATTGTTATGGGCAGCGCCTGTCATCTTCTATACGCGAACAGCGGCAGTCCGTCCTTTTTCGGCACTTCCACCTTGCCCCGGATCAGGGGGAGCGCGTACTCGATGAATTCTTTTCCTATGTCAGAGCCGTTCCCTGTGATCCACTCTGCGGGCACTGTCTTCTCTTCATTGCAGATCAGGTTCACGTCCTCTGTCACATAGTCGATGCGGTACGCTTCTCCCGACCCACGGCGAAACGCGATCATCTTGCCCGTCTCACCTGCCAGCGCACACTTGACCCCGTATGCGCCTGATGCGGCTGCTTCGCTTAAGTCGGTGTCCGACAGCATGGCGGAGGAACATCTCTGGCACACGTTCAGCTCAATGGAGCGCACCTTCACACCGAGTCGGTCTTTTACCAGATTTTCCAGATATTTACCCGAGCCTGTGAGCATCTTGTGTCCGAACGTATCCACGCCCACATCGCTTGCAAGCTCACAGATAAACGTGCCTTTTCCGTCATTGATGCCCTCGGAGATGCACACCACCAGATTGGCGGTCTTTTCCAAAGCCGCGCGCACGTCGCTTAAGAACTTCTCCGTGTCAAACGCCGTCTCCGGCAGATAGATAAGCGCCGGGTTATCTCCTTCGAATTTACGCGCCAGCACACTTGCCGCAGTAAGCCATCCCGCATGGCGTCCCATGATCTCCACGATGGTCACGGATTTTTTGTTGTCATATACAGAGGCGTCCACCGCGATCTCCCTCACTGTGGAAGCTACATATTTCGCCGCGCTGCCGAAACCCGGCGTATGATCCGTGTGCACAAGGTCATTGTCAATCGTCTTGGGGATGCCGATAAAACGGATATCGCTCCCGGTCTTTTCCGCATAGCGGGACAGCTTGCTCACTGTATCCATAGAGTCATTTCCGCCGATGTAAAAGAAATACCCGATCCCGTACTCCGCAAATTTCTCAAACAGCTCCGGATACACCTGATCCTCCAAATCCTCCGGCAGCTTATAACGGCATGATCCCAGATAGGAGCCGGGCGTCGTCCTGATCAGCGTGAGTTCGCCTGACTTTTCAAGCGGCTTCATGTCCATGACCTGTCCATTCAGGAAACCCTCGATCCCGTTGACCATCCCGTATACTTTTTCAAAATCAGCTTCTTTTGCAAGCGCTTCCGATACGACCCCGTACAGGCTTGCGTTAATGACAGCGGTCGGCCCTCCCGACTGTCCTACAATCACATTTTTCTTCATCTTTTCCTCCTTAAAAACGTCCGGGCAAAGAACAGCCCCTGATTGAATACTTTAACTATATCGGAAAAAAATAGATTTTACAAGTTATAAGAAATGATGCTATACTTAAGGCAGTGTCAGCACACAGGGGACGACGCGGCGGAAGAAGCGCGCCGCACCGATCCCGACAGGAGGTAACGTTTATGAAATATATATCATTTGCCATACCATGTTATAATTCAGAGGCCTATATGGAGAAGGCCATCAATTCCATCCTTCCCGGCGGCGAGGATGTGGAGATCATCGTGGTCAACGACGGTTCCAAAGACGGGACGCAGCAGATCGCGGAGCGCTATCAGGAAAAATATCCGACCATTGTCAAAGCTGTGAAGAAAGAGAACGGCGGACACGGCGACGCCGTCAACTGCGGACTTTCCCACGCCACAGGGAAATATTTCAAAGTCGTGGACAGCGACGACTGGGTAGACGAGCGCTCCCTGCTCAAGATCCTTGACGCGGTGAAAAGTTTTGTGGATGAAGCCAGCGAGGTTGATATGGTCATCTCCAACTATGTATATGAAAAGGTGGGGATGGAGCACAAAAAAGTCATTCGCTATGACAATGTACTCCCGGAGAGAGAGATCTTCCGCTGGGACGACATCGGACGTTTCCGGCTGGATCAGTACATCCTGATGCACTCTGTCATCTACCGCACGGAAATGTTGAAATTATGCCAGCTCAAACTGCCGAAGCACACATTTTATGTGGACAATATCTATGTGTACTATCCGCTGCCCCATGTGCGCACCCTCTATTACCTGAACACAGATTTCTACCGCTACTTCATCGGGCGCGAGGATCAGTCGGTCAATGAAAAAGTCATGATCAGCCGCATCGACCAGCAGCTCTTTGTCACAAAAGCAATGATCGCCATGTACGAACTGCGTCTCATCCAGAGCAAAAAACTGCGCAGATACATGATTAATTATCTTGCAATTATGATGACCGTGTCCTCTATCCTCTGCATCCGCTCAAAGAAGGACGAGAATCTTATAAAGAAAAAAGAACTGTGGAGCTACTTAAAGAAAAAGGACTATAAGACATATGTAAAGATACGCTACGGTATTCTCGGACAGACCATGAATCTCCCGGGGCGCTCGGGAAGAAAAGTGTCCTCTCTTGCGTACAACGTGGCAAGACGGCTTATTGGATTTAACTAAAATATGGCAATCCATGAATAATTTTTCAGCCATGGCACATACTGCTTATAAAAAAAGGAGTGTGTATCATGGCTGTTAATTTTTCTGAAAGCAAAACAAAGGAGAACCTGATGCGGGCATTTGCCGGGGAAAGTCAGGCAAGAAACCGCTATACCATAGCTGCGGAGCGCGCGCGGGAAGAAGGCATGAGGACTATATCAGATATCTTCCTCTACACAGCGGATCAGGAGCGCGCACATGCAGAGCGTTTCTATGATCTGCTAAAGGATCTGTCGGGAGAGACTATCCACATCGACGGCGCGTACCCGGTTGACCAGCAGGACAGCATCGCGGGACTTCTGCGGGCGGCGGAGCACAACGAGCATGAAGAATACGCCGACGTCTATCAGGCGTTCGGCGATACCGCGAAAGAGGAGGGATTCCTCGAAGTCGCGTCCGCTTTCCACCAGATCGCGGAGATCGAGCATATCCATGAGGAGCGGTTCGGAAAGCTGGCGCAGATGTTGGAGAACAACACATACTATGCCTCGGAAGGGACTTCCGTGTGGATGTGTACGAACTGCGGATATGTCCATGAGGGAATACAGGCTCCCAAGGTCTGCCCCGTATGCCGCCACGAGCTGGGTTACTTTATCCCCTATTCACTGGCATGTTATAAGGCAACCGAAGAATAAAGTTCCTAAAAAACGCCCTGAAAAAGATCTTGAACGGCAGACATCCGGCAGGAGAGCTTCTTTTACTGTGCTCTCCCGCCGGATGTTTGTTTGTTAATATCATATTTTCACTTTACCGCGCGGTATGCTTTGCTCATTCTTCCCGGGCGTCTCTCCGGTGCGGTATTTTTATATCTGCATATGCTGAGCAGCAGGCCCAGCAAAACATAATTTACAAGTGCGCTGCTGGCTCCCATGGACAGGAAAGGACAAAAGGATGCCAAATAAGCGCTCCCCGTGTTGGTCACAAAATACATCCCCGCCTGAATTAAAAATATACCCGCACACCCGGTTCCCATGAGCATACCAAGCTGATTCCTCTGCTTTAAGGAAATATGAAGGAACCGGAGGAGAAGAAACAAAAGCACACCCGCCACGGCAAGCGCTGCCAATATCCCGTAGTACCCGGCGATCCCCGCAAGGAGAACTTCCGAAGGATTTGGCGGCGACAGAATGGTATCTGAAAGTCCGGGATTCTTCCCCAGCAGCCTTCCCCCGTCTAAAAGCGTTCTTACAAATGCACCGGGATAATAAGGCATATCACCCCCGACACCAAAGACCGCAGACAAACGCTCCTGCTGATAAGGGGCCGCAAACCATCTCATCCAGACAAGCGGCATAATAAGCAGCGCCGCCCCCACCGTGCATCCCGCCGTGACCGCAGATCGTCTTGATATGCCAAACCACCCTTTGAACACCGCGATCTCGAATACGACCAGATACGCGGCAATCAGAACCATCGCCATCCACGCCCCTGCGCACATCATCGCGATCATACATCCGGGCAGAGGCCATAGAACCGACTTTATGATCCCGCTCATACCACTGCCCCGGTAATAGTATAGGATGCCTGCATATAAGGGAACCGTCAGCATAAGGAGCGCGAGCACATCCACTGCTATCGCCCCCAGACCGATCCATCTGACCACCCCATTCATCATCACTCCGGAGAACTTTAATCCGACCGTACAGCCGACGAGCAGCACAGCCATCAGTTCCCTTGCCCTAACCCCGATCCTCGTATAGTCTATGAAACACACTCCCACCATCACTGCCAGTCCGGATAGGATGAAGAAGAGATATCGTATACCTTGGTCCGTGACACTGTTGCCCGCCTCATCCACACATTTTGCCACAAGGAAATGATAAGCCATATACCCTTTCACACTCAGGGCGATGATCAGGGCGATCATGCCCCACGGCATCCGGGGGCGGTGTATCTTATCCAGCTCATTACCCACTTCCACCGGGTCGCCCATCCCGCGTACTGCCAGAGCCTCCGCCTCATCTCTTTCCATCCCTTCACTCATAAAAGCGAGTGTCTGGTCCTCGATATGTCCCCTGACTTCCTCCTCTACTTCCTCACGCGCCATCTTACATCGTATCTGCCCTGTCAGCGTGTTCAAGTATTCTTCACGCCCCGTATAGGATTCTTCACGCTCTGTATGATCTTTGTTCATGCGATCCCTCCTTCGAAAGCAAGCATACCCATAACGTCCGCGACTGCCTGCGAGTAAGTCCGCCAGTCCTCTTCCTTTTCCTTCAGGGCCTTGCGCCCCTGCTTCGTAATACTGTAATACTTTCTCACCTTTGCCCCCACAGGCTTTTCATATACTTTGAGTGCCCCTTTGTCCTCAAGGCCATGAAGCAGGGGATACAGAGTCCCGGCTTTCAGCTCGAATACATTGTTCGAGCGTTCTTTGAGTGTCTCAATCATCTCATAACCATACATGTCCTTCTCTGAGAGAAGCTTCAATATCAGCATGGCCGTGCTCCCTGATATAAGACTTTTATCTACCGCCATATACTCCTCCTTCCGCCGATCACATATGCGCCCCATCTGTTCACACAGACCGTTCTCAAGGACACATAATATATCGGTCATCTATATATTTGTTTTTATTATATATAGATGACCGATATATGTCAACAAATATTCTTTATTTTAACTTTCTTTCATACGTCCGCCCCGGTTCCAAAGCCGCCATGTCCCCTTGTACCCCAACGCTATCCCCATGTGTGAACTGTCCCGATATAGCTCTCTTCGAACGTCCACGCTCCGTCCAGCGCTTCCGCCGTGAATCTGGCTTTCATATTGCCGTACCTGCCTTGTCCCAGAATCAGGTTATACACTCCGTTTTCATATACAAGGCTGTCTACCTTATTAATAAAGGTCACGTCGCTTCCGATGGTATCCCACGGAAATTCAATCTCCGTGAAGTTCTCACCGCCGTCTGCCGTGATATAGACATGGGGCCACGTGTCGCCGCCAAAAGCTCCCTCCATGGTCAACATTCCGTTCATAGTATCCGCATATTCCAACCCTGTCAGTAGCAGCGCGTCCGTATCCGGCAGAAGCCGGGACGTCCATGTCTGGCCGCCGTCATGCGTCCAGTACACGTAGGTCGCCCCGCCCGTTCCCATAGACCAGTCTGTCCCCAGCGCCGCGTACCAGTTCTCACTGTCCAGAAAGCGGATAACCCTTGCGATACAGCCTCGCGGAAATTCCTCTGCAAACGGGATATCCGTCCACTGCGCCCCGTCTCCCGTAAGTACGCGCAGTACAGGGGAACTGCCGTAGAACACGGCAAAATTCCCCTCCCCGTCCGCGCAGAAGCTGTTCTCCGGGATTTCATTGCCATTCCGGTATATGTCCAGCGTATCCGCTACCTCGTCCTCAGTCAGACCGCTTGGTATCCATGTCTCACCGAAATCGTCCGTCAGCATCAGCACATTTTGATCAATCTTATAATCCACCTGCATCACGGTCTCGGGGTTCCCGGTCAGCGCCTCCTTGTCTGACGCCGCGCACAGATATTCGACGCGCCTCCCCATCGCCCCTGTTCCATCCGTCAGTGAGATTACGACCTGAGAACTCCCGTCGCTTACGCCGCCCGCGCACTGTCCATACGCTTCCCATGTCAGCACAGGAAACATATCTCCGTCCGTCCCGTCTATGACAGGAGTCCCCTGCTGAATCCTCCGATCCTTCTGAAACTCTGCGGTATACCGCCCAAAGTCCAGCTCCCGCATCTGTGAGCGGAACGGGATTCTCTTCAACTGGGCGTCCACATACTCCGCCTCTGCATTGGGATCATAAAGGACAGCAAGATAGGTGACTACATCCTCGGATGCTTCCAGTTCACCTGTGGAGCTGTCGTAATTAAACCTGATATCCCGCACGTACTCATCCTCCGCGTCAAACTCTTCCATTGTCAGCCGGAAGTCATACACCTCTGCGTCTTTTTCCCTAAGCTCCGCCTGAAAGTACGACACGTTCACGTGATCAGGAACCTCTTCCCGCTCCCGTACCCAGTCTAAAAGACCGGAAAGTCCGTCCCTTTCCAACACAATTCCCGTGCCCTCTAAAGAAGCATATTTCAAATATTCCTGTATGTATCTGATCACATATCGCGCCGCGAAGAAAAACGCCGCAGCCGCCACGACCGCCGCAACTGTAACCGATACTGCAAAGAATACCTTTCTGCCTGTCCTGTTTTCATCCTGCCCGAACATATGACTCTCTCCTCCTCAATCCTTATCTTTAAGCGTTTCATCCGACATTGCTTTGCTGGGTATCAGGCTGAGTTTTCCTTCTCCTGACGCTCTGTCAAGTATCAGAGGGGCAGTCTTGTCCATGCCCACTCTGCACAATGTCAGTGTACCGCCTTCTTCTATCCCGGAATCATTTTCATCCAACACACAGTCCTTGTTCATCACCAATGTCCACTGCGGATTTTCTCTGGGAAAGACGAGGGCAAGTGTACCATATTGGAGGCACTGATCGGCTGTATAGCTTTTTGTCCCTTCTGGTGTATGCACGGTGATACCGGCTCCCGGCCCGTCTATCACCTCTATCGCATAGTTGTCCCGGTCATCTTCCGCCGCCCATGTCCCGTGCACCATACTAAATACATAGTAGTAAGAAATTCCGCTTCCCCGGTCTCCGTAAGTCGCCACATACTGATGGACATCTCCGTCATCCGGTGATTCATAGGTCATGGCGCACACATCATCTTCCAGCCATTGTATCTTTATGCTGTCTTTTACCGTAAAGGGAAAGGTATCCCACTGTGCCGCGAATATGACGCCTCTCTGCCTGTACAAATCCGCGCTCCCGTCCTCCGTAAGCTTCAAGCGCATGATGTTCGAAGCGCCGGGCGAGATACTTATGATCTCACGTCCTTCCGGGCGGAACACCACATTCACCGCAATACCCGTGATAAACAAAATTGCCGCCGCGATCAGAACACATCCTTTTTTCCATATATGACGCAGACACCGGACAAAGATGCCGCCGAGCCATAAGAGCACCACCGAGGCCCCGGACATCACTGCAGGTATGTAATCTGTCAGATATGTAAGTCCGTAGCTTCTTCCCCTCAGGAGATACCAGACCTGTACCGCGATAAGTCCTGCCGCCAGAAAGAGGCACAGCACTCCGGCCACATCGCAGGGTTTCACACTGACTCCTGACATCTTTTTCGCCGCACGTTCCACTGCCAGATCAAGCAGGCTCCCTTCATATGGTAGAACTTCTATGACGGCTTCCGTGGGAAGATCTTCTCTCACCACTTCCTTACCGTCCAATATCTCGTCCACAGTCACTCCCAGCGCCCTTGAAAGCTCCGGAAGCATGCCTACATCTGGCATCCCCTGACCGGTCTCCCATTTTGATACTGCTTTATTCGTAACACCCAGAATCTCCGCAAGCTGTCTCTGGGTCATTCCCAGCTCTTTTCTCCGATGTGCGATAAAGCTTCCCGTCTTATTTTCCATGCTGCTCCTCCCTTATCTGGCGCGTCCTTATAAGCTTTATACTCTGTTATTATCATACTCAGACATGTCTCTTTTTACAATACACGTTTACTTCCCCTTGGTCTACGAAACGTAGACTCTGTGAATTTCCTTGCCATTTAATTCAGCAATATTTTTTTTAAGAATATCTGGAAGCGGAGAAGCTGTTGAAATACGGTCAGCGGCGGGGAGAGGTTTCGCTGTTCCGGTCAGGAATCTGGGAATATCTAACGGACTGAGAAGCTGTTTAAATGCGAAGCAGTGTGAGGCGCAACTCGTTTCACTCAGACAATCCCCTCACACTGCTTAACAACATCTCCTCATCCCGGTAAGATATTCTGTCAGCTTCCTTCAAAGTCACATCTCAACCTCTCCCCGCCGCTGACCGCTTCTTCCAATTTATCAGCCGCTTCCTACTTCACAAAGCGAAAATGCCGCCGAATCAAATGGACACAGGTACAGACCGGCGCGGCTTACGGATACTCCTTTCCAGATAACTTTCCCGCCGCGCCGTGCAGCTTTCCGGCTGTTTACTCTGTAACTTCATATTTGGAGAATTTAAGAAAACGAAATGCTTGAAAAACTTTCGGAGCGGGTGAAGGAGCTGTCCGGGTGACTTCGGAAGGGAATTAGAAAAGCTCAAGGTTGCGGGTATGTCCCTTAGGACTGCCGATGGAATTGTCTGACCGTAGGAAGTTGTCCATCGGCAGTCCTTGCTTTTCGGACATAGCCGGAATCTGTAGCTTTTCTTATTCCCTGCAGCGGAATCCCGGTGGCCCTTCATCCGCTCCGAATACGTTTTTAGCAATTAGTTTTTCGGATTCTGCAAGAAGAAGTTCCTGAATTAAATGGCGGAATAACCTCGCTTTGACAGAAGATAAAAATTAGGACTTTACAAACACTCCCGGTTATGATAGAATACCATTTGTCGAGCGGAAGTGGCGGAATGGCAGACGCGCTAGATTCAGGTTCTAGTGGGAGTTTTATCCTGTGGGAGTTCAAGTCTCCTCTTCCGCATTATGAAAGATTCGGAGAACCCTTGAGAACAAGGTTTCTCCGTTTTTTCTATACCTGTACATCTTCTATATTTTCACAAAGGAATGATATCACATGAATGAAAACGAGAAAGTAGTTCTTTTTGAACAGACCCCCATCCCGTCCGCTGTGGCGAAGTTGTCCGTGCCCATGGTATTCAGTTCGCTTGTCATGGTCATCTACAATATGGCGGACACTTATTTCGTAGGGATGCTCAATAACCCGGTGGAAAACGCCGCTGTCGCTCTGGCCGCGCCTGTCCTTCTGGCGTTCAACGCGGTGAACAATCTCTTCGGCGTAGGCACTTCCAGCATGATGAGCCGGGCGCTTGGAAGAAAAGATTATGAGACGGTATCGGAAAGTTCCGCCTTTGGATTCTGGTGCGCTTTTATAAGTGGAGTAATCTTCGGACTTCTCTGCCTGATCCTCAACTCTCCTCTTCTGACGCTCATAGGGGCGTCGCCCGACACATGGGAAGCAACACAAGGTTATCTGTTCTGGACCGTATGCTTAGGCGCGGCGCCCGCCATCGTCAACGTAGTCATGGCGTATCTCGTCCGCTCAGAGGGAGCCGCCCTCCACGCCAGCATCGGTACAATGAGCGGCTGTTTGTTAAACATCATACTGGACCCCTTCTTTATCCTGCCTTGGGGTCTTGACATGGGCGCTGCGGGAGCAGGACTTGCAACCTTTATCTCAAACTGCGTGGCATGTCTGTATTTCCTTGTCCTCCTGCTTATAAAAAGAGGACGGACATTTGTCTGCATCAACCCGCGCAGATTCCGGCTGAAAAAACAGATCGTCATGGAAGTATGCGGAGTGGGTATCCCCGCGTCCATCCAGAATCTGCTCAACGTGACAGGCATGACCATCCTGAACAACTTTACCGCCTCTTACGGGGCGGACGCCGTGGCGGCCATGGGTATCACATACAAAATATATTTGGTTCCCATGCAGATCACCCTTGGTTTCTCACAGGGTATCATGCCTCTTATCAGCTATAATTTCACCTCAGGCAACCGGAAAAGGATGAAGGATACCATCCTCTTTGCGATGAAGATCATGCTCCCGATACTCACTGTTGTAACGGTAGTGTATTTCATCTGTTCGGAACAGCTCGTTCAGTTGTTTATGCAGGACATAACGATCGTCGCTTACGGCGGCAGGTTCCTGAAAGGCTTTTCTTTAGGTCTGATGTTCCTCTGCGTTGATTTTCTCGCAGTGGGTGTATTTCAGGCGCTCGGACTGGGAAGATACGCGCTTGTCTTCGCCGTCATGCGCAAGATCGTGCTGGAGATTCCAGCTCTCTTCATCCTGAACAGACTGTTCCCTCTGTACGGTCTCGCTTACGCACAGTGCACGGCTGAGTTCGTCCTTGCCATCTGCGCTGTCTTTATGCTGCGGCATATCTTCAAAAAGTATGATAACACCGGGGAACAAGATCTGACATAAATAGCAAGAGGCTGCCGCGTCATTTGAAAATTTTGATGCGGCGGCCTCTTGTTTTTTCTTCTAAGAGTGCTATAATATTTCACATGGAAGCATAGCTCAGCTGGGATGAGCGTTCGCCTCACACGCGAGAGGTCATGGGTTCGAGCCCCATTGCTTCCATTTTTTCATGCCCGGTTTCATCGTCACTCTCTGCCAGTACACCTGATTTCAGTATGTCAGTCAGCAGGCGCCGCGCTTCTTTTTTTATCTCCTCCAGCGGCGTCTTTTCTTTGTGGGATTCATTGACAAATCCAAGCATTCCATAACACACGAAGCCTGCGATCTTTTTCGGAGAGTACCGCAGACGGAACCGCTGTTCCACATGCAGGGTGTGTATCTCCACTGTCTCAAGGATAATGCTGTACAGCCGGGAACCAAGATAAGGGTTCTTTTCGGGATTTGTGTACTGGAAGAAATAGAACCTGTCATAGTACAAGTCGAGAATACTGTCCAGCATATTGACATAACCAGCGGTTATCCTGCGCGACGGGTTATTTTCCTCCTGCCGTCTCCGGTAGTCTGCCGTCCCAATATCCAGCATGTCGTTGAAAATATCATCGAGAAGGGCGTACTTATCACTGTAATGCGAGTAAAACGTAATCCTGCTGACCTCTGCTTTCCTGCAAAGCTCCGTAATGGATATATGCTCAAAATCTTCTTTGTCCAGCATAGCGATCAGAGCTTCTTTTAAGTTGCGTTTTGTCTTAACAATCCTTCTGTCTTCCATATTTCCTGACACTTTTCCTTTCATGTATAGATATCTTACATTTTCCCGTTATTGTACATTGTGATTCAAAATTGATTTTGCTATAATTTTAACACCTGTTATAATAACGGTCAATGAATGAAAAACTAATCGTAAAACAATTCCAGAATCAATAAGATCAGGAGGGATATCATGTCAGGGATTGCCATCATGACAGACAGCAACTGCGGGATCATGCCGTCTGAGGCAGACAAATACGGAATCTATGTACTCCCCATGCCTGTCATCATCGACGGGGAGACTTATTACGAAGGAGTCAATATCACATTGGATGAGTTTTATAAAAAACAGTCGGCGGGCGCTGTTATCTCAACGTCGCAGCCGTCGCCCGGAGATGTGACCGCCATGTGGGATGATATCCTTGCCACTCATGACCAACTGGTCTTTATCCCTATGTCCTCTGCCTTGAGCAACACCTGCCAGACTGCCCTCATCCTCGCGCAGGACGAGCCGTATAAAGGAAGGGTATTCGTTGTGGACAACCGGCGCATCTCTGTCACACAGGCCATGTCCGTACTGGACGCACGGACGCTGGCCAAGGCAGGAAATACAGCGCAGGAGATCAGGGACATTCTGGAAAAAGAGGCTTTAGATGCCACTATCTATATCGCCGTGGACACACTGGAATACTTAAAAAAGGGCGGGCGCATCACCCCTGCCGCCGCTGCCGTCGGCACTGTGCTGCGCTTAAAGCCTGTGCTTACTATACAGGGTGAAAAGCTGGATTCCTACGCTAAAACGCGGGGAATGAAAGCCGCTTTCCAGACCATGATGAATGCGCTTAAGGATGATATCAATGCCCGCTTTTCCTACCTAAGAGAACAGGGCCGCCTTAAAATCGGCATTGCCAATACCCAGATGGATGAGGAACGGTTCCAGACATTCAAAACCCAGTTAGAGAAAACCTTTCCCGGACTGGAACTGATTTATTTCCCGCTCACCATGAGCATCGGGGCCCATGTAGGGCCGGGTGCTCTCGGTATCGGCGCCATGAGATGCCATTAGAATCAAAAACTCTTCTCTTCCCCGGCCTGTTGGATGTCAAGCTTGGGAAGGGTGATATCCGCCTTGAAAAGATCCGCCTCGGTCGATATCTTCAAGGTTCCGTGCTGTAATTCCACGAAGCTCTTGGCAATTGCAAGTCCCAGTCCGGAGCCTTCCGTGTTTCTCGAGGAGTCTCCCCGCACAAAGCGGTCGGTTATCTCCTCCACGTCAAAGTCAAGCTCCGTGGCGGATATATTTTTCATGGAGATGTGCACCGCGTTTTCCTGATCAGTCATCTCCACATAGACTCTTGTGTGCGGCATCGCGTATTTCGTGATGTTCACGATCAGATTCTCAAAGATGCGGTACGTCTTCTGACTGTCAAGTGACATGACGACCTTCTCCTGCGGCAGCTTCCACCGGAAGTCCAGACGGGCATCCTTTATCTTTCCGTCATTCTCCAACCCGACCTGCTTTAGCAGATCTACGATATCCACCTTCATATAGTGCATGACAACATTCTTGCTCGCCGCCTTGCTGATCTCAAACAAATCTTCAATAAGCACCTTTAGCCTGAGAGATTTCTTTTCCAGAACTTCGATATACTCTCTTCGCTTCTCCTCGTCGGATTCATTTTTCAGAAGGTCTGTATACGTGATGATGGCGGTCAGCGGTGTGCGCAGGTCGTGTGAAACGTTCGTCACCAGTTCCGTTTTCATGCGCTCGTTCTTTACCTCTTCTTCTACTGCTTTCTTAAATCCTTTCTGAATCTTCTTTAGTTCCTCCTGTATCGGATTAAACACCCCGATGTCTCCCTCGATAGGCGCGTCCAGCCGCCCTTCTGCAAGCTGGTTGGTAGACTCAAGGAGAAGCTTATACTTTTCTTGAAGATCCTTCGTGTATTTTCGAAGGAAGAAGAACAGAAGCGCCGAGTAAACAAGCAGAGCAAACGTCCCGTACCACCAGAACAGGCACACAATGAACAGGATTACAAAGTTGATCGCCACGATCTTTAATATCGTCCGGTTCGTTTTCTCTGTAAAATCAATGTGCTGCAGAGCGTCGTACTCTCTCTGTATAAATGCCTTGAATCTCTTCCAAAGTCCCCCTGCCCTCGCTTTCATAACCCCGTCATTTTCACCACCCCGCTTTCGGATATGACGGATCAGCCTCACGGTCAGCGTCCGCTCCTTCCAGTAGGCTCTTCCCATACGGAACACCGCCCGCACAGAAGTCGCTCCCCAGAATATGACGCCGAACACGAACATCCACATGATAAAGTTAAATGCCAGCGCAGCCAGCTCCATCCCATGTCCCATGCCGGGGATCAAGGTGCCGTCGATCGTCCTGTACACGACAACCGCTGTGATCTCCACTAGTACTCCTCCGCAGAAGAAGATCAGAAGGGGGATCTCAAAGGGCGCCCGGAATATCTTCCACCCACTGATGTCCAGCCGTCTGGACAAGGGCAGGAAGAGCGCCGCAGCGATGACGAGCAACGCCAGTATCTCCAGCGTGTCCCTGTATGCCCCGATATAAGCGACATCGACCGAATGAGAGATGTCCGCCTCTTCCCAACTGGCATAAGCTTCCAGATTGTCCTGCGTCATCCCATAAATGACCGTCACGCCGGACGGAGTGCTGATATCGCTGATGGTGCTGCTCTCCGCAGAAAGCGCTGAATTGATGTAATTGTTTTCAAGATTGTACGCCTCATTCGGCTCTATGGCGCTTCCGTCCACCCGGATGTCGCCGACGTCCCCTTGGTCTGTAAATTCGAACGCCACGCGGAACGCATAGTCATCTCCTGATACATCGGCCAGAGCAGCCGCGTCGGTATTTGTATAAAGTATCCCGTCGGCGGTGTCCACCCCGTCCCTGCTATCCGCCGTATCCGCCGCGCCGCTCTTATCTGCCGTGTCCGCCGTATCCTCTGTGCCGGCCTTATCTTCCATATCATCCGTATCTGCCGCGTTTTCCCCGCCCGCCCGGGTGCCCTCTTCCGCCCCCTCAAGCGCCGCAGGGCCAAAGACGCCGTAATCCATATATTTTCTCAGCAAATCAAAATGAAAGCGTCCGTAATCCTCCAGCACGTCGGAGGCAGGTGTTTCGTTTTTATATTCATTATATAGGAGATAGTTCCCCTCCCCCAGATCGCTGCCGATATTATAAAGGGCATGATCTGTTCTTGTCTGTGCGTTCTCCTGCGCATCCAGCGATCTCGCGATCCCGCTGTACTGCATGAGCATGATAACAGAGCATATCGCTAGGATGATAAGTACAACAATAATTCCTGCCTTATGGCTGTTTTTCAATTTTGTATCCAACTCCCCACACCACCTTTAAATATTTCGGATTCTTAGTATCAATCTCAATCTTCTCCCGGATATTCCTTACATGAACCATGATTGTATCCGTGTTGACGGCCTTCTCCTGCCATACACGCTCATAGATTTCTTCCGCTGAGAACACTCTTCCCGGATTCTTCGCCAGAAGCAGCAGGATCTTGTACTCGATGGGCGTCAGCTTCACCGGGTTACCGTCCATAGTCACTTCCACTGTCTCCTCATTGATCTCCAGTCCGCCGATCACGTGCACATTCTCCTTGGGTGCCAGCTTCTCCAGAAATTTCCTGTATCTGCGGAGCTGGGAATTGACCCTCGCCATCAGTTCCATGGGCGTAAACGGCTTTGTCACATAGTCGTCAGCTCCTATATTTAATCCTGTAATCTTATCCACTTCCTCGGACTTGGCGGACAGCATGATCACCGGGAAATCGTATTTCTCCCTTAATTTCATCGTCATGCGTATACCATCCATCCTCGGCATCATAATATCCACGATCGCCAGATGGATCTCTTCTTTCTCCAGCACCTCCAGTCCCTCTATGCCGTCTGCGGCCTGAAAGACTTTATATCCCTGACTTTGCAGATAGATCTGCACACCTTCGCGGATTTCCTTGTCATCTTCAACGATCAAAATGTGATTGGTCTCCATAATGTCTGTAATATCTCCTTTTGACTTTTTCCTGTTTTATGTCTCATATATCTTGATTCGATGCTTTTATCAGACGCTTTCTGACAGCCTTTCCGTCGCCCGCTCCGGTACGGCTACTGATATGCACTCTTCTCTCGCCGCCGCTTTCGCGTCCACGGGCAGTGCGGGAACCGCGTTTTTCTTCACAATACCGTAATTTCTCACTGCCACGGTAACCGCCGTAAAGGGCAGCGGTATCACATATTTATCCCATCTGCGTGTCAGCCGCAGGCAGGCGGAGTATGAAAGGCTGACGCCGACAAACTCTTCCTCTGCGTGTTCTGACAGATAGAACGCCAGCTTCTTCGGCTCATGTCTTGGCCCCAGCGGACCGTCCAGCGCCACGGCAAGCGAGTGTGTCTTTTCATAAGAATCCTGAACAATCTTTCTCAGCGCCGGGAAGGCTTTGTATCCGTCCGGGACACGAAGGGCGTTTCCCCCGCACCGTCTGACCATATCCTCAATGTAATTTCCTCTTGTGTCAGCCGTCACGATCACGTCCACAGGCGCGGTCTTGTGCGACAGCTTTTCGAGCACAAGGTTCATAAAAAAGCTGTCCTCATGCCAGAATCCGAAGATCTGACTGTCGCCGTATATATTGTCCTCATCCCACACGATCTTCACGGTACGGCTGATCAGTGAAAGATATCTAGTGAATAACCATTGCAGTATGCTCTCTGCGATCTTCTTCCGCCCCATATCCTCTCTCTTCCTTTCTCTGCGGCATCCTCTCCGGCAGTCCTGCCGCGCCTTTAAATTCTGCCTTTTTCGCGCCAATACATTGATTGTAGAGCATCTCCTCATAGATGGCAAGTGTGGATGCACGGTAATTTTCGGCAGAGGCAAGAGCTGCTCTGCCCATCTCCTTGAGCCTTCTCTCATCCGACAGTGCTTCTGCCACCCGGTCTGCCCACGTCTCTTCTTCCTCTTCTGTGAGAAATCCATTTACGCCGTTCTCAATAATATCGTCTGTTCCCACGGCACGTACCGCCACGACCGGGGTGCCTGCGGCAAATGCTTCCGCCAGCACGATACCCTGTGTCTCTGATGTAGAGGCGAACAGAAACAGGTCTGCGGCACTTAAGTAATCTTTCACCTCTTCATTCGGAACATTTCCTGCGAACGTAACCATATCCTGTATTCCCAGAAGAGAGGCCTTGACCTTTAGTTCCGCCTTCCGGCTTCCGTCTCCCACGATAAGAACGTGGAAATCGTCTCCCATCCTGCGGCGGACATCCGCGATCCCGCGGAGCAGGAACCCATAATTCTTCTCCCTCTCCAGACGGGACACCGTGACAAGAAGATGCTTCTTTCCCCTGCCGTACTCTCTGCGTATCTCCGCCGCGCGAAGATCATTTCTCCTAAAAAAGCTCTCCTCCAATCCGGTAGGAAATACGGTGCACACGCTTTTCATCCCATACCCTCTCAGAACCTGCCTCATGCCCGCTGACGGGGAAAGAACCAGATCGCACTGATCGGCAAACCATTTGATATACCCCGGAACCACTTTCTCCTGTATCCACCTGACGGCCCGTCTCTTACACGCCGGACTGTGCTCGTGGACGCGCAGCGCCGGGATATAGTGAAGATAATCCTCATAGCGGGTGTGGCATGTGAAAACGACCGGAATACCGTACTTCTTCCCCAGCCGGACACCCAGCGGGCCTGCGAACATCGGGTGGTGTACATGGATCACATCAAAGTTCTCCTCTGCAAACACCTCTGTGACCTCTGTGGGAAACACAGCCGGATATACCATGCCGTTTGCCATCTTATGCTTCTGCGTGTGATAACGCACGACCCGCTCCGGCGCGACCCCGTCTGTCCGCAGGACTTTCTCCCTTTCTTCCCCTGTGTCTCCGTACATAGGAGCAAAGACCGTCACCTCATGTCCCCGCTTTACAAGTTCCTGTGCCTGTCTCTCCACGGAGATCGGAACTCCGCCCACAAAAGGTCTGTAATTGTTTGTCAGCATTGCTATCTTCATGGTCATGTCCCCCTTTAGTTATCCTGTAGCTGTGCCAGTATGCAGCAGATGCTTATTTGATATGCCGCCTGCCCTCATGCCAGAAAGTCGATCGCCGCGTCCCCGAAGAAGTATCCCGCTCCCACAAACGCCAGATTCCAGAGAAATATCCCGCACACAGAGCTCACCGTATATTTTGTGAAATTCATCTTCACCATGCCCGCTGGGATGGAGATGAGTGTCCTCACCATGGGGAGCAGCTTGCTTACAAACACCCCTGCGCTCCCTTTCCTCCTTAAGAATTCCATCTTATCTTCGATCACAGGCTGATGCTTTGGAAACTTCTTAAAGTAAAATCCCATCAGTTTGCCTCCGCCGAATCGCCCAAGGAGATAAAGCGCCCAGCTTCCAGTCAGGCCCGCCGCCACGGTCAGCAGCATTACTGCGGGAAAACTGATCTCTCCTCTCGCCGCCCATATCCCGGCCAGCGGCATGATGACCCCCGCCGGGAAACCCGGAAGGTTCAAGTATTCCAACAGCACAATCAGATAGATAAAAAAAGCGCCGTATTGTAAAAAATAGTTGGTAAGTTCTTGAATTGACATAAAATACAGCCCCCTTTCATTGATCACAGGATATCCTGTAATTCTAAAGGTGGCTGATATAAGAAAATAAAGATATTCTAAAGATTATCAACGGAAATACGTAATTTTTCAGTATTGTTGTTGTAAACCGTTCATGGCATAATAAATGTTTTTAGTACTTATTTCTCAAAAAATATGTTGAGGTTCTGTATTCTACGGTGTACAATTCATTTGCAGGAGGTGTATCCCATGGAGAACGGTTTGGGGAAATTTGAATCGTTTAGAAAAAGAAAGGACGTGACACTATGCCATTGCCACAAAGAAACACCTATACAGTAGATGATATTTATGCTCTCCCTGACGGTGAACGGGCAGAACTGATTGACGGTAAATTATATATGATGGCGCCGCCCAGCCGGATACATCAAGAGTTGGTCCAGCAGTTAAGCCGCGTCATAGGTAACTATATATCAGATAAAAAAGGAAACTGTAAGATTTATCCTGCGCCGTTCGCTGTATTTTTAAATACAGACGATAAGAATTATGTGGAGCCGGATATTAGTGTGATATGTTCCCCGGACAAACTAACGGACAAAGGGTGCGCCGGAGCACCGGACTGGATTATTGAAATCACATCCCCCAGCAGCCAACGCATGGACTATCTGACAAAATTATTCAAATATCGCACAGCCGGGGTGAGCGAATACTGGGTTGTAAATCCAGCAAAGGAAACCGTGCAAGTGTATTCGTTCGGGGAAAAAGAGGATTCTGTTCAGTATTCTTTCAACGATGAAATCACGCCCGGAATTTATGCGGATCTCAAAATTCGCGTTTCTGATTTACTTTAAAACCGCTCTGGCGCGCCAATGGGCCGCCATGACACCCACAAAAGGGAGAAGGTGAAAAAGCGCATGAACAACAAGGTTTTTCCTGTTGCTCTTTATAACAAATAATTTAACAAACAGAATATTCTCTTATAAAGGGAATACAATAAATTG
>DWYT01000009.1 GCA_019118545.1 Candidatus Mediterraneibacter merdavium | reverse complement strand
TATCCCTGATCCTGAAACAAAAAGTAAAAATCTTAAAGGTGCTTCCGCTGGAATCGCCCCGCTTGGGGGATGAACAGTCTTTAATCGTGATGGATGTGGTTGTGGAACTGGAAGATCACAGCATCGCCAATCTGGAAGTACAGAAGGCGGGATACTATTTCCCCGGGCAGAGGGCGGCCTGTTATTCATCCGACCTGCTCTTAAGACAGTACCGACGGGTCAGGGAAGATCTGGAAAAGCAGGAAAAGCGCTTTAGCTATAAGGAGATTAAGAAGGTATATACGATCATCCTGTACGAGAAAAGTCCAAAGGAATTTCATGATTTCCTAGGAGATTATATGCACCGCTTCGCTCAGAGATCGGATACGGGGATTGAGATCGATCTTTTGCAGGAATATGTTTTCATTTCCCTTGACAACTTCCATGGCATTTTGCACAATAAAGGTATCAGGAACCAGTTGGAGGCATGGCTTACATTTCTCAGCGTGGACGAACCGGAGAAGATCGCGAAACTCATACGGGAGTACCCGCAGTTTGAGAAGTATTACAAAGAAATCTATAAGCTGTGCAGGAATACAGAGAGGGTGATGCAAATGTTCTCAGAAGAGTTACGGGAACTGGACAGAAATACCGTGCAGTATATGATCGATGATATGAAAGATGAGATCGACGCTCAGAAAGAGACGATCGCAGAACAAGGAGAATTGCTGAGTCAGAAGGATGCTAAAATAGATGTGCAGGAAAAACTGTTGAGCCAGAAAGATGATAAAATTGATTCACAGGAAAAACTGTTGAGCCAGAAAGATGACCGGATCAATGCACAGAATAAGGAGATTGAAGAACTGAAACGACGGCTCGCTCAATTCCAGACAGAATCAATGTAGAAGGGAAACGATTAATTTCTCTGTTTTGTAAGAATTTCACTAATTGATTTAGATTGCCGGGGAATAAAAAACAGCCGGATGAGACTATGTCCGCGTGAGGGGATATATGTCTCTTTGGCTGTTTTTTATTCACGGCAAATCCGCCTTATACTGCCTTCCACTTCCTTACTTTTTCTTTATGGAAGATCACTCCTTCCCTTATGATCTTCATCTCCCCGTCTTTGATCTCCACCATAGTCACCGCGCAGTTGGGCGGCACCTCGTCCCGCCAGAACTCTTCCACGGACAGGTTCCCTTTGATGCGGTTTAAAAGCGCGTTCATGGCCGCCCCGTGTGTGGAGACAAGGACATTTTTGTCTTTGAACTCCTCTTCTCTCTCCCGCATTTCCCGCAGGAAGTCTCCCGTGCGCTCGTAAAGCGCCTGAATGGTCTCGCCGTCCTTTGGCGGAACGTAATTTTTTGTATCTGTGAAAAAACGGTTGAACTCGTCGCTCCCCGGCTCTCTGTGCTCACCGCTGCAGCACAGTCCTTCATAGTTTCCGAAGCTGAGCTCTTTTATCCGCTCCTCACTGATCAGGGGAACCTCTCTTCCGCGAAGGATGATCTGCGCCGTCTCCTTTGCCCTTGACAGGGGACTTGTATATGCCATATCGATCCTGATATCCTTCATCCCTTCCGCAGTCTGCCCAGCCAGAAGGCGGCCGTAATCGTTCAGGGGGATGTCCGTATGCCCCTGAACCCTGCGCTCTCTGTTCCAATCTGTCTCCCCGTGTCTGACAATATACAGCATCATGATGATCTGCTCCTCTCTAACTTGTATTTTCTTCTCTCTCATCCTATAATAGAAACGTGGCAGACACACAGATGTAGAGAAAGGAATGAAAGAGCTATGAATAAGATCGCCAGTTTTTCTATTGACCACATCCGTCTGATTCCGGGCATCTATGTATCGAGAAAAGATCCGGTAAACGGCACGGTCATCACTACCTTTGACATCCGCATGACCAGTCCCAACGACGAGCCGGTCATGAATACCGCCGAAGTCCATGCCCTCGAGCACGTAGGCGCTACTTTTCTTAGAAACCATGAAGAATACAAGGACCGCATCATTTATTTCGGCCCTATGGGATGCCGCACCGGCTTCTATCTTCTCCTTACCGGAGACTATGAGTCCAGAGATATCGTGCCTCTCATGAAGGAGATGTTCTCCTTCATCGTCTCTTACGAGGGCGAGATTCCCGGAGCCTCGGCGCGTGACTGCGGCAACTATCTGGATATGAACCTTCCAATGGCAAAATATCTCGCGGAAAAATTTTTATCCAATGTGCTGACCGACATCCGGGAGGATCAGCTTAATTATCTCCAATGAGGCTGGCGCATAATCATTCTGCACAGTCAGGACAGATTTTCTGATCTGCCCTTTCCTTCCCGGGCAACAGGAAAAACAGATAGCAGGCATACAACACTTAGCTTCCTGCCATCTGTTTTTCCATGTATGTTGTATTCACTTTGATTTTCTTAAGGCACATTCTGATAAGCCGAATCTTCTCCTGCCTTTTTTCAATACCCTGCTGCGGATATACGCAAAGGTTTTCTCTTCTCCCTGCTCTGCCAGCATATGGAGAAGCCTCTCTAACAGCCGTCGGGTGTCCTTGTGCATCATATCGCCCGCCTTGCCGTTCAGATAATACTCCAGCGGATCGCTGTCTTTATATTGATCTCCTTTATACACCTTGCTTGCCGCAATACGGTCAAGGAACATCTCGACCACATAGCGCACAGGCATTTTCATCCCGGTCAGCCTGTGGCTGCCGTCAAGTCCATAATCGATCCAATACTCATAGTGGTGCTTATTCTTTCCTTTATGGTGTAGCCATGCGGAAGAATAACCCTTTTCCTCGCGCTCCGCGTTGTTCGGACTTCTCGTTCCCTGATAGTACTGGCATCCGATGCGGAATTCCGTCCACCCGTACTTGGACAGATCGTGGAGAAGTCCCTGACTGTAAAGTCCAACCTGAAAGCACTCTTTCATGACAAGGATCTTATGCTTTGTGATTGTCTGGAAATGCTGCCATGCTTTCATGAACTCTTACGCTCCTTTTCTGTCTTTTCCGCGGCTCCCGGCTTTTCTGCCTTCTCTGCTGAATCCGCCTTTTCCGCGCCATCCGGCTTTTCCGGCTTTTGCGCCGGAGATTTCCTTCTGCCCTTTGTCCGGTTCCCGGATAATTTTTCTTTCTGCCTCTCATCGTTGACACTGACGAGCAGGGCGATGCTTCTCTCTTTAAGTTCCATGTTCTTCTGATCCTCCAGAGGCGACAACGGTTCTACATTCCCCGCTGCCGTACACACGGCAGTACACCATACTTTCCCTTTGCCCGGAGAAGGCAGCGCATAAGTATGGGGAACCCAGTGCATGTTGTAGGCGATGAAGCAGTCGCTTCCCCCGACTCCGGAGCCTGAGTAGAGAACCCCTAACTGGCGGCTGGATACCTCGTTCTTTATCTGCCACGCGCTCTCCCCGTGATAGGATACGTCCGGCATGCCGCACGCAGTCTGGTCAAGTCCTCTTAGCTCCTCCCTGCGGTGCAGGCACGGATGGGACTTCCGAAACGCGATCAGTCCCTTTACATACTGAAACAGCGTATCGTCTGTCTTAAGGCGGCTCCAGTCCACCCACCCTGTCTCATTGTCCTGACAATACACGTTGTTGTTTCCTTTCTGGGAATTATAAAACTCGTCCCCCGCCAGCAGGCAGGGCGTCCCTTGTGCCGTAAGGAGAAGGAGGAACGCATTTCTTACCTGATTTTTCCTCAGCTCTGTCACCGCGCGCTTACGGCTGGGGCCTTCTGCCCCGCAGTTCCAGCTATAATTGTAATCCGGCCCGTCCGAATTATTTTCTCCGTTTGCCTCATTGTGCTTGCTGTCGTAAGAGACAAGATCCCAGAGTGTAAATCCGGTCTGCCCCGTGATATAATTGCATTTCCCGTCAGGAGAAGAGTGGTGCTTAAGCGCCCACACTACGTCATTGACCATATTTTCGTCGCCTTTTAAGAAACGGCGCATTACATTCTGGAACGCATCGTCCTTGCGCATCAGTTTAATGTCCTTTAACAGAGGATCCTTTGTCAGGAATTCCCACGGAACGGTGTACGGATTGATTACAAAACCGTCCACATGATACTCCAGCATATAAAAACGCAGACATTCCAAGGCTGTATATACAGATACATTTTCCGCAAAAGGCATTTCCAGAATAACCTCGATCCCCTCCCTGTGGCATGCTCTGACCATATCTTTTAATTCATGGACAGCGGACTCTCCCGCAGCATAAGACGCCTTGGGCGCAAAATAGTACGCCGGGCCGTATCCCCAGTAATTTACCTTACCCTTGGAGAACTCTTCAAATTCATACACAGGCATGCACTGGATCTGGTTGATACCTAATTCCTTCAGATAGGGGATCTTCTCGATCACTCCCTGATATGTCCCCCTGTGTTTTGCCTTTGACGAGCTATGCTTCGTAAACCCCCGCACATGAAGGCTGTATGCCACGACCTCATCCCACGGAAGATGGAGCCTTTTATCCTCTCCCCAGTCATATTCCGGGCAGACAAGCTTACCGCGCACGTGATGTTCTGAAACATCCTGCGCCCTGCCAAAAGCCTTTCTGCCTGTGATTTCCCTTACATATGGATCGATGCAGACCTTGCCGCCGATCCGGAAATTATATTCGTAATCTTTTGCATCAATGTCCTCAACCATAAGGAAACGGACTTCACCGATTCCCTCTTCAGCGGGCATTTCAAAAACATGCTCTGGTTCCTGTTTTCCTTTTTTGTACAGGAGGAGCGCACAGGCCTTTTCCTCTGGTACCTGCACAGCAAAATTTACTTTTCTTCCCTCTACGACCGCCCCAAATGGCTGTGGTCTTCCTGATGTCTTTTTCATATTATGTTCCTTTCTTACTGCCAGCCGTCTGTTCCGTAGATCTCGAGATTATCTCTGCTGATCAGGAATGTCTCTATCGTTGTCTCCTTCTCATATTGTCCGCCTTCCATGATAGCTGCCACCGTTTTAACTGCGGTTTTCCCCATATTCACAGGCGACAAGGCTCCCGTTCCCATCATTGGACTCTGCGGATCTAAAAGAGCTTTTTTTATATCCGGGGATCCGCCCACACTGTATACAACTGTCCCTGTTCCTTCTGTTTTTTCAAACGCGGCGAGCACCTCTTTTGCCATACGGTCCTCTCCGCACATCACAGCGTCAATGTGATCCGCCCCGCTTAGAAGCTGCTCCATCTCCGCCTGTACGCCGACAGTTGTCTTCCCGGCATCGATCCGTTTTATCACTTCAAAGCCTCCGCTTTGCACAGCCTCCTCAAAGCCGGTAATCCTCTGATTGATAAGGCTGTTTCCGGAATCCTCCACGATCACCAGCGTCCCTCCGTTGGTTCTTCTCTGCATCAGGTCGTCCCCGCACACTTTTCCGGCATTGCTTTCATCCGCCCCGATAAACGCGTCGAAAAGGTCTGATCCTTCAAGCCGCACACTGAGGTCAATAACCGGGATTCCCGCCTCGCCGAGCATTTCAAGAGAGGGGGTAATTACCTCCTCGTCAAGCGGGCAGAGGAATACCGCATCTACATCCTCCTCCGCCAGAGCTGCCAGCTGCTCCGCCTGCTGCGCGGCATCCTGCCCCGCGTCTTTGACTACAAGACGGTGCCCCTGCTCTTCCGCTCCCGCGCGGATCGATTCTTTTAGCACATCATAGAAAGGATCGGAGAGGTCGCCGCAGCTATATGCAAAGATATATTCCTCTTCCGGCGTATTTTCTCCCGTGTCTTCCTGCACAGGATTATCCTCTGGGGTGCCTACATTTTTCTTGCACCCCGGTAAAAAAACAGCGACAAGTACTGCAGCCAGTATAACTGCGGTCAGTTTTTTCTTCATCTTCTTACCTCGTTGATTATCTTGCTGTTATCATCCACTTTTCATTCTACCGTGTTTCAAAGGAATGTCAATAGTTACAGTTCTGCCTTGCTTTTTCCTTTTCTTTTTGATACCCTCTCTTTATAAGGGCATGTGTGCTCTTGTAAAAAGAGAGTATCTCCATGCTACACAATACAGACGAAAAGGAGAAATTCATATGAATGAAAATGAATCACTCACCGTAACACTGACTCTTGAAAATGACGAAGAATTAGAATGTGCCGTACTTACCATCTTTGAGACAGACGGCAGGGAGTACATCGCCCTTCTTCCCCTTGATGAAGAGGGGGACAATGACGACGGGATGGTCTATCTCTACCGTTTCATCGACAACGGTGAGGACGAGGAACCCGGACTTGAAAACATTCTGGACGACGATGAGTTTGAGCATGTTTCAGAAGCGTTCAACGAATGGATGGAGGAACAGGATTTCGACGACATCGATCTTGACGATATCGAGTGATCGGTTTCTTTGCGGTGACATCCATTTGTCAGCCGTCGGCAAGGATCTCATCCACAAAGCGGGAAGGAGACACCTCTTTCCCGTTTTTTGTTTTTACATAACAGATCTTAAGCACATCCTTAGCGCGGGTCATCCCCACGTAGAAAAGCCTTCTCTCCTCTTCGGTCTCGCTGTCCTTTTTTGCTTTTTTATAAGGCATCTGACCTTCGTTTGCCCCCACGAGAAAAACAGTGTCAAACTCCAGTCCCTTTGCGGCGTGGAGCGTCATCAGGCGTACGCCCTCCCCCGCTTTATCCTTCTGTCGTTCCTTTTTCTTAAGAGCTTCGGTATATTCCTCCACGTGCCGGAACCATTCCTCCAGCGAGGGGAACGGCCTTGCCGCCTCCTCGATCTCTGCAAGCACTTCATTGAGATCCCCCCGCTCCATTTTATGTGTATACGCATAGTCCTTAAGATAATCGTCGTACCCGATCCGCTTTCGGATATACTGGATGGCCGCGTAAGGAGCCATGCGCGAAAGCATCTTTACATCCCACTCAAACTGGTCGATGCGGTCCATCATCCAGTCCTTGTCACAGTAAAATTTCCTCATATTTTCAAAGGACGCCCCCTCTGACAGACTGTCCCGGCCGATATATCTTTTGGGGCGGTTCATGACCAAAAGCAGATCCTTGCGGCTTATCTCCCCCAATCCCAACCGGAAATACGCCTGTATATCCTTGGCGATAAAGTGATCATAAATATTCGGCAGATGCTCCTTCATCTGGAAAGGGATCTTCCTCGCGATCAGCTCCTCCGCCACGGGGCGCGCGTCCGTGTGGATACGGAACAGGACTGCGGTCTCTTCCGCCGGTACGCCGCTTTGTATGCGTTTCTCGATCTCATCAACCACATACTGTGCCTCTTCGTTTGGATCCTTTAGCTCCTGTACATGCAAAAAAGCGCCTTTCCCCCTTGCAGGCGATATGTTTTTATCAAACCGTTTCTCATTATTTCCGATCACCTTTAACGCATTGCTTACGATGTTGGAGGTGGAACGGTAATTCACATCAAGGAGGATCTGTTCTGCGCCGGGGTAATCTTCCCTGAACCGGAACATGATCTCAGGGTCAGCGCCCCGGAAGCCGTAGATTGCCTGATCGTCGTCCCCTACTACAAAGAGATTGTTTTCAGGGAGGGCGAGCATCCGGATCACATCATACTGCACACGGTTGATATCCTGAAACTCATCTACGAGGATATATTTAAACCTTTTCTGCCACTGGGCGAGGACATCCGGGCGTGAGACAAACAGCTCGAAGCAGACGACAAGCATATCGTCAAAATCAATCTTACGCAGCGCTTTTCTCTGCCTTTCATACTCTTTATAGATGTCCCGGAAGTTCTGCGCGCTGCATTTGGCGGATACGAACTGTTCGATATCCTCCCTGTTATTCTTCACTCTTCCGATCTCTTCGGCAATATCACGCAGGAAGTCTTCCTCGTCGAACACTTCCATCTCCTGTCTGCTAACAGCAGAGCGGAGAATCTGGTACTTCTCCTCCTCAGAGAGGATATTCTGCGGTCCGAAACGGTATGCCCATTTCAAAATACCATAATAAATCCCGTGAAAGGTGCCTGTTGTCACGGGAATATCCTGTCTGCCCATGAGGGCGCACAGCCTTGTCTTCATCTCTGCCGCCGCATAGCGGGTAAACGTAATGACCAGAATCTCCTCCGGCCTTACACCACACTCTCCGATCAGATAGCGGACTCTGTTCACAATTGTCAGTGTCTTGCCTGAACCGGGCCCCGCCAGTACCTGACAGGGCCCTTCTCTGTGGCAGACAGCCTTTTTCTGTGATTCGTTAAAACCCATCTTTAGCTCAGCTTCTCGATCCCCGCGCGGATCCTGCGCAGAGATTCCTCTTTTCCAAACACTTCCATCAGCTCTGTCGCGCCGCCCGGCGTATTCTGCTTGCCGGACACCGCGGTGCGAAGCGGCCACATCACGTAGCCGATCTTATATCCCTTCTCCTCCGCGAAGCCTTTCAGCAGCTCAAAAAGCGCGTCATTGCTGTAATCGTCCTGCGCCTCAAGAAGCGGAAGGACCTCTTTAAGAAGATCAAGGCCCTTCTCCGGATCTGTCTTCATCTTTTTGTGTCTGTACAGTTCATTGTCATACTCCGGCAGTTCCTCGAAAAAGCCGGTCTGATCCGCGATATCCGGGAAAACCTCGATGCGGGTCTTGACGAGCGCCGCGATCTTTTTCAGATCATAATCCTTTGTCACTGTCTCCCTGATATACGGCTTTGCCAGCTCATAGAAACGGTCAAAGTCCATTGCCTTTAAGTATTCCCCGTTCATCCATTTTAATTTCACAGTGTCAAACACAGCCGGGGACTTGCTCATATGGCGGTAATCAAACGCCTCAACCAGCTCCTCAAGAGAGAATATCTCCCTGTTGTCCGTGGGGCACCACCCGAGCAGAGCCACATAATTTACAACTGCCTCGGACACAAAACCCTGATCAATAAGATCCTCATAAGAGGAATGGCCGCACCGCTTGCTCAGCTTTTTATGATTCTCGTCCGTGATCAGCGGACAGTGCACATACACCGGGATCTCCCAGCCGAACGCCTCATAGAGACGGTTGTATTTGGGCGCGGAGGCCAGATATTCATTGCCTCTTACAACATGGGTAATTCCCATAAGATGGTCGTCAATGACATTTGCAAAGTTATACGTGGGGAAGCCGTCCGACTTAATAAGGATCATATCGTCCAGCTCGCTGTTTGGCACAGTGATGTCCCCATAGATCTCATCGTGAAACGTAGTCTCTCCCTCATCCGGCACATTCAGGCGGATGACCCACGGTTTCCCCGCCGCCAGATTCGCTTCCACTTCCTCTTTGCTAAGGCCAAGGCAATGCTTGTCATAGGCTGCGATTTCTGTCCCGTCGCCGGAAACTGACGTTTTTAAAGATTCCAGACGCTCCTTGTCACAGAAGCAGTAATATGCGTCTCCCTGCTCTACGAGCTGCTTCGCGTATTTCAGATAAAGTCCTGACGCCTGTCTCTCGCTCTGCACATAAGGTCCGTATCCCTTGTCCCGGTCCGGCCCTTCATCGTGGATCAGTCCTGTTTTCTCTAGCGTCCGGTAGATGATATCAAGCGCGCCCTCCACGAAGCGCTCCTGATCCGTATCCTCCACGCGGAGGATAAAATCTCCTCCCTCATGCTTTGCAATCAGGTACGCGTAGAGCGCTGTCCTTAAATTTCCTACGTGCATCCGGCCTGTGGGGCTCGGAGCGAATCTTGTTCTTACTTTATTGCTCATTTTCTCTCTCCAATTTTCGTTTTATTTTAGTTCGGCCATCAGGCACGAACTGTTCTATCCTTCACATTCCATGACCAGTTTCTCCAAAAAGTCGTCGCATCGTCCATGTACTACAATGTCCGCTCTCTGGTCTGAGTAATGCTCTGACTCTGTCACAAGAATCAGCTTCGTGCCTGTATAATACTGCAGCATCTGACTGCACAGCGGCGTACTCAGGTTAGTCCCCAGCACAAGGAGGGCATCCGCTTTCTCTACTTCTTCCGCAGCTCTGGTCATAAGGCCGTTGTCAATCATCTCCCCGAAAAGACACACCTTCGGGCGGATAGCTACAAGACACTGCTCGCATAAAGGTACACCCTTTGCCTCTCTCATGTACTCGATGGGATAATGCCTTCCGCAATTCGGGCAAAAATTATCAAAGACAGTTCCCTTAAGATTTACTACGTTCGTACAGCCGACCCTGTTCTCAAGTCCCGCAATACGGCGCGTAATGATAGCGTGGATCATTCCGTGATCCTGAAGCTGTTTTAGCATATGGAACCCTTTCCCCGGAGGGATTTCCGCCGCTTTCAGTATGACTTCCTTATAAAAGCGGAAAAATAATTCCTTCCTTGCGGAATAAAAGCTGCTGCTGAGCATTTCTTCATAAGAATAGCCGTATTTCTGCTCAATCTCATAGGATTCCGCCCCATCTCTCAAAAGGGGATACCCGCTCTCTATCATCAGACCCTGACCGCTTAAGACAACCGTATACCTGCTGTGCCTCAATAACTGGAGTATGTTTCTCTCGCTCATAAAGTCCCCTCCCTTCTGCAAAATTTGCAGTTATCCGTTTTTATAAAAATATTATAAAACATATTGGAGGATTCTTCAATAAACACCTTTGCCGTACGCCGACTGTCATCTCTGGAGAAGCAGGATTGTCTCCGGAAGATTTCCCACATCTGTTAATATACAGTCCGTCGCGTCAACCGCCTCAATATTCGCACCGTCAAACGCGCCGTATGCAAACCGGCTCACGCCTGCCGGAACTTTGTAGCTCCCGATTCTTCCTGCCGGGAAGCTTAAGATACAGGCCCCGCCCTCTGATAAGAGTACGCCGTCTTCTGTATAATATGTACCTGACGGGGCAGCCTCAAACCATTCCAGTTCAAAAAGTCCGGTGAACGCACCATCCGCGATATATGTAATATTTGATGGAATATAAACCTCATAAATTCCGCCCGGAGCGTCCGCAAATGCCCCGGAAGCAATACCCGTACATCCTTCAGAGGGAAGGATCAGGCAGCCGTCAGTAATAACCAGTGCGTCTGTGACGCCGTAGATTATCCCGGACTCATCCACAAGAAATCCCTCTGGCGCCATCAAAGCGCTGTCCTCCGGATTGTCTGATGAATCCGTGACCGGAGGAGCGATCGTTTCCGGCTCCGTCGGTATGGACGGAATGACCACATCCGGTTCCTCAGGAACAGAAGGCACCGCAGTTTCCGGCTCCTTCGGTACAGACGGAATTACCGTCTCAGGCTGATCCGGCACAAACGGGACTATTGCCTCAGGCTGATCCGGTACAGAAGGGATCACCGCCTCAGGCTCCGCCGGTACGGAAGGAACTACTGTCTCCGGCCTGTCCGGCACAGAAGGCAGAGTCACTACCAGTTGATGCTCCGCGGAGGGAGCCGCCTCCGGGACTGCCGGTACTGTCAATGTATGACTTTCCTCCGACCAGAC
>DWYT01000097.1 GCA_019118545.1 Candidatus Mediterraneibacter merdavium | reverse complement strand
GTGGCATATATTTGGCTGATAAAACGCTGGAAAGTGTGCTGAACAAAGGTGTGGCGGAGACACATTGTCATTTTAATGCAGGACTGGAGTACGTGTATCTCTGGCAGAAATATATGGATCTACGCTTTTGGGGAAGTATTATTGACACAGAGGAAAAATACAGGGAGTTTTGCGCGAAGGCAAAAGTTAGTTTTGGGCTATTGCTTTATCGTATTGTATGGGCTGAGTATTTTGGAAACGAGAACAAAACAGAATCTGGAGGATTTTATAAAAGACGTATATGAGCAGGAATATGTAGCAGTTATAGATATCCTTTGCGCTCTGTTGAAGGGAGAGGAGATAAAATATACAGAGGATTTACCCAAAATACTGCGGATGAGTGAACAGCACATCAGAGAAGAATATGGGCAGGCGCAGGAAATGGATTACCTGTTGTCCGGCCTTTATAGAAACTACCGAGTATACCAAACGAGCTCAGAAATGATTCTGCTGTTAAAGAGTCTGTGGTTTTTTAAGGATAACCCTGAAAAAAATGAACTGAGGCATTTGTTTGTCCAGTATTTAAGAAGGAAGAATAGATTTTATTCCGGTATAATGCAAGAGAATCAGATTCAGGGGCTTGCTAATTTTCGAATGTATTATGGCGAAATGACGAAGCGAATGGCAATCATGAGCCAGACAGAGGGATGCGGGTTGATTTTTAAGAGTTTTTCTTCTAATATCCATCTAAGGAAACTTGAGGTCAGGATATCTCCAGATATGAGGATACTTGACAGCGGAATTCAGAAGGGGCAGTTGGAATATGAACAGGTTCGCTATGAAATGAAAGCAGATATTCTGAAGCGCGTCCGCATCGTGTTGGATGCATATCGGAAAAATCTACTGGAGACAGCAGGTATATATGATTGGAAGCTTGGAATGCAGGTTGATTTTTCTACGCTTGATTGTCAGTGTAGAGAAGGGAAGAGCGCTGTGCCTTCTATAGGGATTATTTTTCACTTTAATAAAAGGAATTATGTAGATAACCGGGTGGGAAGTATGTGCTGGGTGCGGGATGCCGAGAAGGCGGCGATATATTCTAAGCATATTATTATGTGGAGAAGCGTCATGACAGCTCAGGCGACAGCGATTGAAGAATTGCGCTCGCAGATACCCCTTCTTGGAAGATATGTCGTTGGGATAGACGCTGCCTCGGAGGAAAATCAAGCGGAACCGTGGATTTTTGCACCTGTATATAATGCCATCCGAAACAGAAGCATTACCCGGCCTGTGATTGAGGATATGGACGGAAAGATTGAGCGGTTAAATAATATTGGATTTACTTATCATGTTGGAGAAGAGTTCCGACATTTACTGTCTGGTCTGAGACATATCGATGAAGTTATTGAACACTTTCACTACAAACCGGGTGATAGGCTTGGTCATGCGGTCGCGCTAGGAGTGGACGTGGAATATTGGATGAGGCGCAATGCAGTGGTAATAGTGCCCGTCATGGAACATTTGGAAAATCTGCTTTGGCTATGGGGCAATATGGTATACGAAAACTGGGTGATTGGAATTGCTGTCGAGGCGCTTGAGGGGAAGATACTCAATTTGGCAAAGATGATATACGGTGATATCTCAGGAATGGAAGTACATATCCTGTATGATGCATATAGTGAAAAATTTAATCTGAATTATGAAAGGATTTTTGTTAAGATTAAAGAAAAATATATTTTGGATGAACCTAGGGAAGAGAATGTATCCGCTAATGGGCTTCATCATTTCTGCAGGTATTATAATACAAGCAGTCCTTTTGGTGTATTGTGGACAAAAGAAAAAATATTCTGTACCTTTTTTTGCCCGCTCTATTTCAGAAGGTTTCAGAAGCCTATATTTATAAATGTAGATAATGAAGAATTTCAGATGCTCAAAAAGGTGCAGGAATATGTGATACAGAAGGTTGAGCAAAAAGGGATCTATGTGGAGGTTAATCCGACGTCTAATACAACAATAGGAGACATCGAAGCTCTGTTCAGTAACTACATTTTGAACCTGAATTCAAAAGGATTGGATAATTCACACGGGAAGAAACATGAGGTGCTTGTGACAGTAAATTCGGATGATCCGTTAATTTTTAACACAAATTGTGAGAATGAGCTTGCATATTTGTATCACTGCCTTGTACATAAAAACTACAAAAAAGAGAGTATTCTCCAATGGATTGACAAAGTACGTCAGGCAGGAATCGACAGTAGCTTTGTCAAAAAGGAGGTTCTTCCGTCAGTGCAGTATAAAGAAATTACCCAGACGCTGGAATGTATTGATGATTTTTTAAAACTGAAAAGATAAAAAGAATATTATGTAGAGGGATATTATGTGGTTTCAGAAGGAAAAAGAGGTATTAAAAGCAAACGAGAGAGCGTTTGACAAAGCACGAGAGAATATTTTTGATGAGTGGAAGAAAGAATGGGAGAAACAGATCACATCCCGTAGCAAGTCTAGTAGCAAAAGAGCAGATAGGGGCCAGCGTCGATTTAGAGAATTTTTTGAAGTTAACTATGAACTGGTAAAATGTAAGGATAAACATAATAGAAAGAAAAATTTCGGAAGGAAACGACTTTTTGTAGGAGTGCTTCTGCTGGGAGTGTTGGTATACGTTGCTTTAGTAATATTGATTTTTAACCACCAAGAAAATCTATGGATGTCTCTGGTTGAAAAAGGAACTGTACTGATACCTATCAGTTTGTTATGCATGGCTGTCTCAAAAAGCCTTGATATACGTAAATACCAAGAGGCATGGCTTCGACATTCGAAGCATAAGTACCAATTGGAAAAAGAAATGATGAAATATATTTATTATATGGAGCCATACAAAGGTTTGAACAAGAACTGTGTCTTTATGTATAATATATTTGCAATATGGGATGGAAATCACAGAAAATTCGCAGAAAATATGGAGAAAAAAGAAAAAGATCTGATGGAAGGCCTGTTAAAGCAGGAGACAGGAAAGAAGAATTAATCCCTTATTATAATGATGGTTTGTATGGAAGACTTGGTGATAAATTTCTAGCCAGACTGAAAGCCAAAGGACAAAAGCTTTGTATGTCCTTATTCATGATGACGCCACCCTTGACACCCGCCCCTTCCATATGCTAACCTATTCTATAGATTAAAAAGAATCAAGAACAGCAAACGCAATGAGGAAGAGAGTAATCTGCCGGAGATCCTACAGAGAAATCCCGGGTGCTGAGAGGGATGGACGGAAAGCAGATGAACATGGCTTCTGAGCAGCACAGGCGAGCCTTTGGTAAGCCTGTGAAGGGTCCGCCCTTTACAGCGGGGAGTGCAGATCAGGCACTCGCAGAGGTCTTATCCGTGAGGATGAGGCAAAGAGAAGTGGTAACACGGTAATCACCCGTCTTCTTAGGATTAAGAAGGCGGGTTACTTTATTTTAAGGGAGGGTAATCATGTCAGAGAAACAGAAATACTACATCACAACCGCCATTGCCTACACGTCAGGCAAGCCGCATATCGGCAACACTTACGAGATCGTACTGGCGGACGCGATCGCGCGCTATAAGAGGAGTCAGGGATACGATGTGTTCTTCCAGACAGGAACAGACGAGCACGGCCAGAAGATTGAACTGAAAGCGCAGGAGGCGGGCATCACGCCAAAGGAATTTGTAGATAATGTATCCACGGAGATCAAGCGGATCTGGGATCTGATGGACACGTCTTATGACAAATTCATCCGCACGACGGACGAGGATCATGAGAAGCAGGTGCAGAAGATTTTCAAAAAGCTGTATGAACAGGGAGACATTTACAAGGGTCATTATGAAGGAATGTACTGTACGCCTTGCGAGTCTTTCTTCACGGAGTCCCAGCTTGTGGACGGGAAATGTCCGGACTGCGGGCGCGAGGTGCAGCCTGCGAAGGAGGAAGCGTATTTCTTTAAAATGAGCAAATATGCGGATCGTCTGATCGAGCACATCAACGCGCATCCTGAGTTTATCCAGCCGGTATCCCGCAAGAACGAGATGATGAACAACTTCCTTCTTCCGGGACTTCAGGATCTGTGTGTATCCAGAACCTCTTTCAAGTGGGGAATCCCGGTAGACTTTGATCCGAAGCACGTTACCTATGTGTGGCTGGACGCGCTGACCAACTATATCACGGGGATCGGGTACGATGCGGATGGAGAGAGCACAGAGCAGTTTGCGAAGCTGTGGCCCGCTGACCTGCACCTGATCGGAAAGGATATCATCCGATTCCATACGATCTACTGGCCCATCTTCCTGATGGCGTTGGGACTTCCGCTTCCGAAGCAGGTGTTCGGACATCCGTGGCTCTTACAGGGGGACGGCAAGATGAGCAAGTCCAAGGGAAATGTACTCTATGCGGATGAACTGGTGGATTTCTTCGGAGTGGACGCGGTGCGCTACTTTGTGCTCCATGAGATGCCATTTGAAAACGACGGCGTCATCACATGGGAGCTGATGGTGGAGAGACTGAACTCTGACCTTGCAAATACGCTCGGCAACCTCGTGAACCGTACCGTTTCCATGACGAATAAATATTTCGGCGGAACAGTGGCAGACAAGGGAGCGGCGGAAGAAGTGGACGCTGACTTAAAGGCTGTGATCGACGGCACTCCGGCAGCAGTGGAGGCGAAGATGGACGGTCTGCGCGTGGCTGACGCGATGACAGAGATATTCAATCTCTTTAAGCGCTGCAACAAATATATTGACGAGACAATGCCGTGGGTGCTGGCTAAGGATGAGGCGAAGAAAGAGCGCCTTGAGACGGTGCTCTGGAACCTGATTCAGGGGATCGGGGCGGGCGCGAAGCTCCTTGAGCCTTTCATGCCGTCTACAAGTAAGAAAATATTAGAACAGCTCGGAGACGGGCATGTGACAGAGAAGCCGGAGATTCTCTTCCAGAGACTGGATCTTGAGGAAGTGATGAAGAAGGTTGAGGAACTTCATCCTGTGGCGGAAGAAAATGCGGCGGAAGAAAGCTTAGTGGGAGAAAATGCAGCGGGAACAGATGGGGCAGGAGCTTCGGATGAGGTTGTGATCGACATCGAGCCGAAGGAGGAGATCACCTTCGAGCAGTTTGGCGCGATGCAGTTTCAGGTAGGCGAGATCATTGCCTGTGAGGAAGTGAAGAAGTCGAAGAAGCTGCTTTGCTCTCAGGTGAAGATCGGGAGTCAGGTCAAGCAGATCGTGTCCGGCATCAAAGCGTATTACACCCCTGAGGAAATGGTCGGGAAGAAGGTCATGGTTCTTGTGAACTTAAAACCCGCGAAGCTGGCGGGCGTTCTTTCAGAGGGCATGCTGCTCTGCGCGGAGGATGCGGAAGGAAATCTGTCGCTTATGGTGCCGGAGAAAGCGATGCCCGCGGGAGCGGAGATATGCTGATCAAAGGAAGAATAAATTATCTATAAAGCATTTAACACTTTAAGCAGTCTGGAATTATCTTCCGGCAGCATAATACAGAAGCGTACGAACTCTCCGTCAAGGCATTGGAAGGAAGAGCAGTCGCGGATCATAAGGCCGTCTTTGATACAGGTTTCAAATGTGTCAAAGGCGGTCAGTTCTTTTTTTAAGACCTTCACGAGCAGGAAGTTGGCATACGGCCTGTATACCTTGAAGGCGGACATGCCCTCTAAAGTCCCATACATTCTCTCCCGTTCGCTTTGTATAAGCTCCCGCGTCCTGCTGATATATTCTGCGTCCTGAAAGAGAAGCTCCCCGGCGAAAGCGGCCATGCTGTTTAAGGACCATGGGATCTGCCTGCCCTTCATTTTCGCAAGAAGAGCGCGATTCCCAGTGACCGCGTATCCCAAGCGCAGTCCCGGCGCGGCAAAAAATTTGGAGACGCCTCTTAAGACGCACAGATTGTCAAAGCTTCTTGCAAAGGGCATTGCGGTCACTGATTCGATATCTGGCGCGAATTCCACATAGGTTTCATCAATCATGACGAAGATGTCCTTTGCAGAGCAGAAGGCCAGCAGGTGTTCCATGTCGTCCTTAAGGACGGCAGTGGAGGTCGGATTGTTCGGGTTGCAGAGGATGAGAAGATCATATGCGCCGGATTCGAGCGCGCGGCAAAGCTCATCCACATTCAGGACAAAATCCTGCTCTTCCCTGAGATGGTAATAGTCCTGTACACTTTTTGAAAATGACAGCTCCCTTGAATATTCCGAGTAGGTAGGGCCGAGGATCAGCGTCCGTGAGGGGGTGCAGGCTTCGATCAAAAGCGAGATCAGTTCACTGGAGCCGTTTCCCGGGAGGATAAAATCAGCGGGGATGCCGCAGTAATGTGATATAACGCCGCGAAGGGCGGTATAATCTCTGTCAGGATATGAGGAGAGGACGTCCAGATGCGAGGAAAGCGCCTGTTTTACCCTTTCAGAAAGGCCGAGAGGGTTTACGTTTGCCCCGAAGTTGATGATGTCCTCTTTTTTTAATTTATAATACTCACAGATCTTTTCTATATCGCTTCCGTGAAAAACAGGTCTTGTGTTCATTGATACTGTCTCCTTTGTCTTAAACCGATCCGCAGGGCGGTAAAATTATCTGAAAATTTATGAAAGTACGCCATAGATAACAGCCATCATGGCGATTCCGATCAGCAGGCTTAGTGAGTTGATCTGAGCAGCTTTCCCGCCGTCTCCCCCGGCATTGACCGTAAGCAGAGGAGCAATGCTTGCCACCGGAGCCATCAGAAGGACACATATTGCCAGACGGATGTCTTCGGGGAAAGGGACGAATAATATGACTCCCCCGGCGACGAGCAGAACGGCGGCATAACGAAGCGAGAAAAATTTTACAAGGGTGCGCAGACTTTTCTTATCTAAGGACAGCTCAAACAGGATGCCGATACTGAGCATTGCCAGAAATGCGTTGGCGTTTCCGGCAACCTCCGCAAGCCTTAAAACAGGTCCCGGGAGGCGGATATGGAGCGCCGCCAGAAGGAGCATGATAAGGTATGCGTCCGTGATCGGAGAGCAGAACAGCTTTTTCAGCAGAAGCTTTAAAGAGAAGCCTCCGCCCTGTCCCTTGCGGCTTTCGGCGATGCTGTAGTCCACCCCGTAGAGGAAGATCGCCACAGAAATGTCAAAAAGACACAGCGCCGCGAATCCGCTGTCCGAGATCAGTCCGGTCAGGAAAGGAATGGCGAAGTTCCCTACATTAAAGCTGTTGAAGCTGAACAGGAACAGAAGCTGATCGGAGGCGCCGGATTTCCTTGTCGCCACCATCCCGATCACCATGAGGATACTGCATGTGGCGAAGCCAATCAGGAAACACCAGAGAAACGACGGCTGGAGTTCCAGAGCTTTCAACCCGTTCACAGCGGCGGCGGGCATCGTGATATACAGGATCACGGATTTTAAGAACCCGGCGTCTTCCGTTTTGAAGATACCGAGCCTTTTGAATCCGTATCCTAAAAATAATAGTGCTGCATATACAATCGTCTGTGACGCTACATTGCCCATGTAAATTCTCCGTTCTGCTCCGCCCCTGTCATTCCGTGGGGCGGGAATACTTTCATCTGATATATTATAGCAACAAGGCAGGGTTTTCAATGCAAGAATGAAAATATCAGTAACAGCTGTTTGATTCTCCGCTTCCAGACATCATCACAAAGAAATGCTATCGAATCAAATGGCTGAACTGTAGCAAATATCACGGTTTGCGGCATATATACCCTTGTAAAGAGAGGGTATGAGCATGTATTATTAAAGAAGTATTATAAAATGGAGGCGTAAGTTATGTTAAAAGCAGTCTTTTTAGACTATACGGGAACCATCACCCGGGAGGACGGGGCGGCGTCCATGGAGATGGTGAAGCGCTGTTACATGAACAGCGACGCCAAAAGTCCGCAGGAGACGCTATCATACTGGTGGGGCAACCTGAAAAAGTATGAAGAGGAAAGCTATCTGGACGACTTTATTACAGAGGATGAGATCGTGGATAAGCTGTTGGAGCAGTTTGAGCGGGAGCTGAACCTGAAAGACAATAAGGCAGAGCTTCACGCGCTCTGCAATGAGCTGTGGTCAAAATCTCCTGTTTTTGACGATGTGAAGGACTTTTTTGAAAAATGCCCTCTGCCAATCTATGTGGTGACGAACAACGGCGCGGAGTATGTTCAGGTGGCGATGGAGGACAATGGACTTCATCCGGCGGGAATCATATGCGGCGACATGGCAAGGGCATACAAGCCGCACAGAGAGCTTTTTGAGAAGGCGCTTGAGGTCAGCGGATGCAAGGCCGGGGAAGTGATTCACGTGGGAGATTCCGCTGCTTCTGACGTAAAAGGCGCGCAGAGCGCGGGGATACGGCCCATCCTGTTGGACCGGACGGGAAAGAAGACAGTTCCGGGAGTGACGGTCATACAGAGTCTTGCAGAGTTGACAGAGATACTTAAGAAGGAGCAGACAGAACAATAGGTACGGGACAGTAGAGATAAGACGGCGGGGATAGGAAGGGTTACGCTATGGGCGGTTTTGATTTTTATAAGCGGGCGCGTATCGTTTGTCTTGCGATTCCTTACGGAAATGTGGCGAGCTACGGGCAGATTGCCCTTTTGTGCGGAAAGCCGAAGAACGCCCGGCAGGTGGGATACGCGCTGAACCGGGGAAGGCTGGGAGACGATATTCCCGCTTTCCGTGTTGTGAACTCACGGGGAATATTAAGCGGGGCAGCGTCCTTTGAGACGGCGGATATGCAGAAGCTTCTTCTGGAGAAGGAGGGCGTTGAAGTGGAATATGCGGAGGACGGCCTGCGGGTCGATCTGGGGCGCTTCGGCTGGAAGAATACGATAGATGACGCGCTGCGCTTTCAAGAGATATTCAAGTCACAGGGAATCTGACGGGCAAATATAGCGGCCCGGGCATTGCCTGATATTTATGCTCGCTGATGGCGATACTGCTGTAAGGGAGATTAACCGTAAATATATTGTAGTAGAAAGGAAATTGGTAAAATTATGTACAAGGCATCAGAAAAACGGTATGAAAAAATGGTCTACAGCCGCTGTGGGGAAAGCGGTCTTAAGCTGCCGGAGGTCTCGTTGGGACTGTGGCACAATTTCGGGGATATTTCTGCTTATGAAAATATGAGGCAGATCTGTTTTACTGCATTTGACAACGGGATCACACACTTTGATCTCGCCAATAATTACGGCCCGGCTCCCGGGAGCGCGGAGAAGAATTTCGGCAGAATTTTAAAAGAGGATTTAGGGCAGTACAGGGACGAGCTTATCATCAGCACGAAGGCCGGATATGAGATGTGGCCGGGGCCGTATGGGGACTGGGGGAGCCGGAAGTACCTTCTGGCAAGTCTGGATCAGAGCTTAAAGAGGATGGGACTGGAGTATGTAGACATCTTTTACCATCACCGCATGGATCCGCAGACGCCGCTTGAGGAGACGATGGGCGCGCTGGCACAGGCAGTTTTTTCAGGGAAAGCGCTGTATGCGGGACTCTCCAATTATGACGGGGAAACGATGAAAAAGGCGTGTGACATCCTAAGAGAACTGCGCTGTCCGTTTATCATCAACCAGAACCGCTATTCCATCTTTGACCGCACCATTGAGAAGAACGGACTAAAAGAAGCGGCACAGGACTGCGGGAAAGGAATCATTGCTTTCAGTCCGCTGGCGCAGGGACTTCTGACAGACCGTTATCTAAACGGTGTGCCGGGGGACAGCAGAATCCGCACGGACGGAAGATTTCTTAAGGAGGACGCGCTGAGCGAGGAACGTCTAGGACAGATACGCGCGCTCAATGATATCGCCGCGCAGAGGGGACAGAGCCTCGCTGAGATGGCTCTGAGCTGGGTACTGCGGGACGGCGTTGTGACAAGTGTGCTGGTGGGCGCGTCCAGACCGGAGCAGGTGTTGGATAATATTCGCGCCGTTGAGAATACGACATTTACGGAAGAAGAGTTAAAGAAGATAGATGAAATATGATCTGACAAAAGGAAATGTAACGACAACCATGCTGCGATTTGCGGTTCCCATGATACTGGGAAACGTGCTGCAGCAGTGCTACAATCTGGCGGATACATGGATCGTGGGAAGATATGTAGGTTCGGGCGCTCTCGCCGCGGTGGGGAGCGCTTATACGCTGATGACGTTTTTAAACTCTCTTATTATCGGCATGTGCATGGGTAGCGGCGCACTCTTTTCCATCAGCTACGGACGGAGAGATATGCGCAGGATGAAAGAGTATATCGCGGCGTCATTTGTGCTCATACTTGGTATTACCGCCGCGATTACGACGGCGTCATTTCTTCTGCTCCACCCGATCCTGAGAGTTATGCAGATTCCGGCGGATGTATATGATATGATGTTCTCCTATGTGAAGATTATCCTGTATGGGTTGGTGTTTATTTTTCTGTATAATTACTTTTCATTTCTGCTGCGCTCAACAGGGAATTCAGTTGTTCCGCTCATTTTTCTTGGAGTGAGCACGGTGTTAAATATTGCGCTGGACTATATTTTCGTGGCAGTGCTGGGCCGGGGAGTGGAAGGAGCGGCGGAGGCCACGGTGATCGCCCAGATCATATCCGGCGTGGGAATCGGGATATACAGTCTTGTTAAAGAGCCGGTTCTGCAAAGGAACAGACGAGAGGACGGGGCAGGGGAATCAGAAGGTCAGAAGGCGGCTTGGCCGAAGAAGCGTATCCGCATCCGCGCGGCGGTATTCGGTGAGATATTCTCCTACTCAGCCGCCACGGGCATCCAGCAGTCGGTTATGAATTTCGGCATCCTCATGGTACAGGGGTTGGTGAACAGCTTCGGCACGGCAGTCATGGCGGCGTTCGCGGCAGGGGTGAAGATCGATACCCTTGCTTATATGCCGGCGCAGGAGTTCGGAAATGCCTATTCTATCTTTATTTCGCAAAATTACGGGGCAGACGAAAGGGACAGGATCAAAAAAGGAACGAAAAGCGCGCTGATAACGGTACTTGCATTTTGCCTCGTTATCTCGGCGGCAGTCTTTTGGCTGGCGCCGCGGCTCATGGGTATCTTTATCTCGGCTGAGGAGACAGAGATCATCAGCATCGGCGCGGGTTATCTGCGGATTGAAGGCGCATGCTACTGCGGCATCGGCATCTTGTTCCTGCTGTACGGGTATTTCCGAGCTGTGGAGCGGCCCCGGATATCGCTTCTGCTGACAGTCATCTCCCTTGGAACAAGAGTTGTACTTGCCTATGCTCTCGCTCCGGTGTTCGGCGTGGGCGCGGTCTGGTGGGCCATCCCCGTCGGATGGGCGCTGGCGGATGTGACCGGGGCAACGCTTGTGCGGAATCTCTTGAAAAGCCTTGAAAATAGAGCTGTCAGGGAATATAATTAGAAAAACGTCGCATAACATAAAAATATCATGCAAAAAACGTCGCAAAAATATCAATATTTTTTAAGAAAACGTCGCGGGACAGTATGAGGACATAGGAAATATGCTGAAAAGAAAGATATGGGATTATCTGAAATCATGGAAAGAAGACCCGGATAAGAAAGCGCTGCTTGTCACCGGAGCAAGACAGATTGGTAAGACATACATTATACGAAGGTTTGGTCAGGAGAATTATAAAAGTTTTATAGAGATTAATTTTGTTGAAAACGAGATGGCGGCTAAGATTTTTTCCGAGGTATCAAATGTAGATATGATCATTACGAACCTTACGGCCTATACAGGGAAGAAAGTGCTGCCGGGAGAGACGCTGATCTTTCTGGATGAGATTCAGGAGTGCCCGCAGGCAAGGACTGCCATCAAATTTCTTGTGGATGACGGACGTTTTGATTATATTGAATCAGGCTCCCTGCTTGGCGTGAATTATAAAGAGGTGCGTTCATATCCCGTGGGTTATGAGGAAATATATCACATGTACCCTCTGGATTTTGAAGAATTTCTGTACGCAAACGGGGTGACAGACCAGACGGTAAAATATTTGGAGACGTGCTGGCGCACACTCACCCCGGTCAGCGACAGTGTGCATGAAACAATGTGCAGACTGTTTCAGTATTATGTGATCACCGGGGGGATGCCCGCAGTCGTGAACAGATTTGTGGATACACATGACATCGGACAGGTGGAAGAACTGCAAAAGGATATTCTGGAATTATATCGTCAGGACATCGCAAAATACTCCCTTGATGACAAGGCTAAGATAAAGGATATTTTTGACCGGATACCCTCTGAATTAAATGAAAAGAATAAACGTTTTATTCTGGCAAATATGCGTAAGACGGCGAGGATGGAACGGTATGAAAATTGTTTTCTATGGCTGAAAGACGCGGGGGTTGCCCTGCCCTCATATAATGTCACAGAGCCGTCGGCGCCGCTCAAATTGAATGAGAAACGGAACCTGTTCAAATTGTTTATGGCTGATACCGGACTTTTATGTGCGGCGAGCCTTGGAAATGTGCAGTTTGAAATCCTGCAAAAGAACATGGATGTGAATATGGGAGGAATTCTGGAAAATATCTTTGCCCAGATATTCACTGCGAACGGCTTTGAGTTGTATTATCTGGATAAGAAAAACAAGGGTGAGATTGATTTTGTTCTTCAGAAAGGGAAAAACGTTCTCCCCATCGAGATTAAATCGGGAACCTCATATAAACAGCATCCTGCCCTGAACTATGTAACGAAGGTGGAAAACTGGAACATAGAAACAGCGTATGTCTTCTGTCAGGGAAATATTGAGAAAGAAGAGAAAGTAATTTACCTTCCATGGTATATGGCCATGTTTTTAAAGCAGGAGAAAATCGAGAGAGGGACAATAGTGGACGTTGACCTGAGCGCGCTGTCATCCTTTGGCGGTCAGGATTTTTAAGGGAAAGGGCACAGGTATGAACCAGATTTTCCAGAGTATTTTTAAAGCTGTCCATGAGGGGAAATGGCTGAGCATTGAATATCGGAACAAGAAGAATGAGACGACATGCTACTGGATTGCCATAAACGGAATCAATGTACAATCGCGCAGTCTGAGTGTGGAAGGATTTCATATTACGGAGCATACAATCGCGCAGTTTGACATGATTTATATTGATTCTATTTTGTCAGCCTTTGTCGTGGAGGCTTCTTATTATAGAAGAAATGAGAAACTCGTCCGGGACATTGAAGAGAATCCCGAAAAATATGAGCCGCTCTTTGGCAAGACTGTGAATCTGAAAATATTAAATTATCTGATCGACTGCAGCCGTCTGGACACGCAGGTATATCAGAGTGATTATGCTCTGATCAGCCATCTGGACGGAGAGTGCTTCCGGGGAAAAGAATACCATCTGAGTGAGGAGCAGTTTTCGGAGATGGTCAGACAGTTCCAGAAGGAAAGCGCACAGACAGGGAAAAGGCAGGGCGGCTGGCAGTACAGGCAGCTTGCCATGAACGAGCTGAGCGTTGTGGTCAGGGGAAGAGGCGGAAAGAAGGAGGCTCTCTACGTGATGGCCTACCGGAAGTTAAATCTGGACGTGCGCAGACGTGCCCTCAGGCCGGACGACGATATCACCATATGCCGCGAGTTTACGATAGACGGGGAGAAGCAGAGCATCCGTAAATATATGGACCCGGCGGACTATGACCTTCTGGAAGATTTTGAGCAAAACCGTGAGACAATCAAAGACCGGATCACTTCATACAGCCGGCTCGCGCAGGGCGTGGACGACCGCCCGTATATGATCGCGCTGGCAAGAGACGTGAAGGTAGATCTGAACACAGAGTACCAGTCCATCATAAAGAGTATCGAGGCGGGAGAGGAGACATATCCGGTCAAAGGATTCTTCGGGAAACTTACGAACAGGGCGGTGCGCAGAAAGGTGTATCCAATCACATTGCTGGAGCGCCGTGCCAATCTGGATCAGCTTCTTGCCATCCACAACGGGATCAAATATCCTCTTACATATGTTCAGGGGCCGCCCGGGACGGGGAAATCATACACGATCGTCAATACCATTGTCACAGCATTTTTTAATGAGAAGACAGTGCTTTTGTCTTCCTATAACAATCATCCCATCGATACGGTGGTGGAGAGCCTGAAATCCATCTCATATAAAAAAGACTATAAGATTCCATTCCCAGTGATACGGCTGGGGAATACAGATGTGACGAAGGCCGCGCTGCGGGAAATGAAAAGCCAGTATGAAGAAGCAGTAAAATATAAAGTGTTCGAGGGTACGCTGGAAAAGAACCGGGAGAAAAAGGCGGAACGCATGGACCGTCTGACAAAGCTGCTTGAAAGGTACGAACGAAAGCTTGATCTCGAGGAGAGGAAAGAGACAATCGAAAGCCTGATGGAGCACAGCCGCCACCTGACCTTTCAGACAGACCTTCAGGGGAGGCAGCTTGAAGAAGTGAAAACGCAGTTGGCTAAGCTCGGGGAGATTACGGACGGGCAGGCGCTCTCGCTCCTGGATGACGATGAGCAGGAGTTTCGGAAGTATCTGAATTTTACTTCCATCCGTTATCTGAAAAGGCTCGGGGAGCCGAAGAATAACGATTTAAGAAATATCCTTGAGATGGAAAATGAGGACGAGCGGGTGAAAGCGTTCAATCAGTATATCGGAGAGACAGAAAATTTAAAAAAATTTCTGCGCATCTATCCCGTCGTTGCGACCACCTGTATCTCCGCGCATCGTCTCGGAAGTCCGCAGCCGCATTTTGACATGACCATCATCGACGAGGCCAGCCAGTGCAACATGGCGATGTCCCTTCTCCCGGTTCTCAGGGGACGGAACCTGATGCTTGTAGGCGATCCCCAGCAGCTAAGTCCGGTGATCCTGCTGGATGATAAGGACAACGCGATCTTAAAACAGCGTTATCAGGTGCCGCCGGAGTACGACTATGCGGCCAACTCCATTTACAAAGCATTTCTGGCAAATGATTCTGTCAGCGAAGAAATCCTGCTGCGCCATCATTACAGATGCTGCCCGGCGATTATATCATTTAACAATAAGAAATATTATAATGACAGGCTGAGTATCGAGAATGAGAATCGTCCTGAGCAGCCGCTTGTCTATGTCGATGTGGGGGATAACCGGACAGACTACAAAAACACGTCTCCCCGGGAAGCGGAGGCAATCGTGGAGTATGTGCTCCATAACCGCGATAAAAAGATCGGGATCATCACGCCCTTTGCCAATCAGAATGCCCGCATCCAAGAGATGCTTAAGGAGAGCGGGATCGAAGATGTGTCCTGCGGGACGGTACACGCCTTTCAGGGGGATGAAAAGGATATGATCCTCTTTTCTACCGCTATCACGGACCAGACGTCGCAGAAAACATACGACTGGCTGAAAAATAACAGGGAGCTTATCAATGTGGCGACTTCCCGCGCAAGGGACAAACTGGTTTTATTCTCAAGCATGAAAAACTTAAAAAGGCTTCATGATGAGGGGCAGAAGGACGATATGTATGAACTGGCGGAATATATAAGGACAAACGGGAAATATCAGGTGACTGCCGATGAAGTACATTCCCGCGCGTTGGGGATCAAGCCATACAGTACACAGACCGAGGAAGCATTTTTCGTGAGCCTGAATCATGCCCTTGACAACATTATCAATGAGGGGAAAAGATGTACCGTCAAAAAGGAAGTTCCCATCGCTCAGGTGTTTCAGGAAAATACATCCCACGAAGGACTGTTCTTTAACGGGCGCTTTGACTTTGTGATCTATGAGCGGAGATACGGCGGCGCGGAGATGCCGATACTGGCAGTAGAGCTGGACGGAAAAGAGCATCAGGAGGAAGAGCTTGTCCGACGCAGGGATAAGCAGAAGGAAAGCATATGCAGGGCGCACGGCTTTGAGCTGATCAGGGTAGAGAACTCCTATGCAAGACGGTACTATTATATCAAAGGGATTCTGGAAGAATATTTCCGCAAGCTGCGGTAAATCAATTATAAGAAAAACTGCTTGACATTGACGTTGCGTCAACAATTATCATTAATGCAGAACACCACATCATAGGAGGAGATCTGGTATGTACAGCATTGGCGAACTGGCAGAACTGGCGGGAGTGAGCGCGCGCACTCTGCGCTATTATGACAGGGAGGGACTTCTGAAACCGTCCTTCGTGAATGAATCCGGATACCGCTTTTATGGGGAGAGAGAAGTGAATCTGCTGCAGCAGATTCTGTTCTACCGGGCGAGGGGACTGGAGTTAAGGGGCATCAGACAGATTCTTTATGAAAAAGACTTTGACGTTATGGGAGCTTTGGAAGAGCATCTCCATGCCCTAGAGGAGCAGAGAGAACGTACCGATGCTCTGATCCGGATGGTGCGGCGTTCGATCATGTCAATGAAAGGAGAATGTACGATGAGTGATAAAGAGAAGTTCGAGGCGTTTAAGGAGGGTCTGATAAGGGAGCATGAAAAATTGTACGGCGCAGAGGCCCGGGGGAAGTACGGTGATGAGGAAGTAGATGACGTGCAGAGGAAGATTCTCAATATGTCTGAGGAAGATTACGAAAGATTCCAAAATCTGGGCAATGAAATCCGTGTCAGATTGAAAGAGGCGGTACTTGCGGGAATAAAGCCGGACAGTGAGGAGGCAGGGCGCATTGTCCTGCTCCATAAAGAATGGCTGGGTATGACATGGAAGAAATATACAGAAGAGGCGCACCGGGCGATTGCTAATATGTACATTGCTGATGAGCGATTTAAGCTTTACTATGATCAGGAGGTTCCGGGATGCGCGAAGTTTCTTGAAGAGGCGGTCAAACATAAAATATAAACTTTTGCCATTCCCCCGTCTACATATGTATTTTCTCCGGTGATAAAACCCGCTTTATCGGAGCAGAGGTACAGCACCATGTTAGCGATGTCGGCCGGATTTCCCACCCGGCCGCTCCGCTTTTCTCAAATTCTTCTGCAATACATTTTCCGATGCCATTCCCGCCGCTTATGCCGTCTGCATTTTAGCCAGTTGTTCTACCTGTTCCAATGTCAGACTACAATATCTCGCAATCTCTCCATTTTCCAGCTTTCTGTCCTGTAACATTTTCAACGCAATTTCCTTCTTTTCATCTTCGATTAAATCTTCAATTAAATCGTCCATAATCTTAGACATATCAGCTACTCCTTTCTCGTCTTCCTTAAAATACCTTGTCTTATCCGCTAAAACCTTAAAATACATTTCGTCTGGATTTTTACAAGCGAAATCGTGCATAAGCCGTCCTAT
>DWYT01000096.1 GCA_019118545.1 Candidatus Mediterraneibacter merdavium | reverse complement strand
ATTTGGGAATGTATATTTTATTTATCAGTGAAAAGTTGGCGACAACAGAGCTCATCGCAAGGTTTGTCGACTCGCTGAAATAATTAAAATATGTCAGTCCTGTCAGCAGGTACACAAGATAATTCACTCCCGGCGTCGAAAATTTAAAAACATTTGTAAACACAATCGCCAGAACGCACATCATCAGGATGGGGTTGAGAAGACTCCACAGTACGCCCAATACGGATCTCTTATATTTCACCTTAAAATCTCTGGATATAAGCTGCTGCAGCAAAAATGAATATTTTCTCATCGTCTGTATGGTATTTCTAATATACACTACTTCCACCATTACCTTTCATTTTTAATCACGCTTAAGTATACACGTTCTCCTTGTAGTTTTCAAGAGCAACACCTCTTTCGCGTGACAAAACGTCAAAAGAAAACAGTCCCTCTGTCATACAACAGAACAGGACTGTTTCCTTATTATTTACAGATTTAATATTTTTTTAATACCAGTCAGAAGCTTTGTCCCATAATTCGCATCGGACGCCCAGCCTGTACCGTTTGGATTGTGCTTGATGCTCAGCCATCCCACATATGCAGCCTTTCCTCTTAAGGAATCGCTCCATCTCGGGTCAACGCGCGGATTGTTTAACGGCTCGTTATTCGCATAACACTTCAGATGCTGGACGTGTGCCCTTATGCCTGTCCGCACATCGGAAAAGGAATTACCGGGTTCTCCGTTGCCTGTGGCCCCAAGACCTGCAAAATTAAACTGCTCGATCTTTACATCCCCGCCGTATTTTAAAAATCCTGTCTCAAGCATTGCCTGAACAAACGCAACCTCAGCTTTGATTCCTTCTGCCGCGCACTCCTCATAATAGATCTGGCAGAAGTCCCTTAATGTGGTTGCACCGCCTTTTTTCAGCGCCTCTGACGGATAGTCTATCGTAGAATTGTTTTCGTAATACTTGACCATGGCGTCTACAGTAACAGAACTATTTCCAGCTATACTGTACGCCGCAGACGCAGCGCCCGAAGAATCGAAATCATAAACAGTCCCGTCTATCGACGCTGTCGTCCCTGTGACAAGGTGGCCTTCTCCGTCGTAATAATACATGACGCCGGCTTTATCTCTCCACTGGGATCTGTACATTGCTCCGCTGTTGTCAAAATAATACCAGTAGCTGCCAATCTGAAGTCCCTTGTTCGTCACAAGATGGCCTTTTCCGTCATAGTAGTACTTGACGCCGGCTTTCTCTCTCCACTGGGATCTGTACATTGCTCCGCTGTTGTCAAAATAATACCAGTAGCCGCCAATCTCAACTCCCTTGCCTGTTATAAGGTGGCCTTCTCCGTCATAATAGTACTTGGCGCCGCCCTTATCTCTCCACTGGGATCTGTACATTGCTCCATTGGCACCAAAATAGTACCAGTAGCCGTCTATTTCAATTCCTTTGTTTACTACCTTATTTCCATTGCTGTAATAGTATCTGTTGCCGTTTTCTTCCTGCCAGCCGGACGTTACTGACTCTTGGCCGTACATTGCCCCACTGGCATCAAAATAGTACATCTGGCCGTCAATCTCAAGTGCGCTGTTCGTTACAAGGTGACCCTCTCCGTCATAATAATACATGACACCGGCTTTATCCCTCCACTGGGATCTGTACATTGCTCCGCTGTTATCGAAGTAGTACCAGTAACCGCCGATCGCGACTCCCTTGTTTGTTATAAGATGGCCTTCTCCGTCGTAGTAATACATGACACCGGCTTTATCCCTCCACTGGGACCTGTACATTGCTCCGCTATTATCGAAGTAATACCAGTAACCGCCGATCGCGACTCCTTTGTTCGTTATAAGACGCCCTTCTCCATCGTAGTAATACATGACGCCAGCCTTATCTCTCCACTGGGACTTGTACATCGCACCGCTGTTATCGAAATAATACCAGTAATCTCCAACTGCAATCCCCTTATTTGTTACAAGATGCCCTTCTCCGTCATAATAGTACCTGTCACCGGCCTTATCTCTCCACCGGGATCTGTACATCACACCGCTGGCATCAAAATAGTACCAGTAGCCGTCGATCGCGATTCCTTTGTTTACGACCTTGTTTCCATTGCTGTCGTAATAGTATGTATTACCGTTTTCTTCCTGCCAGCCTGTCGTCAATACAGCGTCATACATCGCCCCGCTGGCATCAAAATAATACAAATTGCCGTCGATCTCAAGTTCTCTGTCTGTCACAAGATGACCGTTTCCGTCATAATAATACTTTACGCCGTTCTTCTCTCTCCACTGGGACTTATACATTGCCCCGCTGGCGTCAAAATAGTACCAGTAACCACCGATTTCAAGTCCCTTATTTGTTACAAGGTGACCCTGTCCGTCGTAGTAATATTTCACGCCGGATTTCTCTCTCCACTGGGACTTGTACATCTTTCCATTGCCGTCGAAATAGTACCAGTAGCCGCCGATCGCGATTCCCTTGTTCGTTACAAGATGTCCTTCTCCGTCATAATAATATCTGGAACCGGACTTTTCTCGCCAATGGGACGTAAGAGCCGCCCCGCTGGATGTAAAATAATACCAGAATCCGCTGATCTTTTCTTCCTTGTCAGACAGCATATGGCCCTGATCGTCGTAATAATACTTCTGTCCGTTCTTATTACGCCATCCCGATACAAGCATTGCGCCGCTGGATGTAAAATAATACCACTCACCCTTGTACTCCATGCCCTGATCAGCTAACATATGGCCCTGTGCATCATAATAATATTTCTGTCCGTTTTTGTCACGCCAGTCTGACACAAGCATCGCGCCGCTCTTATTGGGATCAAAATAGTACCAGTAGCCGCCGATCTGCTTTCCGCCGGTAACCTTCCGCCCGTTCTCATAGTAATATTTATTGCCTTTGCTGTCAGTCTCCCAACGTCCTTTGCTCAGGCCGAGATACTGCGCGATTCCGGTAGCATCCGCTACGCCAAGCTTTTTAAGTCCTGTTTCCGAATTAAGGAAGTTGTTCACATCGCTGCTGTTGCTCATAAAGGCATGTTCCACAATGATTCCCGGAATGCCGCGCTCCTTACTGTATATCTGAACAGCAAAATAGTCTGAGATCGATCCGTCGTCATAAGTTTCGCCAACCGTAGTATCCTTGCTGTATATGGATCTCTCGCCAAGTCCCAGCGCAACCAGCTCATCTAAAATCTCACGTGCAAGCGCATTTCCATCCGCCGCCACATCCGGTTTCCAGCTTTGGTTTGGAATAATAATCTCCGCTCCATTGGCAGCGCTGCTCGTGGATGAATTCAGATGAAAGCTCACAAAAATCTGCGCTCCCGCGTCAGCCGCCGCATTCACACGCCGTCCGATATCATCCCCCGAACTGGTGGAGCCGGGGTTGGGACACGAAGCATCTGTACGGGTCATATACACAGTCACGCCTGAATACTGTTCCAACTCCTGTTTGCAGTAGTTCGCGATTTTGAGGGTAAGTACTTCTTCCTGCAATCCGCCCGCCTGTGCCCCGGCATGTGAACTGTCGTGGCCCGGATCAAGGGCGACCACAATATTACCTGATCTCGCAGAAGGTGAAGCGCTGCGCGACCTAAAGGAAGTTGTCCCGGATGACGCCGCCTCTATGCCGGCTGCGTTCAGCGCGTCTGATATACTGTCCTGCGCCTCTGTCACACCGTTCTCGTCAATGGTTACTATAGAAGACTCCACAAGAGCCTCTTCCTCTGTCCCTTCTTCGACCGGCCGCAGTTCCTCAATCCCGTCATACTCCTGATTGACGCCGAACTCAGCCGTCACGTTCCTGTCAGCAAGCAGAACCTCTTCTACATTCTCACCATTATATGCCTTCAGGCTGACTGCATGATATGTACCTGTATACGCGTCACCGGAAAACTCTTTTTCAAACAGATAGAGGTTGTCCGCCTGCCTCGCCAACTGCCATTCTTCCTGATTTCCGGCCTCATCCTCAACAACAAGGGCAACCGCTTCCGCCGGGATCGCGCTTTCAAAAGAAAAAACAATCCTCTGTGTTTCCGGAGTCTCCAGATAGGGACTTTCAATATAAACATAATTAATCTCGCTGACAGTTATCTCCTCTGTCAGACCGTCACCCTCTGCCGGGTTTTCTCCCCCTGTCAAATCACCGCCTGCCGACGGGGCATCCCCGCCCGAGAGATCGCCGCCTACTGACGGGTCGTCCCCGCCCGAGAGATCACCGCCTACTGACGGGTCGTCTCCGCCCGAGAGATCGCCGCCTACTGACGGGTCGTCCCCGCCCGAGAGATCACCGCTTACTGACAGGTCGTCCCCGCCCGAGAGATCGCCGCCTACTGACGGGTCGTCCCCGCCTGAGAGATCGCCGCCTACTGACGGGTCGTCCCCGCCTGAGAGCTCACCGCTTACTGACAGGTCATCCCCGCCTGACAGGTCGTCCCCGCCTGAGAGATCGTCTCCTCCTGACAGTTCCTGTCCTGTCACGTCACCGTTTCCATCCAATTCAGTGCCGTATGCAGCGGGCATATATCCGAGTATCATGCACATGAACAGGATTCCCGCCATCATTCTCATCAGTTTTTTTCTCATTTTTTACTCCTTTATTCCAACACCATTGTTCCCTTATTAAAATGTGATCCTTCCGCTGTATCCATCAAAATCAGCTCCGCTCGAAGTCATAAGGGCATTGCCCTCCTCTGTCAGTCTGATTCCGTCACAATTATATGTGTCCAGATATGTATTGACAATGCAGCCGATGATCTCTGTCTCGCCGGTCGTTCCCATGCTGCGTATGCGGTTTCCGGTCGCCGCGTTAAAGTCAAGGTCAATCTTCTTATCCGCCTCATTCACCTTGAAGCTGAGGAGCTCGCAATCTTCCGTAAGAAGTCCATCCTCTTTCAAAATATTCCAGATATTATTTTCATCCTGCACTTCTTCTGTCTTTGTCATAATTTCCGCTGTCTGCGGATCCACATAATATATAGTGGCAGTCCTCCCTGCCGAAGTTCCGGCCTGAGTATCTGCACCAGTATCCTCAGAATCCTCTTCCGTCTGAACCTCTGTCTGTGCCGGCTCTTCCTTTTCGTTTTTATCAGCCTCTTTATTTTGGCCGGTCGTCTTTTCTGTCTCCGTACTGATCTTCTCTTCCTGCTCCCTGCCGCATCCGGCAAGAGAAAAAGCCGCCATACACAATATCATAATCATGCAGGCACATTTCCGCTTCACCATACAATCCACCTTCCTTATATAAACTTTTTATACCCACTCTTTTATAATATAGCAACTTAATTATAACTTTTCAATAGTTTTTTTGTAACAGTTCAGCCATACAGTGCGCGGGAAGCACAAAACATGCTTGCATGTTTTTGCGAGCGGGTATCTGCATGAGCTGAGCGCCCGTTAATGAGAAAAACAGTGGCGTCAGCCACGATAAGCACGAAGTGCGGTTTTACGAATGGCGCGGACTGAACTGTTACGTTTTTTTCTATTGAACATTTCCTATTGTGTCCGCCACAAGATATTGATCTCCCAGATTATCCGTGAGATATATCTCGACATTGTATTCTCCTGTTGTATAATCAAAGCCTGAAACATTAATATTGGCAAGATAGCTTCCGTCCGCCTGTAATTCCGCCTCAACCCACTGCAGGTCGCTCTGATCCTTCTTCGTCCAGACCGCCGCAGAGATCTTTGCGATCCCGTTGTCCGCATTTTTAAAATCCGCAATCTTAATCTGCAGCAATCCCGTCGTAAAATCGTATGGCAGTGCTGTCGCCTTCGCTTCTGGTATAAGGCCTGCCCGGATCAGAAGCGACCGATTGTTTACATCGATGCTCTCCGTCAGCCTGTCCATCAGATCTGACTTTTTCATAAGCTCTCTGTTGACCTCATCCACACCATACACCTCAACAAGCGTCTGCCTGTCCGAGAACAAGTTGGTGCCCAGTCCAAGCCTTTCACCCGTGATCTTCACCCCAAGGCTGGCAAGCGTCGTCGGAAAGCTGTCGAAAGTAGAATATTCCCTCCTCCACTCCGGGTTCTGCGGTTCTACCGCCGAATTAATATACGCGGTATACACTTTTCTTTCATAGTCCTCATCAATATCCTCACAGAAATCACTGTCCATAGTGAGATGGTCCCCTGACAAAACGATTGTGGTATTTTCGTAAAAGTCCTGCCGTTGGATCCAGCGTATAAACCTGCCCACCTGACTGCTGGAGCATGCCAGCACATTGGCGTATGTATTATCCCCGAACTCTGTACCGCACAGCTCGCATGTATATCCGTCCTCGAAGTGGGTGTCCACTGTCAGCATGGTAAGATTAAAAGGCTCGTCCTGAGAGGCAAGGGACAAAAGCTCCTCCTTCGCGTTTTCAAAAAGCTTTTCATCCTCATACCCCCACCAGACCCAGTAATCTTTCGGCAGTTTTCCGCTATCATGATAGTAATAGTAATCTTTTATACTGTAGTTCCCATGATCCGTAAAATATAGACTTCGCCCGGCAAAGCTGCCGCCTGACCCCAGCAGTATCGTCTGATTGTAACCCTGCTCTTCCAGAATATCGCCCAGAGCCGTCATGTCAGGCAAGAAACTCTCCTGCGTATCCATCGAGTTATCCTCAATGGGGATGGATAAGGGCAGTCCTGATGTGTGTGCAAAAAGAGCTGCCATTGTCCAAGTCGTATAATTCATGGCATAAGAGCCATTTAATTCCTGATCCGCACCGGAAAAGTCTTCATTTTCCACAGCAAGCCGGGTCAATTCAGGAATATAGTTTTCATCAAACGCGCCGCCATCTTCTGTGCTGCTGTATGTAGTCTCCATAGATTCGAGGAAAATGTAGATCAGATTCCGTTTCTCTTCCGGGAAAATAAGCTCCGTTTCCGCCGGATCAACGTAATTAGTGTCAATAAAAGCAGAGTCCGTGTTCATATTTTCAACGTAATCTTTGACGTCAAGACGGGCCCATACCGTATGGACATCCAAGGCAATAACGATCGCGGACATCATTATAACCGCAGCCGTCATCGCAAAATACATTTTCTTCTTTTTCCGGCATGAAATAAGAATAATCACTATGGCAAAAATTATGATCACTGTGGCAGGCACACAGAAATCAATATAGCTGTTGATCATATCCTTGCTTGTGCCTTCCATGGGCGACTGTAGCTGGAACATCAGCTCCTGCATGGAGAGATGCGGCCACGTTTCAAACATCCACTTCACACTGGCCGATAAAAGAGCACTGAAACCTCCAAACAAAATCAATAAAACCGCTCCCAAAAAAAGCAAAAATTTACAAATAATTTTCAAAAATATTTTTTCTTTTTTCATATTATTAAGGGCAAATTTCTTTTCTTTTTTTAATAATCAATTCGCATCAGGTCTAATTATATATTCATCTCCTGTATTATTCAACACCCAAAATTTACATAAAGAATCCTGCCACGCAGGATTCTCCGCCTGCGGCGGGGCGCTCCGGCGCCATCTTCATCTTAGCCGCTGTGCGGTCTCCGTTCCACTTCGGTTGGCGCAGAACAAATGTCCCCCCGGACATTTTGCGCCCTGTGCGGAGCATTTTTGTTTCATAGGAACGAACTTCTCTATGAAACACAAAGCCAGACCCCGCTCAAAAACGCAGGTTCCGGCTTTTATATCATTAATTCAACTGTTCTCCGTCCTCCAGACTTCCGCCGCTTTCAACAATATTGATCAGGCTGATGATCTCATCTACAGAATCCTGATCCGGATACATGACGTAGACCTCGGTACTGCTCGCTGAATACGGATAATCTCTGCCGTCTATACCGGTCGCCGCAACAGACTGGATCGTCCATTCTCCGCCGGTGGCAAGCTGATTCTTGACCACAGTGTTGATCTGAGGCTGCGAGATATTTGTCTCTATGCCCTGACTGACCTGATTGATAATGCTGCTCGCTCTCAGGAGCATTGTCGGGGACAATACCTTCTTAAGCATCGCGGTGATGACTGCCTGCTGATTCTTTCCACGCTGGTTGTCCCCGCCATCAAGATTTTTTCTCTCACGGCAGAATGCCAGCGCCTCCTGACCGTTAAAGTGGTTCTCCCCCTGCGCGACCTCGATCTCGCACCCTGATTCCCAGCCTGTGGAAAAGGCGTATTCCGAATACACGTCCAGACCGCCGAGGATATCTACCACTTCTATCAGGGTGGTGAAGTTTAATTTCACATAGTAGTTGATGTCCGTCTCATACAGTTCTCCGAGTGTATTCATGGAAGCGTCCACCCCATACAGACCGACATGAGTCAGCTTATCTTCCATTCCGTCGGAAACTCCCGGTATGGGAACAAAATAATCTCTCGGCGTGGTCACCAGAAGTATCTGCCGGGTCGTCGGATTCACAACCGCAATGATATTTACGTCGCTGCGCTCTGATTCACGTCCCTGAGCCACGTCCCTCTCATCTCCATAAGTATCGATCCCACTTATGTACACAGTGAACGGTTCCTTTATAAGGGTGTCATCTTCCCCTGAGCCAAGGTTGAGCGCTGTCCTGATCTCATGCTGATAAATAATCCTGATCTTGCTGCTGTAATCAGGAACTGCCGCTTCCAGCATATCCGTATAGCTGCTGTCATAGATAATTGCCTCTACCTCCCCATTGAGCAAGCTTTCTGCCTGTCCCTCAATGGAAGTACATTCCAACATATCGATGTCTGTCCCTAACTGATCCTGAATATCAGTCACCGCAGTCTGCATGTTCTGGGCGTCTTTTTCAAACTGAACGCCAAACTTATAACCGGAAGCATCCTCCAGCGTCTCAGCCGGATCGTCCGCGAGAACCGCCACAAATATTGTATCCTTTTTGAAGCCTCCGCTTGTGATTCTTGCGATCATATTATTCGTCTCCATGATATGGAACGCCCCATAGGTCAGAACACATATCAGAAGAAAACTATAAACTTTCCCGATGCGCCCCCGCTTTTTGCGGAGAGCCTGAGACATAAAGGCAAGACACCACAGAAAAAATAAGACCATCGCGATTAATGCCAGATATTTAAAGGGAAGCATGTCTAGCAAGAAGACAACTCCCATAAACACAACGCTGATCAGCGCCTGAAGGAACAGAAAAAATGTCCCCAGCTGATTCTTCGCCGGACGCGAAGGCCGTCTGCCTGTATTTCCATTCTTTTTACCGGTCCGCCTTGCGGCCGTCTGCTGTTTTGCCATTATAAAACCCTTTTCTTACTTATCTTTGTCCCCAAAGCGCCTCATTTCATAACACTTTCCGGAAAAGAGTCCCGCAGGGCGGAACTCCTTCACCATGTATGGCCGCGTCAGCGGCATTTAACCATACAATTTCTCCGGATATAACCCGGCCGCAATCAGGCTTCTTACAGATTCCATCACGGATTCCCTGTCCTCTTTGTATGTCACTCCAAACCACTGGTCTTCTGACTTCAGCACTTTCACACAAATCTCTTTTTTCTCAAGAAGATCTCCTATAATCGTCGGCAGCAAATATTCCGCCTTTACGTCCTCAGGAGAGGTTGCTTTTAAGAAGGCGTCAAAGCCTGTTTCTAATATTTTGAAAAACTCCGGCGTAAGTCCCCACATATTCATGGATACCTGAGAACCAGCCTCAATCGTCCGCTTTTCCCCATTCTCGGTAACTACCGCAAGTTCCCCTTCTTTTTCAATGTTGTGTGTCTCCGTGATGCCTGTGAGCATACCGTTTCCATCAACCATGCACAGGCCCCGCGTCACTCCACCGTTGTCACTGAGTGTATTCTCCAACACAAAGCCGACCATACAAGCCTGTATTTTACCAGTATTAGTAAGACTTGTCAAATAGGTATATGCCTCGCGGTACGCGCTCTTTCCATAGTAATCATCCGCATTGATGACAAGGAAAGGGGAGTCAACTGCATCTTTGCAGGCAAGGATCGCCTGTCCCGTCCCCCACGGCTTTGTCCTTCCGGGGAACTTGTCCCGGTAAGCCTTTGGTACATCACTGAGTTCCTGATAGACATAGGCTGTCTCTACCTGCTTTTCGATCCGGTTGCCGATGACTTCTTTAAAGTCTTTCTCCAGATCTCTGCGGATCACAAAAACGACCTTATCGAATCCCGCTTCAATGGCGTCGTAAATCGAATAATCCATAATGATCTCACCGTTGGGGCCTACAGGTGCAAGCTGTTTGATCCCGCCGCCGAACCTGCTTCCAATCCCTGCCGCCATAATCACAAGTGTAGCTTTGCTCATACCAACTTCCTCCTATTCTCCCAGACCGTCCTCGACGAGCTGTACCAGTTCTTTCAGGGCCGCCTCCTCATCTGTTCCCTCGCAGACGATTGTGATCTCATCCCCGCTCTTGATACATGCCCCAAGGACACTGAGAACACTTTTTGCATTTGCCGTCACATCCTCGTTTTTTGTCTTTTTGTGGATCGTGATCTTGCTGCCGAACTGCATCGCTGTCTTGCAGAACAGTCCTGCGGGTCTTAAATGCAGTCCGGTCGGATTCTTGATCCTGACTTTTCCGTTAACCATCCTATGTTCACTCCTCGTATTTTCTCTGCACAGTTTTCACAAAAGCCTGTCAGTTGTTTTCTTCTCCCTGATTGGTCTCGTCAGCCGGCACATCCTCCACTATCTTCTCCTCCAGTGTCAGACTGACGGTCACCTGCCCCTCAAGCGTGATTCCTTCAGGCAGATCAATTTTTACCGGAAGGTCATATGTGCCCGGCATCGTATATCCTGTCAGGTCAACAGACACCGCGTTGCTGATATCCAGCGTACTCAGGCGCTGCTCTTCGCCTCTTACGCGGATCGCGATCTCTGCTCCTGTCTCATAATTCACCTGAAGATTCTCATTCAGATTATTGATTCTGAGTGAGCTCACCAGAAAATCAATTGAGCGCGTACCTTCCTGTTCAACTTTCAGGGTTACCTTAATGCTTCCTGAACCTTCCTCCACAAGCCTTACGCCCTTGGGGAGATATCCCGAAATATCAACCGTCTTCTCTACCGTTCCCGATGCTCCGCTGATATCCAGCGCTGAACTTGGTATCTCGATCTTGTCAAAGCCTTCAAGGGCAGTACTCTTTCCGCACACCTGCAGGCTTTCCGGAGTGCTCGTGCCGCCGGTATACTTATATCCCTCGGCCGGTGTCCCTGATACTTTCAGTGTGATGGGAACACTTTTCAGTTTCAACACTTCCACGGATACCGTGATTCCGTCCTCCCCAAGATTATTCTCAATCTGAGGCGGATTCAGCACATTTCCGTCCGCGTCATACAGCCGAAGCTCCGCTGTTTTCTTCTGGTCTGACGTCATACCGCCGACATCCACCCTCGCTTCCGCGCGGTCGATCTGGGCCAGCACGGACTCTGCCCCGGAAAGCGTCACCTCCTCCGGATCCACAGTCATGTCGCCAAGAATATAGCCGTCAGCCGGTTCGTTGTCTGACTTCACGCTTAAGGAAAGCACCTTCTTCCCGGACTTTTCCCTCTGGATCGTCAGATTCCTCGGAACCGCCTCCGCTGACTCGTATTTTCCGCTGTAATCAGGAAGAGATATTTTAATAGGAATCAGTCCTGTCGCTGTATCCATCTCTGTGACATCCGCAGTAGCTATGATATCTTCCGCGTCAAACTCCTGACTGACATCGCGGGTCGCATTCACCACCACTGAAACAGTCTGCTCGCCCACTACCTGATATACGTCTCCCGCGGAGGTAATGATGTCGTCATTGACAATAGTTACGGGAATGTCCCTGAATGTACTGCTCACCACCGGATTATCAAGGTTGACTACGATCAGCCAGAGAATCGCCGCAAAGAAGAACGCAATAACTTTCAGTCCGAGATTTTTTGTCAGCTTATACTTTTTCATCATCTGCGCCATCCTTTCCGTATAGTCAATCTTTTCTGTTCTGATTTTCTATACTGAATCTGGCTCAGCCTCTGCCGCAGCTCCTCGCGGCTGATCCCGCGTGTGAGCCTGCCGCTCATGGCAACTGACACCATCCCGGTCTCCTCTGAAACGACAATCACAAGCGCGTCGCACACCTCGCTCATTCCAAGCGCCGCCCTGTGCCTTGTGCCAAGTTCCTTGCTGATCGACATATTGTCCGAGAGAGGCAGATAGCAGGTCGCGGAGGTGATCCGGTCGCCCCGGATGATGATCGCCCCGTCGTGGAGAGGGGTATTGTGTTCAAAAATATTTATCAGTACCTGAGAGGATACCTTACAGTCCAGTTCAATCCCTGTCATCTCATACTCATTGAGACGGATTGCCTGTTCAACCACAATGAGCGCTCCTGTGCATACGCTGCCCATCTCATAGCAAGCGGTCACAATACTCTCAGCCGTGGCATCCGAAAACCGTTCGTTCTCTCTGTTTTTATCAAAAGGATTAATATTACTGAACAGATTCCTCTCACCCAGCTTCTCCAAGGCGCGCCGAAGCTCCGGCTGGAACACGACCACTGCCGCTATCGCCAGCACATTGATAGTCTGAGCCGCCAGAAACAGGATCGTGTGCATCCGGAATATCCACGCCAGAAGAATAAACAATGCCAGCATGATAATCCCCCGAAGGAGCATCCATGCCTTCGTATTCTTGATCCACAGCATGATCTCGTATACGATCACTGTAATGATCAAGATCTCAACCACATCCATCACTTGAATCGACGGGAAATACATATCCTGTGTATAATTGTCGAAAAAACTTCTCATCCAGTCTACCATACTGTGTGTCACCGCCTTATTTACTTGCGCCCCTCTTTCTCAAGTCCCAGCTCTTTACTCAGGCTCCTCGTAAGCAGGATATCGTCCGTATTCTCATTTACGTTCCCCGTATCCTCCGTGATATGCTTCACCCTCTTCTCCGGGGCCGATACGCCCACCTTGGGGACTGCTTTTACATAATAATAGTATTCATCATCCTCAAACTGGATATTCTCTGTTCTGGAATAGTCTACGCTGAAAAACAGAAACTCCAGCACCAGTCCCGCCGCAACGCCAAGTACAGCACTCATTATCATCGGGGCATAGGCGAGATCCACCTTCAAAATGATATTTCCTGCCGAAGCGGCAACCACACATACCACCGCGCCTGCTGCCGAAGCGATCTTCCATGCGTGATTAACAGAGCGGGTACGTACTAAATTCACGGCCAATATCCCGATGGTCACGGCGATAATCATCAGCCACATTTCCTTGCTGCCGAGAATCTGCTTCATCGAGCTTACAAGACTTCCCGCAAGTCCCTCGGCATCTACGCTTTTCAACGCCGCCGCCGAACCCTTTACAAAATCCGCCATGTAGTAAGCCATGATTCCGCACCCTGCCGGAATAATCCAGACCGGAGTTCCTAAAAGTCCGAATACAACCGGTATGACAAAGGGAATCTTCAACCCAAAAGCCATTGCCGACAAAAGAACAATCCATGCCTTCTTCGGGGTAAACCGGAAATAGAATATATACATAATCAGAAAAATAACCGCCGCCACGATTGCGATCGGAAGAGATAAGGCATAAAAATGCACCAGCATCAGCGCAGTCGCCGCCATTACCGTCACAATCATGGGAAAGAACGTGCAGACCACCGCAAGGCCGACCGTACAGAAAACAGAAGATGCAATTTTCATAAACCCGATATTGGAATTGATCAGCGCAAACAGGATCACTCCCATTAAGAACTGAAGTCCCTTTAAAATATAGATGGAATATGCCGCATATAATTTTTGCAGTCTTTCTCTCCAAATTAACAATGTGCTCATGCTCTGTTTTTCTCCTTTTTGTCATTCATCTTCTGAAGGCGGGTTATGTCTCTTAAATACCTCTTAACCCTCTGTTTTGCCCGGGTATGCTTTTTCGCATAAAAATTCCCCGCGCCTATCCCATAGATGATCAGCAGAACCAGATAAGCGCCTATGGCAACGGCCGCATAAAGAAATAAGCGCATGATTGTCAAACCTTCCATCAGGGTATCCCCGTAGCAGAGGAAGATCACTCCCCCTACAAGCGCGTATCCTATCGTAATCCAGATCAATGTGATCCATGTATTCAGGCTGGTATAGTCCTTCTTATAATATCCGCTGATCTTCAGATCCTCTCCCCCATGCCTCTTTTCATAGATCGAGGCTCGTGTCATAAGACGTATCCTTCCTTTGTCTAACATAACGCTATTGCACGTCCTTCCTATGTACTTTCATTCAAATTTAAGCCATTATTTTTTAGTATATCATATACTCAGATACCTTGTCCAATGCTTACGGTCAAAAAGTAAATATTTCGTGCCCCGGCCTTTCTGAGCATTTTTGCCGCTTTCTCCAACGTAGCGCCGGTAGTGTAGATATCATCTATAAGAAGGACATTTTCAGGGGCCTGCCAGCCTCTCGCCACCGCGAACGCGCCTTTTAAGTTCTCCGTGCGCGCTCTGTTATCCAAAAGCTTCTGCGGTATTGTCTTTTTGATGCGGAAGAGCACGTCCGCGCGGCAGGGAATACCCGTAAGGACGCTCAGCTCCCGGGCGATGACCTCCGACTGATTAAAGCCACGCGCCCTTTTTCTGGAAGGATGCAGGGGCACGGGAATAATCTCTTGAATCCCCCACTGCCTGATCTGCCTGCCGTAAACCTCTTCCATCTCCACAGCAAAGATTCTGCCCCAGTTTCGTTTATTTTTATATTTAAGCTTATACACCGCGCCCGATACGGGTTCGCGGTGAACCCACAGGCTTCTGCCCTGCCTGACGCAAAAGCCTTCTCTCCCGTGGCGCCGGGCGGCATCCATGCGGCGGGCACAGTCATGGCAGTATTCCCGCGTTTCACCGCTCAATGGTTTCCCGCAGTGCATACAATAAGGCTCCTGCACATAAATGATTTTCTTTCTGCACCTGCCGCATATTCCCTCCGGGGAAACACGTCCGCAGAATGGGCACACAGGCGGATACAAAAGGTCAAGAAGCCGCTGCCCCGGACGCCATGTTCTCCCGCGTCCTGTTCTCCCATATCCCGTTCTTCTGTGTCCCGCTGTGCGGGCCCCCTCTGTCCTCTTAATCACAGGCTGTCCCTGAACTCCCTGATCCGCTCGGATAGGCTTGTGTACCTTGCCTGTTTGTTTTTGTTTTGTATCATTTCCTGAAATACCGCATCACTCCCCACGATTGTCAGGCATTTCTTTGCCCTCGTCACTGCTGTGTACAATAAGTTCCTGTTGTAGAGAAGCCTCGGCCCCGGAAGAAGCGGGATAATGACTGCCGGATACTCGCTCCCCTGCGACTTGTGCACTGTAATGGCATACGCCAGCTCCAGCTCCTCGGTCATGTCAAACCCGTATTTTACCTTCCTCGCCTCGTCAAACTCCACTTCGATGGTCTCTGTGTACTGATTGATCTCCGTGATCACGCCCATGTCGCCGTTAAACACGCCCATTCCCTTATCCACGGCCAGACCGAATTTTGTCGTTACCTCCCACTCGAGCTGGTAGTTATTTTTGATCTGCATGACCTTATCCCCCTCGCGGAAAAGGCGGCCGTTTATTTCCTTCTCCGCCTTTTTCTCATCCTCTGGGTTCAGGTATCTCTGCAGGATCGTGTTCAAACGCTCCACGCCGAGAAGTCCTTTCCTTGTCGGGGTCATGACCTGAATCTCCCCCGGAAGAGCCCCCACATACTTCGGCAGTTTCTTCTGGATAAGCATGATAACCACACCGATGATGGTGTCCGCATCCTGACGCCTTAAAAAGAAGAAATCCCGGCTCTTATTATCCAGTATGACAGGCTCTCCCGCATTGATCTTGTGGGCGTTGACCACGATGTCACTCTCCCCCGCCTGACGGAAAATGCGCGTCAGCGTCACCACTGGAAAACATCCTGAAGAAATAATGTCCCGCAGCACACTGCCCGGCCCTACGGACGGAAGCTGATCCACGTCTCCCACCAGCACAAGCCTTGTCCCCGGCACCACCGCAGAGAGGAGAGCGTGCATGAGGGTGAGATCTACCATGGACATCTCGTCGATGATAATCACGTCCGCCTCAAGCGGATTCTGCCTGTTCCTCATAAACCCGCCCGCGGCTTCCTTATCCTCCGGATTGACATTCACCTCTAAAAGGCGGTGGATTGTCTGCGCCTCATATCCCGTGGCCTCTGTCATGCGCTTTGCCGCGCGCCCGGTAGGCGCCGCAAGAAGCAGGCTCATTCCTTCACTTTCAAAAAACCGGATCATCGTATTGATGGTCGTCGTCTTGCCTGTACCCGGCCCTCCGGTCAACACAAGAAGGCCGTGCTTGATGGATTCAATCACTGCCCGGTGCTGCATCTCGTCCAGTTCGATCTGCTCTGCATCCTCGATCTTTTTGAGCCTCCGCTCCATCATATCCTCCGGCATCTCACAGTCAATATCCAAATCATGGAGCATCTTTGCCGTGTTAAGTTCAAGATAATAATAGTGCGCCGGATAGATCCTGATCTCACCATCACACTCTTTCATGACCGTCTTTTTGTCAATGCAAAGATCCATCACATGCTTTTCTATATCGTGAATCTCTACGCCAAGCAGTTCCCGGGCGCGCCTTAAGAGCGCTTCCTGCGGAAGATAAATATGCCCTTCCCCCACCGCTTGCTGCAGCGTATAAAACAGACCGCTCTTGATCCGGTAATCCGAGTCAGTATGTATGCCGATACGAGAAGCGATCTCATCCGCCGTCTTAAATCCCACGCCGTCAATATTGTCCGCGAGCTGATAAGGATTCTCCTCCAACACATTGTATACACGCATACCGTAATACTTGTATATCTTTGCCGCAAGCTTTGTGGAAATTCCATACTTCTGAAGATAGATCATCGCTTTTCGCATGTCCTTCTCGCCTTCCACCTGCTCTGCGATCTCCCGCGCCTTTCTCTCGCTGATGCCCTTGATCTCAGCAAGACGCTCCGGCTCTTCCTCGATGATCCGGAAGGTATCCTCCCTGAACTTTTTCACAATCCGTCCGGCAAGTGCTGTCCCTACACCCTTGATGGCCCCGGAACCCAGATACCGTTCGATGGATACCAGATCCTCCGGCTCTTTGACCACATACGAGGACACCTTAAGCTGGGTTCCGTATACATTGTGGTTGACATACTCTCCTGTCAGTTCCAGCATTTCCCCCTCATTTATAAAGTTGAAATTCCCCACACAGGTAACCTCTCCATCGTCATTTTCCAGATGGAATACTGTATAACCGTTTTCATCATTGCGATATACAATGTGCCCTACATATCCTGTTACTTTCTCCAAATTCTTTTCCTTTCTCTTCCGGCATCCTGATTCCTATGACAGAACAACAGGGATGTGCCTGCCTCTCACATCCCTGCTGAAATCATTCCCGCCAGCCAAAGCGCTTTCCCTCCGGTCAAAAATCTTTCCTTCCGCTCATGAACTCCACAAACTGTCCGGTCCCGATCGCGACAACCTTCATCGGATCTTCAGCCGTCATTGTATTGATCCCGGTCTTCTCCTCGATCAGCTCTTCCAGACCTCTGAGCATCGCGCCTCCGCCCGTCAGCACAATCCCCCTGTCGAGGATGTCCGCCGAAAGCTCCGGCGGAGTCTGCTCGAGGACAGAAATAACCGCCTCCACAATCTGGCTGGTGGCTTCCCTCAAAGCCTCTTCTGTCTCCGATGACGTGACAGTGACTGTCTTTGGAAGTCCGGTCACAAGATTCCTGCCCCGGACTTCTATAGTCTCCTCTTCCGCGAGAGGATAGGTTGTGCCGATCCTGATCTTAATATCCTCCGCCGTCCTCTCTCCGATCAGAAGATTATGTTTCTTGCGCATATAGCGCACGATGGCCTCGTCAAAATCATCTCCCGCGACTTTAATCGATGTATTGACGACCGTGCCTCCAAGTGAAATGACCGCGATATCCGCCGTCCCGCCGCCGATGTCCACGATCATATTGCCGCACGGCTTCGCAATATCAATCCCTGCCCCGATAGCCGCTGCCACCGGCTCCTCAATCAGATGGACTTCCCTTGCCCCGGCAGCGAACGTGGCCTCTTCTACCGCTTTTTTCTCAACCTCCGTCACCCCGCTGGGCACACAGATGCTGATGCGCGGCTTCTTAAACGTGCGCTTTCCCAGCGCCTTCTGGACGAAATATTTGATCATCTTCTCCGTCACTGTATAATCCGATATGACGCCTTGCCTGAGCGGGCGCACTGCGACAATGTTGCCCGGGGTTCTTCCGAGCATCATCCGTGCCTCTTCGCCGATCGCCTTTATCACATTGGTATCTCTGTCAAACGCAACCACAGATGGTTCTTTTAAGACAACGCCTTTGCCCCGCACATACACGAGCACACTGGCAGTACCCAGATCGATCCCGATATCTACCGACATATTTTATTCTCCCTTCTAAATCTTCATACTCTTTCCCGTAAGCCGACCCCGGCACAGCGCTTCATGCGCGCCGGAATCTTGTATCTTCTCCCCTGCGGGCCTTATCCTTCCATGTAAGCGGACATACAGTTCCCTCATCCTGTCTGTCCGCATAAACAGTATAATCGACTTTACAGAAAATGGAAAGTCTTTTTTTATCTCTTTAGCATGGCTTCTTTAACATGGCGTCTATATATTTTCCTGTATAGGACTTCTCACTGCGGACTATTTCCTCCGGCGTACCGCAGGCGACCACTGTGCCGCCCTTGTCCCCGCCCTCAGGTCCGATATCAATGATATAGTCCGCTGTCTTGATCACATCCAGATTGTGTTCAATGACAATGACCGTATTCCCGTCGCCGGACAGTCTTCGCAGAATTTCTGTCAACTTGTGCACATCCGCAAAATGGAGGCCTGTCGTCGGCTCATCGAGAATATAAACCGTCTTCCCAGTGCTCCGTTTGCTCAGCTCGCTGGCCAGCTTGATTCTCTGCGCCTCGCCGCCTGAAAGCTCCGTGGACGGCTGCCCAAGCCGGATATAGGAGAGTCCCACGTCGTTAAGCGTCTCCATCTTTCTGCGGATACTCGGCACATGGGAAAAGAACTCCAGCGCCTCCTCCACTGTCATGTTCAGCACGTCATAGATTGTCTTCCCTTTGTACTTCACTTCCAGCGTCTCACGGTTGTACCGTTTGCCCCCGCAGACTTCGCACGGCACATACACATCCGGGAGAAAGTGCATCTCGATCTTTAGGATACCGTCTCCAGCGCATGCCTCACAGCGTCCGCCCTTGACGTTAAAGCTGAATCTCCCCTTCTTGTAACCTCTGGCCTTGGCATCCGGCGTTGCAGCGAACAGGTCGCGGATCAGGTCAAACACTCCTGTGTAGGTTGCCGGATTGGAACGCGGCGTCCGCCCGATGGGCGACTGGTCGATGGCAATCACCTTGTCCACCTGATCAAGTCCTTCTATCTTCTTATGCTTTCCCGGGATCGTCCTTGCATGGTTCAGGTCATGCGCCAGCTTCTTATATAAAATCTCGTTGACAAGAGAACTTTTACCGGAACCGGAAACCCCGGTCACACAGGTCATCACGCCAAGCGGGAAATTCACATTGATATTTTTTAAGTTATTCTCCTGCGCCCCGACCACCTTCAGCCATCCCGCAGGCTGTTTTCTCTCCTCCGGAACCGGTATCCTGATCTTACCTGATAAGTATGCCCCTGTGACAGAGTTTTTATTTTTCATAATCTCACGCGCATTTCCCACGGCAACCACTTCGCCGCCGTGCTCTCCGGCGCCCGGCCCGATATCCACAATATAATCCGCCTCCATCATGGTGTCTTCGTCATGCTCCACCACAATCAGAGTATTTCCAAGATCACGCAGATGCTTCAATGTTGCCAGCAGCTTATCGTTATCTCTCTGGTGAAGTCCGATACTTGGCTCGTCCAGAATATATGCCACCCCGACCAGTCCCGAGCCGATCTGGGTCGCAAGGCGGATTCTCTGGGCCTCACCGCCAGAGAGCGATCCGGTGGCGCGCGCCAGTGTCAGATAGTCAAGTCCCACATCCATAAGGAATTTGATCCTTGCCCTGATCTCCTTTAGAATCTGGCCGCCGATCAGCATCTGCGTCTCCGTCAGTGTAAGATTCTCCAGAAAACTCTGCAGTTTTTCTATAGAAAGCGCAGTCAGTTCCGCAATATTCTTCTCTCCCACCGTCACGGCAAGGGCGCCCGGTTTCAGTCTCTGCCCGCCGCAGGCAGAACAGGGCGTGATGTTCATGAAAGTCTCATACTCCGCTTTCATCGCCTCAGAGCCTGTCTCTCGGTATCTGCGCTCCACATTTTTAATAAGTCCTTCAAAAGCCACATCATAAATACCTTCCCCGCGCTGTCCTTTATAATATACTCTGACAGACTTCCCGTTCGTTCCATGGATCAGAACATCATGAATCTTCTTCGGATATTTTTCAAAAGGCGTGTCAAGGTCAAAGCCGTATTCATTGCAGAGAGCGTCAAGAATTGCCCTCGTAAAGCTGGACTTGTCCGTGCAGGACTGCCATCCCATCACCGCGATCGCGCCCTCATTGATGGAAAGGGTGGGATCCGGTATCATCAGTTCTTCCGCAAACTCCATCTTGTAGCCAAGTCCGAAACATTCCGGGCAGGCACCGAACGGATTGTTGAAGGAAAAGCTTCTCGGTTCGATCTCCTCAATGCTGATCCCGCAGTCCGGGCAGGAAAAGCTCTGGCTGAAATTCATAGGCTCCCCGCCGATCACATCCACCACAAGCAGTCCCTCAGCCAGATGGAGGACGCTCTCCACAGAATCAGTGAGCCTCTTTTCGATGCCCGGTTTCACGACAAGGCGGTCCACAATAATCTCAATATTGTGCTTGATATTCTTATCCAGCGCGATGTCCTCTGACAGCTCATACATATTGCCGTCCACTCGTACGCGCACATACCCGCTGCGCTTCGCGCGTTCAAACAGCTTGGCATGGGTTCCCTTGCGGCCTCTCACTACCGGGGCAAGAAGCTGTATCCTCGTTCCCTCGGTCAGCGCCATAATCTGATCTACCATCTGATCCACCGTCTGCTTCACAATCTCGCGGCCACACTTCGGACAGTGGGGAATACCTACCCTCGCGTAAAGAAGACGGAAATAGTCGTAGATCTCCGTCACCGTGCCGACCGTGGAACGCGGATTGTGATTGGTCGACTTCTGATCAATCGAGATCGCCGGGGACAGTCCTTCGATACTCTCCACATCCGGCTTCTCCATCTGTCCCAAAAACTGCCTCGCATAAGAGGACAGGGATTCCATGTAGCGCCTCTGTCCCTCAGCGTAGATCGTGTCAAAGGCAAGCGATGACTTGCCCGAGCCACTTAAACCCGTGAGCACCACCAGCTCATTTCTCGGGATATCCACATCAATATTTTTCAGATTGTTTTCATTTGCGCCCCGGATCTTGATGTATCTCCGGGCATCCATTTTCGTTCCCATGTATGTTCTTTGATTCCTTCCTGTATCTATTATCTCTGTACCTTTTCTAAAGCTATTGATATATCTGTAGCTCGTCTGATATGACCAAGGGCGTCTAATATGCCTATCGCCCGGTCTTTTCGCGCTACGCCTATTCCAGATCGTTGAGCATCTTCTTCAGATCAAGCAGCTTGTCACGCAGCTCTGCCGCCGCCTCGAAGTTCAGATCCGCTGCCGCCTTCTTCATCTGCTTTGTCATATCTTTGATCAGTTTTTCCAGTTCTTTCGCGCTCATGGACTCCGGATCTTTTTCTATGCGCATCTCCTCCGCGGCCACTTTCTTGGAAATACTGATCAGGTCGCGGACAGACTTCTGGATCGTCTGAGGAGTAATCCCATGCTCTTCATTATATTTCATCTGAATCTCACGGCGGCGCTTCGTCTCATCAATCGCCATCTGCATGGATTCTGTAACCGTGTCCGCGTACATGATGACATGACCTTCTGCATTCCGGGCAGCGCGCCCGATAGTCTGGATCAGCGATGTTTCGGAACGCAAGAACCCTTCCTTGTCCGCGTCCAGAATCGCCACAAGCGTAATCTCCGGGATGTCAAGTCCTTCTCGCAGAAGGTTGATACCCACAAGCACATCGAACACGTCAAGGCGCATATCGCGGATGATCTCCGTCCTTTCCAGTGTGTCCACATCCGAATGAAGATATTTCACACGGATACCGACCTCACGCATATAATCGGTCAGATCCTCCGCCATCCGCTTCGTCAGGGTAGTCACAAGAACCTTGTTCTTTTTGGATACTTCCTTATTGATCTCACCGATCAGGTCGTCAATCTGCCCCTCCACCGGGCGCACAACCACCTCTGGATCAAGAAGTCCGGTGGGGCGGATCACCTGCTCGGCGCGGAGAAGCTCATGCTCCTCCTCATAGGGTCCCGGCGTCGCGGACACGAACATGACCTGATTAATCTTACTCTCAAATTCTTCAAAATTCAAGGGGCGGTTGTCCTTTGCCGAGGGCAGGCGGAACCCATAGTCCACAAGTGTTGACTTTCTCGACTGGTCGCCGTGGTACATGCCCCCGATCTGAGGGATCGTCTTGTGCGACTCATCAATCATCATAATAAAGTCATCCGGGAAATAATCAATCAACGTGTAGGGAGCCTGTCCCGGCGCAAGTCCGGCCAGATGCCTCGAATAATTCTCAATCCCCGAACAAAAGCCTGTCTCTTTGAGCATCTCAATGTCAAAATTCGTGCGCTCTGCGATGCGCTGCGCCTCCAGCAGCTTGTCCTGCCGCTTGAACTCCTTCACTCTCTCGTCCAGCTCCGCCTCGATGTCATTGACTGCTCTCTTAATATTTTCCTTATCCACAACGTAATGAGACGCCGGGAAGATCGCCACATGCTTCAACTCGTCCCGTATCTCTCCGGTCAAGATGTCAATCTCCGTGATCCGGTCTACCTCATCCCCGAAAAACTCGATACGCACCGCTGTCTCACTCTCATACGCAGGGATAATCTCCAACACATCACCCCGCACACGGAACGTTCCGCGGTGGAAGTCCATGTCATTGCGGTCATACTGGATCTCGATCAGTTTCGCCATCACCTCGTCCCGATCCTTGATCATGCCCGGGCGCAGGGAGATCACCATGTTCTGGTAATCCACCGGGTTACCCAGACCGTAGATGCAGGACACACTGGCAACGATGATCACGTCCCGCCGCTCCGTCAGCGCCATGGTGGCGGACAGACGCAGCTTGTCGATCTCGTCGTTAATGGAAGAGTCCTTGGCAATGTAGGTGTCCGAGGAAGGGACGTAGGCTTCCGGCTGGTAGTAATCGTAGTAGGAGACGAAATACTCCACCGCGTTATCAGGGAACATCTCCTTGAATTCTCCGTACAACTGGGCGGCCAGCGTCTTATTATGAGCGATCACCAGCGTGGGCTTTTGCAATTCCTGAATCACATTCGCCATCGTGAAAGTCTTGCCGGAGCCTGTAACCCCTAGTAAAGTCTGGCATTGGTTGCCTTCCTTGAAGCCTTTGACAAGCTGTTCAATCGCCTGCGGCTGGTCGCCGGTAGGCTGGTATGGAGCCTTTAAAACGAACTTATCCATAGCAAAATCCTTTCATTATTCCTGCCCGTCTTTTCAGGGCATAGTGGTATACCCGGAGGGTATTTCTTTGTGACTTTTGATACGTTCAATATCAGCCACATTTCCAAAATCATTCGTAACGAAATTCGTAATGAAAACTCGAAATTGTGAAAACAAGTTGCCTTATAGTGAGTTTTACGAATTAAAAATGCGAAAAGTCACAAAAATAGTAGCCGTAACGCACTGCAAAATACTCTGTCACATATTCCTATTTATTCGTAGTTTTTGTCTTCCAATAGTCGCTGAAGTTCCTCTTTGCTGGGAAGTACCGTCTCATATTTACTGGCAAATATCTGACTATTGCCTTTAGGTAAGGTCATTTCCACAACAGCATCTTTCTTATCTTTACAAATAATAATACCTATTGTTGAGTTTTCATCCTCCAATTTGACCTTTCGATCATAGTAATTGACGTACATCTGCATCTGTCCTATATCCTGATGTTTTAACTGACCGATTTTCAGATCAAACAGCACAAAACAACGCAGCAAGCGATTATAAAACACCAAATCAACTCTAAAATGTTCTTCTTCAAATGTAAATCTGACTTGTCTACCTACAAAGGTAAATCCTCTTCCTAATTCTAATAAAAACTTCTGCAAATTATCTATAATTTTATTTTCTAATTCCGTTTCAGAATACGTAACAAGTTCCGGAAGACCTGTGAACTCTAAAACATACGGATCTTTGAATATATCTTCCGGTTTTTCAATCATCTGTCCCTCCGTTGCGAGTCGTATTACTTCTTCTTTATTTCTGCTTAACGCAAG
>DWYT01000095.1 GCA_019118545.1 Candidatus Mediterraneibacter merdavium | reverse complement strand
ACAAATCTGATATGTAAATTATGCGGTTGCTTTGAGTGTAATATTTGGAAATTGATAGTGTATGTAAAAGAATGAAAGTCTGATGGATTTGTATAGGCTTTCATTCTTTCGCTAATGTATCATATGCTTCCCGGTTTTTATAGATGAGACGTTTTGAAATAGCCATGATATCTTCATCCGCGGCAAGTTGTTCCTCCTCTGCAGCACTAAATTCCATGACCAGATAGCGGGGAACATTGTTTTTTAAGATAATAACCGATCCCCTCTCGTCTACAAGACGGGCAACCTCTGAAAAGTTCTGATTAGCTTCAGTGATAGAAACGAGATTTTTTGTATATCCAAATTTAGGATAAATTCAACCTATTTCCATTCGCCTACAGTGTTGTGGCTACTCTCGTAAAGACAGGATGTGTAAAAGGACAGTTCAGGCATACTCCGATATACAGAAAATATTGTATGCGTGACAGAACAGTGATAATATATGGACAGGGAAACCTAAGCCGGGCGGCTTACCCTCTGACGTTTTCGGAGGGGCAAACCCTCCAGACGAAAGAAAGGAGGGCGACGCCAATGTATGTTACATATCAGGATTTAGTCCAGATTGGGATATTCATTGTTGCCCTTGTGGGTCTGTTATATCAGATTTTCAGGGGAAAGAAATAAGCCGCCACATCTCGCACATGTGACGGCTAGCCTTATAAAAGGTTAATGCTTTAATGTTCGGGGTAAGCCGCTTGCGGTTTCCCTTTTCTATTCATAATATAGCATACTGCGTCTGAGGATTCAAGATATTATACTTCGTTTTGCCACGATCTTAATACCGATCTTAATACCATTCTATTCTTATCAATCAGGCGTTCATTATCACAGAGTATTTCCGAATTGACAGACTATAGTTATCATACAAAAATCTCCCTCTAATATTGGTTAAAAATTTGTTGACAAAAGACAAAAAACAATTAAAATTAGAGTTAAATATTAACAAAATTAACTTAAATAATAAGGAGATAAAGTTATGATCCGATATGATGAAAAGAACAAGGTGTTTTTGATTGACACAGAAAATACAAGTTACGGCATTGCTGTTGTGGACGACCGCTATGTGTGCCATGCTTATTATGGAAAGAAACTGGCAGATACGGATATCCGCTATCTTCTGCGTGAGGATGAGGCGCCGCTGACTCCTTCCGTGAATAAGCGTGAGACGGGAGCGTTTTTAGATTTTGCGCACATGGAGTATCCGGAGACGGGGATGGGTGATTACAGGGAGAGCGCACTCTGCGTCAGAAGCATGAACGGGCACCGCGCCAGCGAACTGTGCTATGAAGGCTATGAGATCGTTCCGGGCAAACCGGCTCTTGAGGGACTTCCTGCCACATGGGGGAAGGAGGAAGAGTGCACGACATTGAAGATCTTCTGCAGGGATGCGCTGCTGGGGATGAAAGTGACGCTTCTGTATTCTGTCTTTGAAGGTTCGGACGCGCTCTGCCGCTCGGCTCTGATCGAGAACGAGGGGGAAGAGTCTTTCTATATTGAGAAAGCGCTTTCCGCGTGTATTGATATGTGCGACCGGGACTTTGAGGTGATGGGCCTGTTCGGGTCATGGGCGAGAGAACGCCATATCCAGAGGATGCCGCTGGGATACGGAAGACAGAATATCTCCTCCTTCAAAGGGGAATCCAGCCATCAGGAGCATCCGTTCCTTGCATTGGTGACGCCGGAGACGACGCAGGACTGCGGAGAAGTCTATGCGATGAATTTTGTATATTCCGGTAACTTTATCGCGCAGGCGGAGAAGAGCCAGTTTGATTCCGTGCGTATGACAATGGGAATCCACCCGGAAGGCTTCACTTGGAAACTGGAACCCGGCAAGAGATTCACAGTGCCGGAAGTGGTGATGGTCTATTCGGCGGAGGGGCTCGGGAAGATGACGAGAACCTTCCATGACTTGTACCGGGAGCACCTGATCAGAAGTCCGTATCTTCATGAGAAACGTCCGATCCTCATCAATAACTGGGAGGCCACGTATTTTGATTTTGACGAGAAGAAGCTTCTGGAGATCGCCAAAGACGCTTCTGAGCTCGGCATTGAGATGCTGGTCATGGACGACGGCTGGTTTGGGAAGCGCAGTCTGGATGACAGCTCCCTTGGAGACTGGTTTGTCAATGAGGATAAGATCAAGGGCGGCCTGAATGAACTGGTAGAAAATGTAAAGAAGCTTGGCATGAAGTTCGGGATCTGGGTCGAGCCGGAGATGATCTCGCCGGATTCCGACTTATACAGAAAGCACCCGGACTGGGCGATCCAGATCCCGGGCAGGGATATCACCCAGAGCCGCGCGCAGTATGTGCTTGATTTTTCCAGAGAAGAAGTGGTGGATGCGGTCTATGAGATGATCGCGGATGTCTTAAGAAGCGCGGATATTTCTTATGTAAAATGGGATATGAACCGTCAGCTTGCCACGCTTGGCAGCTTTGCGCTTCCTGCGGACCGTCAGGGAGAGCTGTCCCACAGATATATGCTCGGCGTGTACCGTATGCAGGAGAGGCTGATCACGGATTTCCCGCAGATCCTTCTTGAGAACTGTTCCGGCGGAGGAGCGCGCTTTGATGCGGGGATGCTCTATTACAGTCCCCAGATCTGGTGCTCGGATGATACGGACGCCATGGAGCGTCTGGCGATTCAGGAAGGGACAGCGCTTGTTTATCCGGTGTCCGCTATGGGCGCCCATGTAAGCGTATGCCCGAACCATACGGTGGGACGTGTGACACCCTTTGAGACGAGAGGGGATGTGGCGCTGCTCGGTACCTTTGGTTATGAGCTGGATATCACGAAGCTTTCAGCGGAAGAAAAAGAGCTGGTAAAAGTCCAAGTAGAAAAGTATCATAAATACAATGACCTGATCCGGGAGGGAGACTACTACCGTCTGGCATCCGTGGCTGACAACGGATATTATGACAGTTGGATGACCGTGGAAAAAGATCGGAGCAGGGCGCTTCTGTTCTATGTGCAGGTGGCGGCGCGTGCAAATGCCAAGAGCCGATTCATCAGGCTTGCCGGTCTGGACGCGGATAAATGCTATATGGTGGAAGGAAAGGTGTATGCAGGCAGTACTTTGATGAATGCAGGCGTGAGGATTTCTTCCGAATTTGGGGACTTTAAGAGCAGACTGATCGAGATTACAGAAGCCTGAGCATCAGAGCGGTCCGATGGGAGCGGAGGCTGCAAAACAGGCTGATGCAGGGGACGTGGAAAAGAGGTGGATATCATATGGGGCAGAAAAAGAAGGTGAAGCTTGAGGATATCGCGGAAAAACTGGATGTGAGCATTGTTACGGTGTCGAACGCCCTGAAAGGAAAGAAGGGTGTGAGCAGTGAGATGCGGGAGAGGATTCTGGCGACAGCGGAAAAGATGGGATACCAAAATACATTGCGCGAGAAAAAAGACCATGACTCCTATATCATCGGTGTGGCGGTAGCGGAAAAATATGTGAAGGAGTTCCCTTCTTTCTATATGGATATCTATCAGAGGATTGCAGGTGAAGCGGTGAAAAAAGGGCATCTTACGGTGCTTGAGGTTGTGACGGCTGAAAAGGAGAGCATGGAGAGGCCTTTCGAACCGTTTCTTGAGAAGAAGACTGCCGGACTGATCCTGATCGGCGAGCTGAAAAAGGAATATATCAGAGCGCTGAGGAGAAATTATGATATCCCCATCATCTGTGTGGATTATTATGACGTCTATGAAGATATTGATTATATTGTCACGGACGGCTTCGGCGGCATGTCGCGGATGACAGAATTCCTGTTAGAACAGGGATACCGGGACCTGATGTTTGTGGGTACGCCGACCGCGACAAAGAATATCACGGATCGCTATCTTGGTTATTGTAAGGCGTTGGAGAAGGCGGGGATCGAAGATGCGCAGGAGAGGGTGCTCCCGGACCGTGACTTTGTAAACGGCGATTACCGGATTGATTTTGAACTCCCGGAGAGGCTTCCTGAGGCGTTCGTCTGCAACTGTGACAAGACGGCGGGAATCCTTATTGAGAAGCTGTCAGGCTGCGGGATCTGTGTGCCGGAGGATGTCTCGGTCGTGGGATTTGATGATTACAACGCCCAGTTTCCGGGTGATCTGAAGCTGACGACTTATGAAAACGATGAGAAAGCGATCGCGCAGATCAGTATGAATATGATGCTGCGAAGGATTGAGGGCGGCCGCCATGCCGCCGGTGTGCGCATTGTCGAGGGAAGTGTCGTGCCGGGGAATACCGTGAAGATGAGGAGGACTTAGGATGCCGGATGTCAGGATGAAAGATATTGCAGAAGCCGTAGGCGTCAGCGTGGTCACGGTTTCCAATGCCCTTGCGGGCAGGAAAGGCGTCAGCGACGATGTACGTATTAAAGTGGAAAAGGCGGCAAGAGAGCTGGGGTACGACCTGAAGAAAAACGTCAGGCAGGATCAGGGATCCGTGATCGGTGTGCTCACCTCGGAAAAATATATGACAGTAGGGATTTCCTTTTACTGGGGGTTGTACCAGAGGGTGGCTTATGAGGCGGCAAAATCACAGAGTGTAACCATGCTGGAGGTCGTGACTTTTTCAATGGAAGAGGAAACGGAACTTCCAAAGCTGCTTCAGGAGAAGGTGATAAGCGGACTAATCATTATCGGGTGGATGTCCCGTCCTTATATTGAAAAGATCGTGGCCGCAGCCAATGTCCCCACGGTGCTTGTGGATTTCCAGATGCAGGGACTTTTGTGCGACGCAGTGATGTCTAATAACTATGTGGGAATGTATAAGATGACGAGATATCTTCTGGAAAGAGGACATCGGGACATCGCTTTTGTGGGAAATATAAGAGCAAACGACAACATCCTTGACCGGTATTACGGTTACCGCAAAGCACTGATGGAGGCGGGGATCAGGCTGCGCAGGGAGTGGCTTCTGCCGGACAGGGATGAGAATGAGGGACTTGCCATGGTTGCCCTGCCGGAAAATATGCCGACCGCGTTTGCATGCAACAGTGACTGGGCGGCAGGTCTGCTCTATGAAGCGCTTGCGAAGAAGGGATACCGGATCCCGGAGGACGTTTCTATAGTGGGATATGACAATTACTTGTATGGAAATCCTTTCGCGGAGAGGCTCACCACATATAATGTGGATATGAAGCAAATGGCATTTCAGGCGGTGAAGCTGTTAAAAGGCAAGATCAGAGGGGATGAAAAACGCTGGGGAACCCGATATGTAGACAGTGTAGTTATCGAGCGCGGCAGCGTAAAAACACTGGGGCAAAAATAGAATAAGGCTGAGCAGAAGAAGAGGCGTTTCCGATCCGGAGGGAAATGCCTTTTTTTGATGCTCACTAAATGACCAGAAATTACTTAAATAATAAATGAAAATTAATTTGATTAAAATATGTTTAAGTAAAAAATAAGCCTTATTTTTCTTGAAAAACATATCAATTTTAGACAAAAAACACGTATTCAAAATGTGAAAATGGTAGAAATGACTATTGTTGGTGGTTAAATATGGGTAAAATATTGAAATTAAAATAGATTAATGATAAGATTAAAATAACTTAAAAAAAGGAGGATAAAAAATGAAAAGGAAAACATTAAAACGCGCGGCGTCTCTGGCGATGGCATCGGCAATGGCATTTTCACTGACAGCCTGCGGAGGCGGGGATGGCAAGAACGAGGGCGGCTCTTCAAGCGGCGAACCGATCCCAACAATCGACCAGATCACTGTAGGAGAAGACTATCAGGATATCGAGGCATCCATCAAGGTTCTCACAAACAGAACGGATATCGTTGATACGGTTTACGCAGGATATGCGGAGGAGTTCATGAAGCTCTATCCGAATATCAAGGTAGAGTACGAGGCAGTGACAGACTATGAAGAATCCCTGACACTGCGTCTGACCACAGGCGACTGGGGCGACCTCTGCTTCATCCCCACCAGCGTGAGCACAAGCGAGCTGGGCGACTATTTTACACCGCTTGGCGACTTTGATACGCTGGATCCGATCTACAACTTTGTGCCGGAGAAATCCTATGACGGTACGGTGTACGGTATCGCCAACGGCGGTACGGCCAATGGTGTTGTGTACAACAAGAAAGTATGGGAAGAGGCAGGAATTACAGAGCTTCCGAAGACTCCGGACGAGTTCCTTGACGACCTTCAGCTGATCAAGGATAAGACGGACGCGATCCCGCTGTACACCAACTTTTCCGCAGGATGGCCGATGGGAGCATGGGACGCTTACATTGGAATCGCGGCGACAGGAAATCCGGACTACATGAACCACGATATTATACATACAAAGGATCCGTTCGCGAAGCAGGACGACATGACAGGCCCGTATGCAGTGTACTACACCTGCTATGAGCCGGTGGCAAGAGGCCTTGTAGAGGAAGATCCGGCCAGCAGTGACTGGGAGTCCTCAAAAGGAAAAATCAACAGCGGTGAGATTGCCACTATGGTGCTCGGCTCATGGGCAGTACAGCAGTGTAAAGACGCAGGTGATACCCCGGAGGACGTAGGATACATGCCGTTCCCGATCACAGTTGACGGAAAGCAGTATGCAGGGGCAGGCGGCAACTATGCCTTTGGTATCAACAATCAGGCGGGCAGCGACAATCAGATCGCAGCCATGGTTTACCTGAAATGGCTCATTGAGGAGTCTACGATTTATGACGACGAGGGAAGTATTCCGGCGCTCAAAGGCGAGGATCTTCCGGACGCTCTGGCAGACTTTGAAGGTGTTGAACTGCTCTCTGACAATCCGGCAGTAGAAGGCGAGGAAGGCCTGTTCGACGACGTGAACAATGAGAGTGAAGTGGGAATCAACAACGACGATTATCCGAACTGCTATCTTCTGGAGTGTGCCCTGTACGGAAATAAGACTCTCGACGAGGTGATCGACGAGTGGAACGCACAGTGGTCTGCTGCACAGGAGTCATTAGGAGTGGACGTGAATATGTAAAGTATAAAAGGAGGAGGGCGGCGCCGCCGCCCTTTTGTTTCATAGGAAACTACGTTCCTATGAAACAAAAACACTCCGTAAGGATCGCGCTGCGGCGGAGATGAAAATGGCGCTGGAGCGCCCCGCCGCAGGCGGAGAATCCTGCGTGGCAGGATTCTTTTTTACCCGGGCATAGAGAATATTTACAAAAGAAACGCCCGGAGACGGTCTCTTTTATGAGAGGAGGATTTTATGAGTAAACAAGTAGCAGCGGTTCCGAAGAAGAAACGCGGATTTATGGAGCTGATGAAGAGAAGGGAAGGGCAGAGGGGACTTGTGATCATATTGTTTATGTTCATCCCGATGCTTCTTCTGGTGACCTTTACCTATATCCCATTTGCGAAAATGGTACAGTTCAGCTTCTATGATATGAAGTATATCGGCGAACGGACATTTGTAGGACTTCAGAATTATATCGATGTCTTCCAGAGGGATGACATTTTCGGCTCCCTCTTTGTCAGCCTCTACTACATGGGCGGGGCGGTTGTGCAGCTCGCGCTGGCGCTGTTCTTCGCATCACTCATGGTATTCAAGGTAAGAGGCTCAAGCTTCTTTAAAGGAGCAATGTTCTTCCCCTACCTGATCTGCGGTATTGCCATTGGATTTATCTTCAAGTTCTTCTACGCGAGAGGGTTCGTGCTTGACTCCCTGCTTCAGATGGCAGGCATGAACATCGAGGATATCCCTTTATGGCTGCAGGATCAGAAGATCAACAATATCGCCCTCGCGGCAACCTCTGTATGGAGATATACAGGACAGAACATGATCCTGTTCTTAGGCGCGATGATGTCCGTGGATTCGGATTTGTATGAGGCGGCTTCTCTGGACGGGGCGAACAAGTGGCATCAGTTCCGCTACATCATCATGCCGAGCATCAAGTCCATCATCGTGCTCAACCTGATCCTTTCCATCAGCGGTTCTTTAAGTGCGTTCGAACCGCCGTACGTTATCACAAACGGTACGATGGGAACGGGTACATATTTTGTTATCATGAACCGTATTGCCCATGAGAACCAGAAGGTTGGACTTGCCTGCGCCATGGCGCTGATCCTGTTGGGAATTATCATTATCTGTACAGTGGCGCAGAAGCTGTTCTTTAAATATGCTTTTGACGATGGTACTTCCGATGAGTCCAAGGCTGCGGTAAGAAAGAGAAAAAGAGCGGAAAAGGCAGCGAAAAAAGCGGCGAAAGGAGGACGGGCGTGATGAAAAGCCAAGTAAAAATCGGATCCATTGTATTTTCAGTGTTTAAATATGTGATGCTGGTCGCAGCGGCGATCATCTCCCTGCTCCCGGTCGTGGTCTGTGTGCTGACCGCATTTAAGACGACGGACGACTACAATACGTCCTCAGTCCTTGACCTGCCCAAACAGTGGATGGCGGAGAACTTCTCCATCGCCATGAAGCAGGCGAACATGCTGAAGGGATTTATGAATACTGCGATTGTGCTGGTTGTAGTGCTGTTCTGCTCTATCTTTATCAGCGCCATGCTCGCTTATGTACTGAACCGTTTTAAGTTCATAGGAAACGGACTGATCCAGAACCTGTTCATGTTCGCGTCCCTGATCCCGGGCATCGCGACGCAGGTAACTGTTTATCAGATCATGTTCTCCTTAGGCTTCATCAACCACCTGTACGGATACATGATCGTGCTGATGGGTACGGATATCATTTCCATCTATATCTTCCTGCAGTTCTTTGAGAACCTTCCGGTGTCTCTCGACGAATCTGCGATCATGGACGGATGTACCTATTTCGGCGTGTTCTTCAAGATCCTGTTCCCGCTCTTAAAGCCGGCGATCGTTACGTCGCTTGTATTAAAGGGCGTGAGCGTGTACAACGAGTACTACATGTCCAACCTGTACCTGCAGACAAAGGAATTAAGAACCATATCCACGGCTCTGTACGCGTTTACAGGACCTTATGGAAACCAGTACAACTACATCTGTGCCGGCGTACTCATCACCATCATCCCGATCTTCATCCTGTTTTTGATCTTCCAGAAGCAGGTATACGGCGGAATGGCAGCAGGCGCGGTAAAAGGTTAATATCAGGATTACAACAAACTTAGATTATGGAGGCAGCTTATGAGTAATGTAAAGATCATCGGCCCGAATGTGCCGAATATGCCGTGGCAGGAGCGCCCGGCGGACGCGAAAGAATGGATGCCCCTGTGGAGATACAGCGAGAACCCGGTGATCGGACGCAATCCGGCGAAGGGCGTGGCGCGCATCTTCAACAGCGCGGTCATCCCCTATGAGGGAGCGTATATCGGTGTGTTCCGCGGGGAGCAGATCAACGGCATCCCCTACATCTATCTTGGCAGAAGTGAGGATGGGATCCACTGGAACTTTGAAGAGAATAAGATCCCCTTCAAGGATGAGAGCGGAAATGATTTCATGCCGGTCTACGCTTATGACCCGAGACTGGTAGAGGTGGACGGCGTCTACTACATCATGTGGTGCCAAGATTTCTACGGAGCGGCCATCGGAATGGCAAAGACCACGGACTTTGAGACATTTACAAGGATCGAGAATCCGTTTCTTCCCTTTAACAGAAACGCGGTGCTCTTCCCGAGAAAGGTAAACGGCAGCTTCATGCTCCTCTCAAGGCCTAGCGACAGCGGGCATACACCGTTCGGGGACATTTTCCTCTCCGAAAGTCCGGATATGGTCTACTGGGGCAGACACCGCCATGTGATGGGCAAGAGTCCGGAGTGGTGGGAGTCCGTGAAGATCGGCGGGGGCGCGGCGCCCATCGAGACAAGCGAAGGATGGCTTCTGTTCTATCACGGCGTGACAGGAACCTGCAACGGTTATGTGTACAGCATCGGCGGAGCGATCCTTGATATCGACAATCCTTCGGTCGTGAAGTACCGCTGCGAGAACTTCCTGCTCACACCGGAAGAGTGGTATGAGGAGAGGGGATTCGTGCCGAACGTGACCTTCCCCTGCGCGACCATCCATGACGCGGCGACCGGACGCATCGCCATCTATTACGGGGCGGCGGATTCCTATGTGGGACTTGCGTTTACGACAGCAGACGAAGTGGTTTCTTATATAAAGGAGCACTCCGTTGTAAGAGAAAGTGATTCAGAGGTTGGAAGAAGATAATATGCAGGATATCAGAGCATTTGCAGAGGATGTGAAAAACCATCTGACCAAAACGATCCTTCCGTTCTGGAAAAACTTAAGAGATGATGAAAACGGCGGCTACTTCGGGTGGCTGGGGTATGATTTGAAGCCGGATCAGGAAGCGGTCAAGGGTTGTATCTTAAACAGCCGAATCCTATGGTTCTTCGCCAATGCTTATCTGCTCCTTAAGGAGGAATCCCTCCTTAAGGAAGCAGAACACGCATGGAGGTTCTTAAGAGACCATTGTGTGGACCGGGAAAACGGCGGCGTCTACTGGTCGCTTTCCTTTGACGGGAAACCCGAGGATACGACAAAGCATACATACAATCAGGCGTTTGCCGTCTATGCGCTGTCATCTTACTACGACGCGTCGGGAGACGAGGAGGCGCTCTGTCTGGCGAGAAAACTGTATGCGCTCATCGAGGCAAAATGCAGGGATGAGTACGGGTATCTGGAAGCGTTCAATATCCGTTTTGAGCCGGAGGATAACGACAAGCTCTCAGAAAACGGGGTCATGGCGGAAAAGACCATGAACACCCTGCTCCATGTGTTCGAGGCGTACACAGAGCTCTACCGGGTGACCAAAGATCCGGAAGTAGGAGACAGGATCCGCTTCATGCTGGATCTGATTGCGGAGAAGGTATACAACCCGGAGCAGGGACGGCAGGAGGTCTTCTTTGACCGAAGCTGGAACAGCATAATCGATCTGTATTCCTACGGGCATGACATTGAGACCGCATGGCTCGTGGACCGGGGACTGGACGTACTGGATGATACCATGTACAAAAAGAAGCTTCGTCCCATCACGAAGGTGATCACGGATAATATTTATCATCGCGCTTACACCGGTCACTCCCTTGTCAATGAGGCGGAGAACGGCATCGTGGACACAACGAGAGTCTGGTGGGTGCAGGCGGAGGCTGTAGTAGGTTTCTTAAACGGGTGGCAGAGAGATCCCGGGCATCCGGAATATCTGGAAGCGGCGGAAGACATCTGGGGATACATCAAGGAATATGTTGTGGATCACCGGCAGGGTTCTGAGTGGTTCTGGGCGGTGGATGAGAATGGGAAACCGCTTGAGAAACCCATTGTGGAGCCGTGGAAATGCCCGTATCACAACGGCAGGATGTGTATGGAAGTGATCAGGAGGATACAAAATGTTGCATGAACAATATTATGTAGAACAGGCGAAGGTGGACCGCCTTGTGGAGAGAAAGAACCGGAAGTCAGATTTCTATAACGGGATCTATGACCGGTATGAGTTCCCGGTGCTTACAAGGGAGTTCGCTCCGGTTCACTGGAGATATGATTTAGATAAAGAGACGAACCCTTATTTTATGGAGCGTCTCGGCATCAACGCGGTCATGAACTCCGGCGACATCGAGCTGGACGGGAAATATTATCTCGTCGTCCGCGTGGAGGGCAATGACAGGAAATCCTTCTTCGCCGTGGCGGAGAGCGACAACGGTGTGGACGGGTTTCGTTTCTGGGATTATCCGGTGGTACTGCCGGATACCTGTCCGGAGGAGACCAATGTCTATGACATGAGACTGACAAAGCATGAGGACGGCTGGATCTACGGTGTGTTCTGTTCCGAGAGCAAGGACAAAGAGAATCCGGATCTCTCGGCGGCTGTGGCGGCGGCAGGCATCGTCCGCACAAAAGACTTAAAGACATGGGAACGGCTTGACAACCTGACAACGCTTCGTTCCCCGCAGCAGAGGAATGTGGCGCTGCACCCCGAATTCGTGGACGGGAAGTACGCGTTCTATACGCGCCCCATGGACGGATTCATTGAAACCGGATCCGGCGGGGGCATCGGCTTCGGCCTCTGTGACGATATCGAACACGCGGTGATCGACGAGGAGAAGATCATCAGCAGAAGGATCTATCATACGCTGACCGAGTCCAAGAACGGAGCGGGCGCGGTGCCGATCCGGGGGAAAAAGTGCTGGATCCATATCGCCCACGGCGTACGAGTTACTGCGGCGGGACTCCGGTATGTGCTCTATGCCTTCGGCACGGATCTTAATCATCCGGATCAGGTGATCGCAGAGCCGTCCGGCGTATTCCTTGTACCGCTTGGCTCCGAGAGGGTGGGAGATGTTTCGAACGTAGTATTTACAAACGGAGCCATCGCCAAGGAAAACGGAGACGTGTATATCTATTACGCTTCCTGTGATACAAGGATGCACGTGGCGACGACCACCATCGATAAGCTGGAGGACTATCTCTTCCACACACCGAAGGATCCATTAAGATCCCCGGACTGCGTGAAACAAAGATGTGAACTGATCGATAAAAACATGGCGCTTCTGGAGCGCGGATAAGGGCAGGCGTATGACCTGCAAAGTGAGTTAAAGGAAAGAGACAGAAAGTAAAAAGACAGGGAAGGCCGGGCAGCCGGTCTTCCGCACAGAAAAATGAATCAGAAAGCAAAAAGAGGATCAGAAAGGACGGACAGTCATGCGGGATTATATCAGGGAGATCCGGGAAAATACGGCGGGTATGCACGGACAGGAAAAAGTGGAATACATACTGACCTATTACTGGTATCACATACTGGGACTGATCGCGGCTGTGGGACTGGTTCTCTTTCTTATCATACATTTTGGATTCCGGGAGGATGCGCCTCTTTTTACCTGCGCCATGGTAAACCAAGAGATCAACTTTACCAGAGACGAGGAGATGGAGAAAGACTTCGCGGGGGTGTCGGGCATCGACAAAGAGCGGATGGAGATCAACTCGGACTACAATATCTCGTACAAAGATACGAAGCTTGAAGGAGTCAACGAAAGCTCTTACGAGAAGTTTTTCTTTCAGTGGCAGAACGAGGAGCTGGACGCGGTGATCATGCCAGAGAGCTTCTACGAATACTGCAAAGAGCTGGGAGGCACCTTTTACAGCCTTGACCGGTGGGACACAGAAGGACTGCCTCTTTATGAGGACGGCGGCGTTCCGGTGGCGGTAAAGGCAGAAGAGACCGGACTTTCGGATTATCTGGAAAATGAGACCGGGGAGACACTGCTCCTTGTATTCCCGGAGACGGGACAGCATCAGGAACAATGCGGTGAATTTCTGAAATTTACACAGGAGATGGGCGTATGAAAAAGTTTGGCATTGACAATCCGTTTTTCGGTTTTATGAGCAGGATCGGGGATATCATCGTGCTGAATCTCCTCTTTGTCATAACCTGCCTTCCGGTGGTGACGGTGGGTATGTCCCTGTCCGCTATGTACCGGGTCACGCTGCGGATGGCGAGAAAAGAGAGTAATTATGTGGCGAGAGAATACTTCCGGGCCTGCAAAGAGGATTGGAAGAAGAGCACGGTCATATGGATCATCCTGCTGGCAGTCGGCGCACTGCTTGTCTTTGACATCATGGTGGGCGACCGGATGTGGGATGCGCTCAATGTGGCGGTGGGCGCCCTGCTCTTTGTCTGGGGCATGATGTTTGCCTATGTGTTCGCCGTGGCGGCAAGATTCGAAAACACAGTAAAGAATACGATGAAAAACGCCATGTACATGGCAGTGCGGCATTTCCCCTCCACGATCATCATGCTGGCGCTCAATGCGGTTCCTCTGGTGTGTATTTTTTTCGGGAGTATGACCATGGCGCTTGCCACGCCGCTGTATGTGGTGTTCGGTTTCGCGCTGACTGCGAGGATCAATGCTGTCTTCCTGAACCGGATCTTCCGCAAATATATACCGGAAGAGGCTGCAGAGGAGAGGGAAGACGACCCGGAGGATGCGTGGGAGAACGAAGCAGCGGAGGTGACAGAAGATGTGGATCAGGCCGGGGCATGAAAGGCTGCAGTACACCGGGCGGATCGACTGGTCGGATTGCAGTGCGCCTGTGTTCGTATTTCCCTGCACCTCAGTGCGTATTCGTTTTACCGGGCATCTTCTGAAAGTACATGTGAGAAATAAAAGAGTCTACTGGGAGAACTATGTGGGTTGTATCGCGGACGGCATCCAGACAAAGATGCGCCTGCCGGATGTGGGAGAAGCAGTATTGGAGATTCCCTTGATCCCGGCAGGATCAGAGACGGCAGATGCAGACAGAAGCGAAAGTCAGCGTGGTGTACATGAGGTACTGCTCTTTAAACGGCAGGACTGTTGTCATGAGATGGCAGTTCTCGGATTTGAAATTGAGGATGGCGCCCGGATTCTGGAGCCGCCCAAACGGCCGGGTCGAAGGATCGAGGTGTACGGAGATTCCGTCTCAGCAGGGGAGGTCTCCGAGGCAGTGGAGTATACGGGCAGGGCAGATCCGGAGCATAACGGAGAATACTCTAACAGTTGGTACTCCTATGCGTGGATGACTGCCAGAAAGCTGGGAGCCGAGATTCATGACATTGCTCAGGGCGGCATCGCTCTCCTTGACGGGACAGGATGGTTCAATCAGCCGCAGGCGCTGGGCATGGAGAGTGTGTGGGACAAGGTGCATTATCAACCCGCGCTTGGCGGGATGACAGAGTGGGATTTCAGAAATTATACCCCGCATATTGTCATCGTGGCGGCAGGGCAGAACGACGCCCATCCGCAGGATTACATGAGAGAGGAGTACAATGGGCCCCGGGCAGAAGCGTGGAGGGAAGGATACGGCAAATTTTTAAGAAAAATCCGCAGACAATATCCCTATGCGTGGATCGTGTGTATTACGACTCTCTTGGAACACGCAAAGCAGTGTGATGATTCCATCGAGGAAGTGTGTCAGGACATGGGCGATAAGAAAATCCGGCATTTTTTGTTTCGCCGAAACGGCTGTGGAACGCCGGGACATCTGAGGATTCCCGAGGCGGAAGAGATGGCGAAAGAACTGTCAGCATACATTGAGGGACTGGATATCGAGTGGTGATATCAGCAGAAATGTGGAGAAAGGAAGGCGGGGACGACGGATGGAGAGAGTCAATCATAAAAGGCTGAAAGACTGTATGCGCAGGGCGCAGGCGGGAGAAGAACTGACGCTGGGATTCTTCGGGGGTTCTATCACTCAGGACAGTCTGGCGACAAAGCATGAAAACGGTTATGCGTACCGGGTATTTCGCTGGTGGCAGGAGACATTTCCCAGTGCGCGGCTTCACTATGTAAACGGAGGCATCGGCGGGACGACCTCCCACTATGGCGTCGCCCGGGCGGTATCCGATCTGCTTATGTACCAGCCGGATTTTGTGGTAGTGGATTTTTCGGTCAATGATGAACCGGAGCAATTCTTTCAGGAGACGTATGAAGGGTTGATCCGCAAAATCCTTTGCTGGCCGTCGCATCCGGCGGTGCTGCTTTTAAATAATGTATATTATGACACCGGGAAGAACGCGCAGGAGTATCACAATCAGGTGGGCGGCTGGTATCAGCTTCCCCATGTAAGTATCCGGGATACGCTTTGGCATAGGATGAAAGCCGGAGAATTCACGCGCCAAGAGCTCACACCCGACGGACTTCATCCCAACGATAAAGGGCATCGCCTTGTGGCGGAGGAGGTCGCGGCATATCTGGAACAGGTGAGAGCGCATATGTGGGAGGATGAGCCGCAGGAGATCCTGCCGCCTGCCATGACGGAAAACGCATATGAACATTCCGGAAGGCTGACGATCCGGGAGATTTCTCCGCAGTTGGACGGCTTTCGGGCGGATACAAGGGAGAAGACCGGACATCTGGATCATTTTAAGAACGGTTGGATCGGAAAGAAGGCGGGAGATCGTATCCTGTTCGAGGTGGAGGCTTCCTGCATTGCCGTTCAGTACCGGAAAACAGTCCGGCGCCCGGCAAGAAGAGCAGAACTGATACTGGACGGAGCAGACGAGAACCCGATCCTGCTGGACGGGAATTTTGACGAGGACTGGGGCGACTGCCTGTATCTGGAGCGTGTGCTGCACCACGGAGAGCGGGGGCGGCATACAGTGGAGATCAAGGTGCTCCCCGATGAATGGGAAGAAGCAGAGTCCTTCTATCTGATGGCTCTGATCATAGCATAGAACTGTTGCAAAATCTCAAAAAGGATAAGGAGGAAGAACAGAATGGATGCAAAGAAACGATATGAGGAATGGCTGGCAAATCCGTATTTTGACAATGCGGTAAAAGACGAGCTGAAAAGCATCGCATGCGATGAAAAAGAAATCGAGGAAAGATTCTACCGGGATCTGGAGTTCGGTACGGGCGGACTGCGGGGGATCATCGGCGCGGGCACGAACCGCATGAACATCTATACAGTAAGAAAGGCGACTCAGGGACTGGCGAACTTCATCCGCAAAGAAAACGCGCAGGAGAAGGGCGTTGCCATCGCCTATGATTCCAGAAACATGTCTCCGGAATTTGCGGAGGAAGCGGCGCTGTGTCTGGCGGCAAACGGAATCAAAACCTATATCTTCCCTTCCCTTCGCCCCACGCCCATGCTTTCTTTTGCGTTAAGAGAGCTTGGCTGTACGGCAGGGATCGTGGTCACGGCAAGCCACAATCCGCCGGAGTACAACGGCTACAAGGTATACTGGGAAGACGGCGCCCAGATCACATATCCCAAAGACGAGCAGATCATCGGGGAGGTCAACGCGGTGACCGATTATGCTGCGGTGAAGACCATGAGCCGGGAAGATGCGGAAAAAGCCGGCCTGTATGAAGTGATCGGATCTGAGATCGACGACCGCTATATCGCGGCGCTAAAATCCCTTGCCATCCATCCAGAGATCATCCGGGAAGAGGCGCAGAACTTGAAGATCGTCTATACGCCGCTTCACGGCACGGGCAATCTTCCGGTGCGCCGCATCTTAAAGGAGCTTGGATTTGAAAAGGTCTATGTGGTGAAAGAGCAGGAGCTTCCGGACGGAGATTTCCCCACGGTGTCCTATCCGAACCCGGAGGACAAGAACGCATTCAAGCTGGCGCTGGATCTGGCGAAAGAAGTGGACGCGGACATCGTCCTTGCCACAGATCCGGACGCGGACCGTCTCGGCGTCTACGCGAAAGATACAAAGAGCGGGGAGTACATGAGCTTTACGGGAAATATGTCCGGCATGCTCATTCTCGAATACATCCTTTCTCAGAGGAAGGCTCTGGGAACACTGCCGGAAAACGGAGCAGTGGTGACAACGATCGTATCCGGAAAGATGGCGAAACCCATCGCGGGAGAGTACGGCATGACCCTTATTGAGACGCTGACCGGATTCAAATACATTGGAGAGCAGATCAAATTCTTTGAGCAGAATCAGGATCATGAGTATGTGTTCGGCTATGAGGAAAGCTACGGCTGTCTGGTAGGAACCCATGCAAGAGACAAGGACGCTGTCGTGGCAGTGATGGCACTCTGCGAGGTGGCGGCGTACTGCAGACATCAGGGCATCACCCTCTGCGACCAGATGGAGAAGCTCTTTGAGAAATACGGCTATTATAAGGAGAATCTCTGTACTGTGACTCTCAAAGGACAGGAGGGCGCGAAGAAGATCCAGTCCATGATGGAACAGATCCGCGCCAATGTGCCGGAGACGGTAGGGGATATGAAGGTGCTGAAATTCCGGGATTATAAAGAAGATGTTGCAAAAGACTGCCTGACAGGAGCGGAAGCGCCGACCGGCCTTCCTAGATCCAATGTCCTTTATTTTGATCTGGAAGACGACGCGTGGTGCTGCATCCGTCCGTCAGGAACAGAGCCTAAGATCAAGTTCTATATCGGGGTAAAAGGCTCAGACGATAAAGACGCGCAGGAGAAGCTGGATGCTCTCACAGCGGCAGTGAATGCGCTGGCGGAGTGATTTACCGGAAGAATGGGCGAGGCTGCTGTGAGATGGAATAAGCAGGTTGTGAGATACAGGAGGACTTACACATGGGATTTTCTAAAGATTTTGTCTGGGGCGCGGCAACCAGTTCTTATCAGATCGAGGGCGGCGTCCGGGGCACAGGAAAAGGGATGCACGTCTGGGATGTGTATACAAAAGAGCCGGGTAAGGTTTACGGCGGCCATACAGGAGAGACCGCATGCGATCACTATCACCGTTTTCGTGAGGACGTGCAGATCATGAAGGAGATCGGTCTCAAAGCCTACCGGTTTTCTATTGACTGGTCCCGTGTGCTTCCGGAAGGAACCGGAAGAACAAACGAAGAGGGGATACAGTTCTACAGTGATCTGATCGATGTGCTTCTGGAAAATGGAATCGAGCCTTATATCACGTTGTATCATTGGGAACTGCCTTATGAACTCTATAAAAGGGGCGGCTGGATGAACAGGGATATGGCGGAGTGGTTCGGGGAATATGCCCGCCTTATTGCGGAGCGGTTCAGCGACAGGGTAAGGCATTTCTTTACGCTCAATGAACCTCAGTGCTTTGTAGGACTTGGATTCCTCACAGGCGTCCATGCGCCGGGACTTCGCTGCCCCTTAAGAGATACGTTTGAGATGGCGCACAATGCCCTGCGCGCTCACGGAAGAGCTGTGCAGATGCTAAGGCAGTACGGGAAACAGCCGCTGACCATCGGCTATGCGCCTACCAGCGGGATCATCTATCCGGCATCCGACCGTCCGGAAGATATCGAGGCCGCGCGGCAGAAATATTTCGCCATGCCGGAGGATGACGCTGACTGGACGTGGAATGTGGCGTGGTGGTCGGATCCGGTTCTGCTGGGGCATTATCCGGAGGAGGGACTGATCCGGTATGAGAAGTATCTGCCAAAGATCACAGAGGAAGACATGCGGCTCATCTCCGAGCCTATTGATATCTACGGGCAGAACATCTACAACGGACGGGCATTTTGCATGGGAGCGGACGGACGGGCGGAGGAAGTGCGGCGGGCGCCGGGATACGCGAAAACAGCGGTGGACTGGCCGGTGACTCCTGCGTGTCTGTACTGGGGACCGAAGTTCCTGTATGAGAGATATCATAAGCCGCTCTATATCACAGAGAACGGCATGGCATGCCATGATACCGTATCCTTGGACGGAAAGGTTCATGATCCGAACCGGATCGATTTTCTGGCAAGGTATTTGGGGGAACTGAAGCGGGCGGCAGCGGAGATCGACCTGCGGGGATATTTCCAGTGGTCGCTTCTTGATAACTTTGAGTGGGAAAAAGGATACGCCGAGCGGTTCGGCATGGTCTATGTGGACTTTGAGACGCAGGAGCGGATCCTCAAAGATTCCGCGTACTGGTACAAAGATGTGATCAGGGACAACGGGACGCGGCTTTGATAAGGGCGGTTCTGCAACAGCGGAGCGATCGGATTACATACGGAGATTATTTGAAAAAGGAGACGGCTATGAGTGTTCTGAAATTAAGACCAAGCTATAAAGATTATATCTGGGGCGGGCACCGCCTTGTGGAGGAATACGGAAAAGAATATGACGGAGATATCCTTGCGGAATCTTGGGAGCTTTCCTGTCATCCGGACGGCCCCTCCACACTTGCGAACGGGCAATATGCGGGCAAGACACTGGAGCAGTACATTGAGGAGGCAGGCAAGGAAGTGTTGGGGACGAACTGCCGGAGATTCCGGGATTTTCCTATCCTCATCAAATTCATTGACGCCAAGAATGATCTCTCCATACAGGTTCATCCGGACAACCGTTATGCGCTCAAGAATGAAGGGCAGTACGGCAAGACTGAGATGTGGTATGTGATGGACGCGGGAAAGGACGCGTTTCTCTATTACGGCTTCAAGCAGGAGATCAGCAAGGAAGAATTTGCGAAAAGGATCGAGGAAGATACCCTGCTCGAGGTGCTGAACGCGGTGCCTGTACAAAAGGGGGATGTGCTGTTCATTGAATCCGGAACCATCCACGCCATTGGAAAGGACATCCTGATCGCGGAGATCCAGCAGAACTCCAACCTGACTTACCGCGTCTATGATTACGGAAGAGTGGGAAAGGACGGGAAGAAGCGCGATCTGCATATCGAAAAAGCGCTCGCTGTCACGAACCGCGTACCGCTCGTGAAGAGCAGGAGCAGCTATCCTCATGTGGCGGACTGCGATTACTTCACCGTGGACAAGCTGAACATGGACGGACACATGATGCGCAGGATGGAAGGATATGTGTCGGAGGAATCCTTTGTCAGTCTTCTCTTCCTTGACGGCGAGGGAACTGTCTCCTGTACAGATGAAAACGAGGGGGCAAAAGAGCGTGACGATCTCTGCGTTTCCTATGAAAAAGGAGACAGTCTCTTCCTTCCGGCGGGAACCGGAAAATATGTGATCGAAGGAACGTGCGATGTCCTGATCACTACGATCAGAGATAAAGCGGCTCCGGTGCGGATCGGGATTGATATCGGCGGAACCAATACGAAGATCGGTCTGGTGGACGTACACCAGAAACTGATCGACACCATGAGTATCCCTACAGAGGCAGAGCGCGCTCCGGAAGAAGTGGTCCGTTCCATCGCGGAAGCGGCGCTGGAATTGCTGGATAAGAATGGGATCGTGATGGATCAGTGCGTGGGCGTGGGGATCGGCATGCCGGGAACCATAGACCGCAGAAACGGGATCGTCCGTTATTCCAACAACATCCGCTGGGAGGAAGTTCCGCTGGCGCAGATGATCGGAGCCTATCTTCCGATCCCGGTATCGGTTGCCAATGACGCGGACTGTGCGGCTCTCGGCGAGGCGCTTGCGGGAGCGGGAAAAGACTGCACAGACGTCATCATGATCACACTGGGCACCGGCGTCGGCGGCGGGATCATCATGGATGGAGATATCTACGCCGGAAAAGGAGCCGGGGGCAGCGAACTGGGACATATGGTTATTGTGGAAAACGGCGAACCCTGCACCTGTGGGCGCAAAGGCTGTCTGGAGGCGTACGCATCTGCGGCCGCGCTCAAAAGAGACGCCCGCCGCGCTTCCGGAAAAGATCTGGAGCCGGAGGAGATCTTCGGCCGTGCAGCGCAGGGAGATCCGGTCATGCAGGCAGTCAGAGACACTTACATCAGAAGACTCGGCCTTGGGATCGCCAACATCGTTAATATCTTCCGACCGCAGCTCGTGCTGCTGGGCGGCGGGATCTCCGCTCAGGGAGAGACGCTTCTTGCACCACTTCGCAGGATCGTGCAGGAAGAGTGCTTCGGCGGGGAGAAGAATGACGTGCCGGAGATCGAGGCGGCAGTGCTGGGCAATGACGCCGGTATGATCGGCGCGGCGGGTCTGGTATAAAAAAATAGCAGGACGGCAGACGGAGAAACGTCTGCCGTTCTGAGTATATTGACACCGCTGGAGAATCGGTTGTCCTGAGTATATTCATAACGCCGAAAAAAGGATCAGCGGAGATGAAAGGAGAGACAGCAAAATGGAACAGACCAATCCATTTGAGACATTAAGATCAGAAAAAATTAAAGTGGGGCGCTTTACGGTCGTGGAGGATCAGGTGAGGGTAAACGGTCACGAACAGCCTTATGATTATCTGGAGATCCGGGAGGGCGTGAGCGTCCTTCCCCTGTGTGGCGATAAAGTGCTCCTGCAGAGACAGTACCGTTATCCCGTGCGCGCATGGCAGTGGGAACTGCCGGGCGGCTTCGTTGATCCGGGGGAAACGCCGGAGCAGGCTGCGGAGCGCGAATTAAAGGAAGAGACCGGATACACAGTAAGAAAGCTTCATTCTCTGGGCGCGTTTTACCCGTCCTTCGGCTCGACCAATGAGAAGATCTGGCTCTTCGCTGCGGAGTGCGGGGGAGCGAAAGACGCGGACAGAGAACCCGGAGAGATCATCCGCATGGAAGCGGTCACACGAAAAGAGTTCAAGCGACTGGTGGCAGAAGGAGAGTTCATGCACGGTGCCGGACTGGCGGCGTGGGCCAGATATTTAAGCATGGATCATGGCGGACAATCCATCAAATAGTCCTCGTCTGGAAAGAATCGCGTAGGAGCCGCAGAGGCTCCGCTGTGCTGCCTTCCGAGCGCACTGGGAAATTGTTTTTGCTGAACCGAATTATTTTTTGTGCATACAATGAAGAAAAAAGGAAAAAGACAGATTGAGGGCAGATTCTTATAAGATCGCGGTGATTGGCGGCGACAAAAGACAGGTGTATCTGGCGCAGATCCTTGCGGCGAGAGGATATGACGTGGCGGTGTGCGGACTCTGTGAAAATGTTCATGGAGAGAGGATACGGGAGACAACAGCATTGGCGGAGGCTCTGGAACAGGCGGATGCAGCAGTGTGTCCCGTACCATTTTTGCGGTCGGGCAGAATCACGGGGTCGTATGAAGCTGCGGATATGAATATTGAGACGCTTTTTAAAAAGCTGCCGGGACAGGCGCAGATTTTTGCGGGAAATATCCCCGAGGATGTGAGGGAATATGCAGAGCGAAAGGGCCTCAGAGTATATGATATGATGCGGGAGGAAGAGGTGGCCTGCAGGAATGCCGTCGCTGCGGCGGAAGGAGCGGTAGCTGAGGCGATCATAAGAAGTCCTGTTAATCTGACGAAGAGCAGATGTCTGGTTCTCGGATATGGCAGGTGCGGCAGTGCGCTGGCACGGCTTTTGACGGCTTTTTCCTGTCAGGTGCTTGTTTTAGAGAAAGACAGAGTGAAAGCTGCAAATGCTTTTGTCTCGGCGGACGGGATTGTGTCCTTGGAGGAGCTGGCGGCGGCAGTGGAGGGCACTGATTTTATTTTTAACACGGCACCTGAGCTGCTCCTGACGGAAGAGAGGCTCCGGCATGTTGGGAAAAGGGCATGGATACTTGATATCGCGTCAGCGCCGGGCGGCGTGGATTACAGGACTGCGGAGGCGCTGGGTGTAAATGCTGTTCTTCTCCCCGGGCTGCCCGGAAGATATTCGCCCTGCTCTTCTGCCAAGATCCTTGCGGATTTTATTGAGAAACGCATAGAAGCGCACTGAATCTGTCACAGTATAGAAGGGGTAACTGTATTTATGAAGCTAAAAGGGAAAAGGATTGGCGTAGCGCTTACAGGTTCGTTCTGTACTTATGAGAAAGCATTTGTACAGCTTAGAAAACTCAAGGAGGAGGGGGCCAAGATCGTAACAGTGTTTTCAAATGCAGCTCAGACTACAGACAGCCGTTTTGGCAGGACGGAAGATTTTATGAGGGAGGCAGAAGAGATCACCGGAGCATCCCCTCTGCTGACAATCGGTCAGGCGGAACCGATTGGGCCGAAAAGCCTGCTGGATCTTCTGATCATCCTTCCCTGCACTGGCAATACTGCGGCAAAGCTGGCCAATGGCATCACGGATTCGCCTGTTCTTATGGCGGCAAAGGCACATCTGCGGAATGAAAAGCCTCTGCTCATATCCATATCCACCAATGACGCGCTTGGGATGAATATGAAAAATATCGGACTTCTGATCAATGCGAAGCACATTTATTTTGTTCCCTTCGGGCAGGATGATCCCACGAAAAAGCCTAATTCCATGACTGCGAGGACGGAGTTTTTAATCCCGGCAGCGGAGGCGGCGCTGGAGGGCAGACAGTATCAGCCGGTCATCCAGTGACCGGACGGCAGCAGATGTTGAAAAGGAGAAGGAGCTATGTGCGGAATTGCGGGATTTTACAGCAGCAGACACAACTATACGCAGGAAAAAGAACGGTGGAACCACATTCTGGAGGAGATGAACCGTGCACAGAAGCGCCGGGGGCCGGATGAAGAAGGGATCAGCCTTGACGATCACTGCGGACTTGCCCATGTGCGGCTGTCGATCATTGATCTTAACAGGGGCCGTCAGCCTATGACGAGGACCGTAGAGGGAAGAACCTGTACGGTCTCTTTTAATGGGGAGATCTACAATATGCCGCAGCTTCGCAGAGAGCTGGAGCGGGAGGGCGCGGTGTTCGAATCGGACAGTGACACAGAGGTGATTCTGCAGGGATATCTCTATCATGGGGAAGAGTATGTAAGAGAGCTAAACGGGATCTTTGCCATCGCGCTGTGGGACGCTTTGGAAGAAACACTGTACCTGTTCCGGGACAGACTCGGTGTGAAGCCGCTGTTCTACACCCGTCAGGAGGAAGCACTGATTTTTGCGTCCGAACTGAAAGGCATCTTCGCTTTTCCGGGCGTACATCCGACGATCGACAGAGAAGGACTTTGCGAGATATTTGCCCTTGGCCCTGCAAAGACATACGGAAAAGGTGTGTTCCGGGGGATATCAGAGGTACTTCCGGGCCATTATCTCGTGTGCAGAGAAAAATCCGTGAAGGACGTCTGCTACTGGGAGCTGGAAAGCCGTCCTCATGGGGATAGCTTTGAAAAAACAGTAGAAAAGACGGGGTGGCTTGTGGAGGATGCCGTGAAAAAGCAGATGCTCTCGGATATTCCGATCAGCACCTTCCTCTCCGGCGGAGTGGACAGCAGCCTTGTCACGGCAATCTGCGCTGCGGAGCTTAAGAAGCAGGGGAAGATTCTCAATACATTTTCCTTTGACTTTGAGGGAAACCAGAAGTATTTCCGGGCAAATTCTTTCCAACCCAGCCAAGACAGGCCGTGGGTAGACAAAATGGCGGACTACTGCGGAACAAACCATCATTATCTGGAATGTGACAACACAGAGTTGATCGAATATCTTTTCCGGGCGGTGGACGCAAGAGACCTGCCGTGCATGGCGGATGTAGAATCATCGATGCTCTACTTCTGTTCAAAGGTGGTGGCATACAATAAGGTTACCCTGACAGGAGAATGTGCGGATGAAATCTTCGGAGGATACCCGTGGTTTCACAGGAAGGAAATGTTCGAGACAGCGGCATTTCCATGGTCTGACGACATGGAGGCAAGACAGGCGCTGCTTAAAAGTGAGCTGATCCGGGAGCTTCCTATGCAGGAGTATGCGTCGGCGGCGTATGAGAGAACCGTGCGGGAGACCCCTGTGTGCAGCGAGGATACCCCGGAAGAGCAGCGCCGCAGAGAGATCGCTTACCTGAACCTGAAATGGTTCATGGCAACCCTCCTTGACCGGATGGACCGCACGAGCATGTACTCGGGACTGGAAGCAAGAGTTCCGCTGGCGGATCACCGCATCGTAGAATATGTGTGGAATGTCCCGTGGGAGATGAAGTGCCCGGACGGTCTTGTGAAAGGACTGCTGCGCTATGCAGGAAGAGGCAAGCTTCCGGATGAAGTGCTCTTTCGGAAGAAAAGTCCTTATCCGAAAACCTACCATCCGGAATACGAGAAGCGCCTCGGTGAAATGCTGTTCGAGGTTATGTCTGATCCCGCCGCTCCGGTTCGCAGCCTGATTGATGAAGAGAAGCTGAGACGATTTCTGGCGACGCCTTCTGATTATGGCCGTCCATGGTATGGCCAGCTTATGGCCGGGCCGCAGATGCTGGCGTATATGCTCCAGATCAACTACTGGCTGGAAAAGTACCGGATACGGATTATCCTTTAAGAAAGAATTTACGTAAAAACCCCGGCGTAAAACTCCCCTATTTAAAGAAGGAAAAGAGTGCATAGACGATGGGGTATGGCTGTGGTATACTGTTTGATAAAGCGAAGCCATGCAGCGGCACATAGGGGATTTCGATTGTATGGAGAAATGGATGAGTCGGTGCAAGGCGGGAGAAGAGAGCGGGAGAAGGTTTAGTTTTCTGGCTGTTCTGCCGCAGAAAAATGGAGGATAAGGATATGTACGACTTTGACGAAATCAGGAACGCAGACCCGCAGATCGCAGATGTGATCATCTCAGAGATGGAGAGACAGAATTCCCACATCGAGCTGATCGCGTCGGAGAACTGGGTGAGCAAGGCAGTGATGGCAGCCATGGGAAGTCCGCTTACAAACAAATACGCGGAAGGTTATCCGGGCAAGAGATATTATGGCGGATGTCAATGTGTCGATGTGGCGGAGGATCTGGCAAGAGAGCGGGCAAAGGAGCTTTTCGGGTGCGAATATGTAAATGTACAGCCGCATTCCGGGGCACAGGCTAATATGGCGGTCTTTTTCGCCATGCTGACGCCCGGCGATACTGTGATGGGTATGAACCTTGATCACGGCGGGCATCTGACCCACGGCTCACCGGTCAATATGTCCGGGAAATATTTTAACATTGTTCCTTATGGCGTCAATGACGAGGGCGTGATTGATTACGATAATGTTCTTGAGATTGCAAAAGAGTGTAAACCCAAGCTCATCATTGCGGGCGCAAGCGCTTATGCAAGAACTATTGACTTTAAGCGTTTCCGTGAGATTGCGGACGAAGTCGGCGCATATCTTATGGTAGATATGGCGCACATTGCGGGACTGGTGGCGGCAGGACTGCACCCGAGTCCGATTCCCTATGCGCATGTGACGACAACGACCACACACAAAACGTTGAGAGGCCCCAGAGGCGGAATGATCCTCTCAAGCAATGAAGTCAATGAGAAGTTTAATTTTAATAAGGCCATATTCCCCGGGATACAGGGCGGGCCGCTCATGCACGTGATCGCGGCGAAGGCTGTCTGCTTCAAAGAGGCGCTTCAGCCGGAGTTCAAGGAGTATCAGGAGCAGATCATCAAGAACGCAAAAGCACTCTGTGAGGGTCTGCAGAAACGCGGCGTTAAGATCGTATCCGGCGGGACGGATAATCATCTGATGCTGGTCGATCTGACAGAGAAAGATGTCAGCGGAAAAGAGCTTGAGAAACGGCTTGACGACGCCCATATTACCTGTAATAAGAACACGATCCCCAATGATCCCCGTTCCCCGTTTGTGACAAGCGGCGTGAGACTGGGTACACCTGCAGTCACAACGCGCGGTATGAAGGAGGATGACATGGATAAGATCGCAGAGATCATCGCCATGGTCATTGAGAGCGAGGAGAATGTGGAGACTGCTAAGAAACTGGCGGCTGAACTCACGGAGAAATATCCGCTGCGCTAGATTCGGATATGACGAGAAGATAGAATAGGACCGCGGCACGGCATATATCCCTCACAGACACGTTTTCACTCGGGACACGGCGTAACGGTACATAGGCTCACAAAAGACGTGAGCCAAGTGCCGACGCCGTTTTACGGTCTGTTCAGGATATATGTTGCTTCGCGGTTTTTCTATCTCCGGGACGATTCGCCGTGTGAAGGGCGTGTCGAAGTCAGAAAGTGCATCAAAATGAGGAAATGTTATCCTCTTGATATGTACTTCTTGATTCGATTCGGGTTGTTATGGGAAAGGATAATTCCGCCACGGTTTTCTCGAAAAGGCTTCTGCGAGGGTGTGTCGGCAGATAAGGCGACTTCGGAACAAAATGCAGAAAAAGTTAAAAGCTGGGAGCATGCGTTAAATTTTGCATCGGGATTGTTGAGGCAAAGCCGAGTTGCCCGATGCAAAATTTGATCTTAGCGTGATCGCAGCTTTCAGTTTTTCCATTTTGTGGAGCGGAGCCGAAGCTGTCGACATACCCCGCAGAATATGTCTTAGATAAATGTTGCTTTGCGGTTATATCTTGCATTCCTGATAAACTCGAATTTCAGGAACAGCACATATGTTTCGTTTATTTTGCCGGATTGTTTTCCGGCGCTTTTTATGCTATTCTTTCTTCACTGATACGGACGGCGCTCTTGCCGCCCTGTATTCATGCCGCTTAGGCTTCTCATTTTCGGAAGTTCCCTTTCGGAACGCTTACCCGATGATGAACGCAACCTACTAACCTTAGATTCATCTATGTCCGATTATTTTAGCGGACGCCGCACAAAGGAGGAAACTGTGTATGGCAAATGTATTACAAAAGTATTTCCCTATGATACGTACAAGGGAAGAAGTACGAAAGGAGATCACCGGAAATGACCGACTTATGAAAGTCTGGCAAGGGTGGAATCGGGAACAGCAGGAGTTGTTTCTGGACTACTGCAGCGGGCAGAGGGGTGTGCGTATCCTCTATGATACGTTCTTTAAGGAGATCCTCGATCCCAACACCACACCGGAGCGTGTGGAGGAGCTTCTCTCCCTCATCTTAAAGCAGAAAGTGAAGATTCTAAAAGTACTCCCGCTGGAATCGCCAAGGCTGGGAGACGAGCAGTCCTTGATCGTGATGGATGTGGTGGTGGAACTGGAAGACCACAGCATCGCCAATTTGGAAGTACAGAAGGCAGGATATTATTTCCCCGGACAGAGGGCAGCCTGTTATTCATCCGATCTGCTCTTAAGACAGTACCGGCGGGTCAGGGAAGATCTGGAAAAGCAGGAGAAGCGCTTTAGCTACAGGGAGATCAAGAAAGTATATACGATTATCCTGTACGAGAAAAGTCCAAAGGAATTTCATGATTTTCCGGCGAACTATATGCACCGCTTCGCCCAGAGGTCAGATACGGGGATTGAGATTGATCTTTTGCAGGAATATGTTTTCATTTCCCTTGACAACTTCCATGGCATTTTGCACAATAATGGTATCAGGAACAAGCTGGAAGCATGGCTTACATTTCTCAGCGTGGACGAGCCGGAGAAGATCGCGAGACTGATTCAGGAGTACCCGCAGTTTGAGAAGTATTACAAAGAAATCTACGAGCTGTGCAGGAACACAGAGAGGGTGATGCAAATGTTCTCAGAGGAATTACGGGAACTGGACAGGAATACCGTGCAGTATATGATCGATGATATGAAGGACGAGATCGATGCTCAGAAAGAGACGATTGCAGAGCAGAAAGGAACGATCGATGCACAGAATAAACAAATCGAAGAATTGAAACATCGTTTGGCGCAGCTAGAGATAAAAGCACCATAAGAAAGAAAACGTGCTCCGATGTCGAAAATTTCTTATCGCGATTTGTTGCGGAGATAGGGACAATTTAAGAGGCATATATCCTGAGCAGACCGTAAAGCGGCGCCGGTACTTGGCTCGCGTTCTTTGTGAGCCTATGTACCGCTGCGCCACGTCCCGAGTGAAAACACGTCTGTGAGGGATATATGCCTCTGCGACTGGGAATTGCCCTGACCAATCCGTATTCTAAAGGCACATATGTTTTGTGTATTCTGCCGGATTGTTTTCCGGCACTTTTTATGCTATTCTTTCTTCACTGATACGGACGGCGCTCTTGCCATCCAGTATTCATGCCGCTTAGGCTTCTCATTTTCGGAAGTTCCCTTTCGGAACGCTTACCCGATGATGAACGCAACCCGCTAACCTTAGATTCATCTATTGTTCAGTTGTTTTTCTGAACGCCGCACAAAGGAGG
>DWYT01000094.1 GCA_019118545.1 Candidatus Mediterraneibacter merdavium | reverse complement strand
ACCGACAGGTATTTTCAGGTTTAGGAACTGAATGATTGTTTCATCAAATTCTCCTATTTTTTTCCTGTTTTTGTCAACTATAACGGTCACCTTCTTTCTTACGTATGAAAATGCAGGGGGTGAAAACAAATGATTGATTCAATCAATACGGGTGATACAGAATAGTCTGTTGAGGGGAACAGAATAATTCGTCGTATGATCATTATAATTCAATAAAAATATTTGTCAATTGTATCAGAATATTTGTTTATAACAAAAAGTAGCTTTTGCTCTGGAAATGTAATATAATGGACGTTAGTGCGAGGAAGGGAGAAATGAAATGGCAACACTGGAAGAACTCAGAGAGAAACTTGACGAGATTGACGATCGGATCGCAGAGCTCTACGAAAAGAGGATGGAGGTCTGCGGCGCGGTCGGAGAATATAAAGTAAACGCGGGAAGAAAGGTGTTCGACCGCCAGAGAGAAAAGGACAAATTAGCTGATGTGGCGTCCAAGGTGAGCGGTGATTTTAATAAGAAGGGGATACAGGAGTTGTACCAGCAGCTTATGTCCATGAGCAGGAAGCTGCAGTATCAGCAGCTTGTAGAAGCCGGGGCGCTGGGAAGGCTGCCGTTCATCCGCATTGACGATCTGGATAAGAAGAATGCCCGCGTCGTATTTCAGGGGACGGAAGGGGCGTACAGTCAGGCGGCCATGCAGCAGTTCTTCGGTGAGGACGTGAATAATTTCCATGTTCGGACCTTCCGTGACGCCATGGAGGCCATCGAGGAAGGCTCGGCGGACTATGCGGTGCTGCCTATCGAGAACTCCACTGCGGGTCCGGTCATCGAGATGTACGACCTGCTGGACGAGTTTGAGAATTATATCGTGGCAGAGACCATCCTGCCTATTGTACATACACTGTCCGGTCTGCCGGGAGCAAAATTATCAGATATTAAAAAGGTCTATTCAAAGGCGGAAGCGCTGATGCAGACGACCCGTTTTCTTGACGACCATTCTGACTGGCAGAGGATCAGCGTGGTAAATACAGCTATCGCCGCAAAAAAGGTGTTAAAGGAGCAGGATATCTCACAGGCGGCGGTGTGCGGAGCTTACGCGGCAAAGGTGCACGGCCTTTCCGTGCTGGTGGACGAGATCAACGATGATACAGATAACTCCACGCGGTTTATCGTGGTGACAAACCAGAAAATATTTTTAAAAGAAGCTTCGAAGATCAGCATCCGTTTTGAACTGCCGCATCAGAGTGGTTCTCTGTACGGTATTCTCTCACATTTCATTTATAATGATCTGAATATGTCTAAGATTGAGTCGCGTCCCATTAAAGGAAGACCGTGGGAGTATTGCTTCTTCGTGGATTTTGACGGTAATCTCGAGGATCCGGCAGTAAAAAACGCCATCCGGGGTTTAAGAGAAGAGACTACGAATCTAAAGATCTTGGGCAACTATTGAAACGGCAAATATGAAAGTGACATAGGAAAATAGAGGAGACAGGAGTGAAAATATGCGGACCAATGAACTGATGCTGTATAAGAACATGGAGTACGGCCATATCTTAAGTGATATGACATTTCTTATGGAGAATCACGGGAACGAGTACTATAATGAGGAAGATTTAAGGAGTCTTCTTTTTGAATGTGTGAACGCTCTGCTGGAGTTTTCGGTGGAGCATGGCTTTGAAGGGAATCTGTGGCATACGTATCTGACGTTTCTTCTTGTAAATGATGAGAACGCCTACAGTACGTCCTGCGAGATCGTAGGCCCGGTGTCAGGAAGTATCAATGAGATTGCCTTACATGACTTTACTGTCTTTAAGGAATTATTTGACTACGACTTTCGTGAATTGGAGAGCGATCTTGAGGCAGGCTGCATCCAGATCCTTATGGATTACCGGATGCCGGACGGCGCGGGAAAGATTTTTAACCGCCGCGTAAGGGACCGGATCTGCAGTCTTGCACAGAGACTTGGGAATGTGGCAGATGTGGAAGAGTTCCATCATCTGATGACCCAGTTCTATAAGGAGTTCGGAGTAGGGAAGCTGGGCCTTCATAAGGCGTTCCGCATCGAGCACCCGGAAGGCGGGGACATGCAGATCGTGCCGATTACGAATATCGCGCATGTGCATCTGGATGATCTGGTTGGGTATGAGATCGCCAAGAAAAAACTGATCGACAATACAGAGGCGTTTGTAAAAGGAAGACGCGCCAATAACTGCCTTCTCTTCGGCGACGCGGGGACAGGGAAGTCCTCGTCCATCAAGGCAATCTTAAATCAGTATTACGATCAGGGACTGCGGATGATCGAGGTGTATAAGCATCAGTTCAAGGACTTAAATGATGTGATCGCACAGGTGAAGAACCGCAATTACAAGTTCATCATCTACATGGATGACCTTTCCTTTGAAGAGTTTGAGATCGAATACAAATATCTCAAGGCAGTGATCGAGGGCGGTCTGGAGCGTAAGCCGGAGAATGTGCTTATCTACGCCACATCAAACCGCCGCCATCTCATCCGCGAGACCTTCCGCGATAAAGCGGACAGGGATGAAGAGCTGCACACCAATGATACGGTGCAGGAAAAATTATCTCTCGTGGCCCGCTTCGGCGTGACCATTTATTTCGGCTCGCCGGATAAGAAAGAGTTTCAGGAGATCGTGCGTGTCTTGGCGAAAAAAGGCGGCGTGGATATGCCGGAGGAGGAACTGCTCCTCGAGGCAAATAAATGGGAACTCTCCCACGGAGGACTGTCGGGGAGGACAGCGCAGCAGTTTGTAGATTACCTGCTTGGAAAAGCGGGAGAGTGATAGACTTCCTAAAAAGCCAACTGTAAAAGAACCGATGAGTAACAAAAAGCAACAAAAAGAGGTATCCCATGTGAGCACACTTGTGCTCGGGACGCGGCGCAGCGGTACATAAGACCGCAAAAGACGCGGTCTAAGTGCCGGCGCCGCTTTACGGCTCACCTGAGACACCTCTTTGTACTTGAACGGTTCTTTTATAGTTGGCTTTTTGCAGAATCTATGTTGATTTTCAAAAATTTGCTGACGGCATGGTTAAATGCCGCAGGATTTTTACTGGTTATGAAATGGTCGCCGTCGATAAAGCACAGGCGCGAGTTTTTGATATGATTCGCGATAAAGCGGGTATGCTTTTCTTTGATCATATCTTTTGTTCCTGCTATTACAAGCGTTTCTGCGGTGATCTGCCGTAATTCCTGAACGGAGATATTCGGTTGGTTTATCATCAGGCTGAGTATCTCCGTGTTTTTCTTTGCCTGAGCGCTCTTTGAGGAAAAAAGCTTCGCTATTCTGTAACCAAGCTCAATCGGTATCTGGGTGGAGGCTTTGACGCCTTTGGTATTCAGATTGCCGCCGTTTAAGATGAGCTTCTTTACACGGTGAGGATATTTTGCGGCAAAGCACATGGCAATGTTCGCCCCGTCCGAGAATCCGAGGATGTGCGCGCTGTTAATATCCAGCCGATCCATGAATGCAGCCAGATCTTCTGCAAACTGGCGGATTGTAAAAGGCGCGTCTCCCCTCGGCGTCCTGCCGTGCCCTCTTGTATCAAGAGCAATGACCCGGTAATCAGAAGAGAATTCCTCCATCTGATACTTAAAATGCCCGCTGTCCTCCCCATTCCCATGCAGTAAGATTAACGCTTCCCCCGTTCCTTTTTCCATGCAAAAATGCCTGATATCCATAATCTGTTTTCCTTTCCACATCGCAGACCGCTAACTCCTATTTTAAGGTTAAAATTTTCTGATTTACATACTGCTGATTTTGTCAGAGAAGTTCAGTGGCAGAGTACTCAATACGTGGTGAATCCGGCGGGGGTAAGGGTGTTCCGAAACAGACCGTAAAGCGGTGTCAGCGCTTGGGCTGCGTATTTTGCAGCACTACGCACTGCTACGCCGCGACCCGAGCGAAAGCGGGTCTGTGAGGAACACCCTTACCCCCGCCGTCTGTTCATCCGTATTGAGACATTCGGCTATACTTCCTGTATTCCGCTGATATCACTGTCGATCACCAATGAGTAATTGGTATAGTACACCACGAACCCCGGTTTCCCTCCCTTTGGTTTTTTTACGTGCTTTTTCTCTACATAATCGATCTCTACCTTTTCGCTGCCGCGCATACTGGAGTAGTAGGCGGCCAGCCGCCCGGCCTCCTCGAATGTCCGGTCCGGCAGTTCTTCCCCGTTGGTCTTTACGATGACATGGGAACCGGGCGCCTGCTTTGCGTGGAACCACCAGTCGTTTCCCACGGCAAAGTCAAAGGTCAGTTCATCGTTCTGAAGATTATTTTTCCCCACATACATATGGTAACCGTCACTGGAAATGTAGTGCAGCGGCGTATTCTTGACCTTTACTTTCTTGCGGGTAAACTTACGTTTGATATATCCTGTCTCTGTAAGCTCTTCTTTGATCCCGGCCAGATCATCCTCGGTAAGGGCAATATCCAAAGCAGTCTGGATGGATTCCAGATAAGTAATGTCGTCCTTTGTCTCCTTACACAGTTCGGACAGAGCCTCAAAGGTTCGTTTCTGCTTGTTATATTTTGCAAAATACCGCTGGGCGTTCTCCTGCGGCGTCTGGGTGGGATCTAACGGGATGGTAAGCATCTCGTTTGTATAGTAATTGAGTGCCTCGAGCTGTCTGGCGCCCTCTGATACATTGTAGCCGTAGGTGTTGATAAGCTCGCCGTAGACTTTGTATTTCTCCCGGTTCTCCGTATCCTTTAGCTGACGAAGCTGTAAATCATATTTCTTGCGGCTTCGCTCCAGAGCCGTCTGCACCACATGGCGCAGATCAACAGACTTCTGGCGGATGCGGGTAAGCTGGCTGCGGGTTGAGTAGTAGGTGCGCAGCACTTCGGATATGGAAGAAAACTCCTGCTTTGTATAATTTGGAAAATGCGTCAGCGGCAAAGAGGAAAACTCCTTCGGCTCCCGTCCGTCGTAATAAATAGCCGGAGAGAAGCATTTCTCCTTCACTGCGGACAGGAAAAGCTCAAACTGGGTATACAGGTGACAGAGGATATCCTCGGAATACTCTTTTGCCGGAACCGAAGAATCCAGTCCTGCGAGATGGCAGATCTCCTCCGCGACGACGGGACTGATGCCTGTAAAGCTGGTATAGAGCGCCTTGGATACAGGGGAGGGTTTCCCGGTCAGCAGGGTGGAAAAATCCTCTTTTGGGACAGTAAGGGGGTCGGCTTTGTGCATGGTATCCGGAATGAAATATTCCCTCCCGGGCAGCACCTCGCGCACAGAGCTGATCTGCGCGGAGACATGCTTGATGCTGTCGATGATCTTTCCCTCTTCGGTGCAGAAAATAATATTGCTGTGTTTTCCCATGATCTCCACGATGAGCACCTTGCGGCAAAGGTCGCCCAATTCGTTTAAATGTTCGATGGTAAAGCGGATGATGCGCTCCAGCTTCGGCTGGGAAATGTCAATGATCCGGCCGTTGCTGATGTGCTTGCGCAAAAGCATACAGAAGTTGGGCGCAGTCATGGGCGCTGTCTTATTCGTTTCCGTCAGATATACAAGGGGAAGAGAGGCGTCCGCACAGATAAGGAGACGCTTCTGCCCCGCGGGGGATTTTATTGTCAGAAGAAGCTCGTCCGCCTCGGATTGTACGATCTTCGCGATCCTTCCATTTAATAATTCTTCTTTTAATTCGTGGACAAGATTTGCCACGACGATTCCGTCAAATGCCATAGTTGATAGATCTCCGTTCTCTTTTTCATGACGCGGTACGCAGGGTGAACCTGCATACCGGCGCTACCAGAAGTATAGCATAAAAGGAAAATGGAAGAAAGCGTAAATGCGTTGACTCACCTCGCCTTGAGGGGGTATAATAAAAGCCGCAGTGCGGATATATTTTGAGATAATCCGCAGGCGCTAAAAAATATAATACTGACAGAGGATGAAAACCATGATAAAGAGCATGACCGGATTCGGAAGATGTGAGATCCAGAAAGAAGCAAGAAAATTTACTGTGGAATTAAAAAGTGTGAACCACCGTTATCTTGATGTGAATATCAGGATGCCGAAGAAGCTGAATTATTTTGAAACTTCCATAAGAGCGCTGCTGAAATCTTATGCGAACAGGGGAAAGGTGGACATCTTTATCACATATGAGGATCTGTCCCAGAAGCAGGTCGCGGTCAAGTACAACTCCGCCATTGCAGCAGAGTATCTGAAATATTTGAGACAGATGGAAGAAGAGTTCGGTCTGGAAAATGATATCCGCATCTCTACCTTATCCAGATACCCGGAAGTATTCGCCATGGAAGAGCAGAGCGAGGATGAAGAGGAGCTGTGGAACGGACTTAAGGAGGCGCTGGAGGGTGCATTCACTCAATTCGTGGAGACAAGAAAGACAGAGGGAGAGAGCTTAAAGGAGGATATTCTTGCAAAGTTAAATATTTTGGAGGAACAGATTGTTTTTATTGAGGAGCGTTCCCCGCAGATTGTGACGGAGTACCGCGCAAAGCTGGAGGATAAGATGAGGGAGCTTCTCGCGGATACGCAGATCGAGGAAAGCCGTATCGCGGCGGAAGTGATCCTTTTTGCAGATAAGATCTGCACAGACGAGGAAGTGGTGCGGTTAAGAAGCCATATCCGCCATATGAGAAGCACACTTGAGGAGAAAGAGGGCATCGGGCGCAAGCTGGACTTTATCGCTCAGGAGATGAACCGGGAGGCGAACACGATCCTTTCCAAGGCAAATGACATCGAGATATCTGACCGCGCCATCAGCCTCAAGACAGAGATCGAGAAGATCAGAGAGCAGATACAGAACATTGAGTAACAGTTCAGCCATGCGTCAAATGCGAAAGCGGCTCATGCTCGCATGAGACCGCGAGCGTGAAGAGGAACGGCGCAGGCTGAACTGCAGGCGCTGCGGCTGAACTGTTAAAGTTAAAAGAAATCAATCAAAGGGAGAGAGTTATGAACAGAAAAGGAATTTTAATTGTGGTATCCGGTTTCTCAGGATCAGGGAAGGGAACACTGATGAAAGAACTGCTTTCCAGATACGCGGATACATACGCGCTGTCCATCTCTGCGACGACCCGTTCGCCGCGGGAAGGCGAGGAGCACGGCAGGGAGTATTTCTTCATATCAAAGGATGAATTTGAAAAAATGATTGCCAAAGGCGAACTGATAGAGTATGCTAGATATGTGGAAAATTACTATGGCACTCCGCGGGAGTATGTGGAAAAGATGCTCGACGAGGGCAGGGATGTGATCCTTGAGATCGAGATTCAGGGCGCGCTTAAGGTTAAAAAGGCCTTCCCGGATACGCTTCTTCTCTTTGTCACTCCGCCAGATGCCACAGAACTTAAAAACCGTCTTGTCGGCAGGGGAACAGAGACTTTGGACGTGATTAAGTCGAGGCTTGACCGTGCCTGTGAGGAGGCGGAGGGTATGGACAGTTACGATTATCTGATCGTAAACGATGACCTGAATGAATGTGTGGAAAAGATGCACACGATCATTCAGGGAGAACACCACAGGAGCTTTCGCAATAAAGCATTTATGAAAGAGATAAAAGAAGATTTGCAAAGATTGAAAGGAGAAGATTAAACATGCTGCATCCGTCTTATACAGATTTGATGAAAGTAGTAAACAAAGACGTCGAGGAGGGAGAGTCCAAAATCGTCAACAGCCGCTATTCGATTGTAATGGCGACCTCAAAACGCGCGAGACAGCTTATCGCGGGAGACCTTCCTCTGGTCAGCGCAAAGGGTGGGGAGAAGCCGCTCTCTGTTGCTATCGAGGAGCTCAACAAAGGGAAATTAAAGATCATGGCTGAAAACGCAGAAGCGGAATAGAAGGTCAGGGCAGATGCACATGTGGTATCTGCCTTTTTCACAGGTGAGCATAGAACAGGTCAGTTTTTAATAAATGAAAATTGGAATATACGATGGGAGGAATGATATGAAAATCTTGTTTATCTCTCTGGGATGTGACAAGAATCTTGTGGATACGGAGGTCATGCTCGGCCTTCTGGCATCCAGAGGCTATGAGATGACAGACGACGAGACAGAGGCAGATATCATCGTGGTCAATACATGCTGCTTCATCCACGACGCCAAAGAGGAGAGCATCCAGAATATTCTTGAGATGGCAGAGTATAAGAAAGCAGGGAGCGCAAAAGCGCTTATCGTGACGGGGTGTCTTGCCCAGCGTTACAGGCAGGAGATATTAGATGAAATCCCTGAGGTGGATGAGGTGCTCGGCACGACTGCCTACGATAAGATACTGGACGCGATGGACGCGGCGCTTGCCGGGGAACATTCTGTTATAGTCAGGGATGTGGACACGCTGCCCCTGCCGGAGACAAAGCGGCTGGTGACGACAGGCGGGCACTTTGCTTATTTGAAAATCGCGGAAGGGTGTGATAAACACTGCACCTACTGTATCATCCCTAAGATCCGGGGGAACTTCCGCAGCGTTCCCATGGAGCGGCTCATAAAAGAGGCGGAAGAGCTGGCGGAGCAGGGGGTCAAGGAGCTGATCCTCGTGGCACAGGAGACGACCCTGTACGGGAAAGATATTTACGGGGAAAAGTCGCTTCATAAGCTGTTGAAAGAGCTGTGCAGGATCAATGGCATCCGCTGGATAAGGATTCTCTATTGTTATCCGGAAGAGATCACGGATGAGCTTATTCAGGTGATGAAAGAGGAGCAAAAGGTCTGTCATTATCTTGATCTGCCGATCCAGCACGCGAATGATACGGTTCTAAAGCGCATGGGACGCAGGACGTCCAAGCAGGAGCTTACGGATATTATCGGAAAGCTAAGAAAAGAGATTCCCGATATCTGCCTGAGGACAACGCTGATCACGGGTTTTCCCGGAGAGACAAAAGAGCAGCACGAGGAGCTGATGGAGTTCGTAGATGAGATGGAGTTCGACCGTCTGGGCGTGTTTACTTACTCACCGGAGGAGGATACTCCCGCCGCAGTGATGCCCGGCCAGATCGATGAAGCGGTCAAGGAGGAGCGTCAGGCAGAGCTGATGGAGCTTCAGCAGGAGATCGCCTTTGACACTGCGGAGAGCATGGTTGGGAAGGAAGTGCTTGTGATGATCGAGGGCAAGGTGGCGGATGAGAACGCTTATGTAGGGCGGACGTACCGCGATGCCCCCAATGTGGACGGCCTGATCTTTATCAACACGGATGAAGAGCTGCTCTCCGGCGATTTTGCGAGAGTGAAGGTGACCGGAGCTTTAGATTATGATCTGATAGGAGAGTTATTATGAATTTACCAAACAAGCTGACAGTATTAAGAGTTATCATGGTACCGTTTTTTGTGTTTTTTATGCTCACGGATGTGGGCGGCGCGGCGAACAAGTGGATCGCTTTGGCGCTGTTTGTTGTGGCCAGCTTAACGGATATGCTGGACGGCAAGATCGCAAGAAAATACAATCTGGTGACGAACTTCGGGAAGTTTATGGATCCGCTGGCCGACAAGCTGCTTGTCTGCTCCGCCATGATCTGTCTGATCCCCTCAGGAAAGCTGGACGCGGTGATCGTGATCGTGATCATTGCCCGTGAGTTTATTATCAGCGGTTTCCGTCTTGTGGCTTCTGACAATGGCATTGTCATCGCGGCAAGCTACTGGGGCAAGTTTAAGACAGTGTTCCAGATGGCGATGATCATTGTGCTCATCGCGGATTTCGGCGGTGTGTTCGACATGATCGGCACGGTGCTCATCTGGATCGCTCTGTCGCTGACCATCATCTCCCTGATCGATTATGTGTGGAAGAATAAGCAGGTGCTCACGCAGGGGGGAATGTAAATGTATCTGGAATGGTATTTAAAAGAAAAAACAGCGTCAGAAAAGTCTCTTGAGGAGAAAGTGGTAGAGCTTCTGGCGCAAAGGAATCTGACGGTGACGACTGCTGAATCTTGCACGGGAGGTCTGATCGCAGGCACTCTTGTAAATGTAGCAGGCGCATCGGATGTCCTGAATGAAGGTTATGTGACGTACTCTAATGAGGCAAAGGAACGCCTCGTGGGAGTGAAGCATGAGACGTTAGAGGAATACGGCGCGGTCAGCGAACAGACTGCCCGAGAGATGGCGGAGGGCGCGGCAAGGGCAGCAGGCGCTGACGCAGCATTAAGCGCCACAGGAATTGCAGGCCCCGGAGGGGGAACAGCGGAGAAACCCGTGGGACTGGTGTACATCGGATGTTACCTTAACGGGGTGACCACGGTAGAAGAGTGCCGTTTTGCGGGAGACCGCAGGGAGAACAGACTCAGTACGGTTGAAACAGCGCTTCAGATGTTGAAAGAAAGGCTCATGCAGGAATAATTGATAAAAAAGAGACAAACTGATGATTGACGAATAATGTAAATTATGCGAAAATAATACGAGGAAAATCATACATATTGAAAGGAGTTTTAACATGATTTATTCACATGAAGTAGAAATGATGTGTCCGGTGGCGCAGGGTGCGAATCACGGACCAGCTCCAATCCCGGAAGAGGCGAAATGGGTAAAGGCTAAGGAAGTAAAGGATATTTCCGGTCTGACACACGGCGTAGGCTGGTGTGCGCCTCAGCAGGGAACCTGCAAACTGACACTGAATGTCA
>DWYT01000093.1 GCA_019118545.1 Candidatus Mediterraneibacter merdavium | reverse complement strand
AGATTATTATAATAAACGAAGGCTGCAACGAAAACTGCATGTAATGACACAAATGGAATTCCACAAACTTGCATTGCAGGCAGCGTAAAAATACCGTCAGCCAGTAACTGGCTGACGGAAGAAAAATTATTATTTTTCATTGTCCTCTTGACGGGTAGCATACCATTCCCCATACGACGGCAGCTTTCATTTGCCGAATAAATCGCTGTGCGTCCCAGTGCGGGCCAGCGTCAGCACCAGCACATCATCTTCGATGCGGTAGATGAGCAGCCAGTCCGGAAGAATATGACATTCCCGATGGCCCGCCCAATCGCCGGACAAATCGTGATCGCGGTTCTTCTCCGGCAGCGGTTTTTCCTCATCTTTTCAGGTCAGCAAACAACTCGTCAAGGTCATTATAACCCTTTATGGACGGGTCTTTTGCAATCCTTTCCGCCTCCAGCATAGCAGCAAGCGTTTCTTTGTTCGGCTGTTCCAGTTTCACTTCAAAGGGAATGCCTCCTTCACGAAGGGACTGGCGCACGAAGATGTTGAACGCCGTAGACAAATTCATGCCGAGTTCCGCAAACAGGGCGTCAGCCTGTGCTTTCAAATCTGCGTCCATGCGGATACTGATGTTTGTGGTATTTCCAGCCATATCATCAACCCCTTTCTGCCGGCACTTTTAGTATATGCCATTTGCACGAAGAAAACAATACTATGCACGAAAATTTAACACTAGAAGCTTCTCCCATCCGGCGGGCGGACATTTTTCCTTTTTGGAGAGACAACTATATCAGTCCTGCCATTTATCCGCAAGATTATTGATCTGGGATTCGAATTTTGCCTTGTCTTTGTTCGACAGACCTTCATTGCTGTAAATGATGTCAAGCAGCCGCTTTCCTGCCGCAACCAGACGGTCGAACGCTGTATCCGCTCTTCTCTGCGCCGCTTTCTTTGCTTTGACCGGAATACGGACTCCTTCGTTTATGATCTCATTGGCGATAAGATCCGCCTCACAGCACGGATAAGGCGCCCACGCGCTGTATCCGAATTTTTCTTCCACTGTCCGGGCGAATTCCTCGGTCACTGTATCCTCGCCGTGTACGACAAACACCCTTTCCACAGGTGTACGGAAAGCCTCGATCCATTTTAAAAGACCGTTCATGTCCGCGTGACCGCTGACGCCATGGAGGCTCTCAATCCGCGCGTGGACTTCGATCTCCTCCCCGAACAGCTTCACGTTCTTCTCCCCCTCAAGGAGCCGTCTTCCCAGCGTTCCGTTGGCCTGATAGCCGACAAAGAGGATCGTACATTCCGGCCGCCACAGATTATGCTTTAAGTGGTGACGGATACGCCCGGCATCGCACATTCCCGAGGCGGAGATGATGACCTTCGGCTTCTCGATAAAATTGATCATCTTCGAGTCGTCGCTTGTGGTGGAGGTGTGAAGTCCCGGGAAGACAAGGGGATTTACCCCCGCGTTGACCAGAGTCATGGCCTCCTCGTCAAAGCAGTCCCTCATGTTCATGGTGAACACCTTCGTCGCCTCGATGGCCAGCGGACTGTCCAGATACACGTCGAAATCCTCATATTCCGGGATAAGGCATTTCTCCTTGATCTCCCGGATGAAATACAGCATCTCCTGCGTCCTGCCGACGGCAAAAGAGGGGATCACCACATTCCCTCCCCGGTCAAACGTCTCCTTTATGATCCTTGTAAACTCGCCTAAGTAATCCGGCTTCTCCGCAGTATGTATGCGGTTTCCGTATGTAGATTCCACCACCACATAATCCGCCGACTCAGTGTAAGTCGGGTTCTTGATGATCGGCTGATCGAGATTCCCCACATCGCCGGAAAATACGATCTTTTTCGTCACATCCCCTTCTGTGGCCCACACCTCGATACTGGAAGAGCCGAGCAGATGACCCACATCCGTAAACCGGATCTCTATGCCGTCGCAGATGCGGATGCGCTCCCCGTACTGACACGGCACAAGCAGTTCAATGGCGTCCAACGCGTCCTGCATGGTGTACACCGGTTCATACTCCGGCTTTCCCGCCCTTTTCCCTTTCCGGTTGCGCCACTCTGCCTCAAACTCCTGAATGTGCGCACTGTCGCGCAACATAATGTTGCACAGATCCGCCGTGGCGAATGTGGCGAAGATCTGGCCCTTAAACCCGTTCTTTGCAAGCTTGGGCAACATTCCTGAATGGTCGATATGCGCGTGGGTGAGGAACACATAATCCACATCCTTCTCCGGGATTGGAAGTCCCGGATTCTCATACAGATCCGGTCCCTGCTCCATCCCGCAGTCGATCAGTATATTCTTCCCCGCTGCCTGCAGAAAATGACAGCTCCCCGTAACCTCATGGGCTGCTCCGATAAAAGTAATCTTCATAGTCTCACCAACCCTTTTCACTTTTCTTCTATTGTAACACTCATCGGGGGAAGATAGAAGATAAAATATTTTGACAATCCAAGGTGCGTCTGGTACAATACGAATAGAAAAAGGCACTACCGATAAGCGGTCAGTCCCAAAAATGTATTACAAAAGAGTAACCGCGATCCTTGGGTTGGTATGCTACCCGTCAAGAGGACAATGAAAAATAATAATTTTTCTTCCGTCAGCCAGTTACTGGCTGACGGTATTTTTACGCTGCCTGCAATGCAAGTTTGTGGAATTCCATTGGTGTCATTACATGCAG
>DWYT01000092.1 GCA_019118545.1 Candidatus Mediterraneibacter merdavium | reverse complement strand
CCGGGAAAAACTATCTTAGAGGCATTAAACACAGACCTTGTCTGTGATGCAATCAATACAGCAATGAGAGAACTCTTCCTTCAGATTGTATACGGAAGAACACAGAGCGCATTCTCTGAGGACGGACTTCCGATCGGAGCAGGACTTGAAGACCTTGGAAAAGGACTTCGCTCTCAGGTTGGTACGATGTATGGTACACTTGCAAAAGGTCCTCGTTACCTTGAGATGGCAGAGGGTTATGTAACAGGTATCGCTCTTGATGAGAACAATGAGATCATCGGATACCAGTTCGTAAGCCTCGGCAAATTTACTGACTTCATCAAAGCGGGCGATACACCGAACGATGCTTGGGAGAAAGCAAAAGGACAGTATGGCCGCGTTGCTGACGCAGTGAAGATCATTGATCCGCGTAAAGAGTAGTCGCGGTAGCCGGTAAGGGCGCAACGCGCACGAGCAGACAAAGTCTGCGAGCTTCGCGATGGATTTATAGAGAATACAGTCTCAAGTAATAATCAGGAGGATATATAAATGGCTTTATTTGAATCTTATGAGAGAAGAATTGATAAAATCAATGAAGTGTTAAACAGCTACGGCATTGCTTCACTTGAAGAAGCTGAGAAGATCACAAAGGATGCCGGACTGGACGTTTACAACCAGATCAAAGGCATTCAGCCGATCTGTTTTGAGAACGCATGCTGGGCTTATATTACAGGCGCGGCGATTGCGATCAAGAAAGGCTGCACAAGAGCGGCTGACGCAGCGGCAGCGATCGGTGAGGGACTTCAGGCATTCTGTATCCCGGGATCAGTTGCAGACCAGCGTAAAGTAGGTCTTGGACATGGTAACCTCGGAAAGATGCTCCTCGAGGAGGAGACAGACTGCTTCGCATTCCTTGCAGGCCACGAGTCGTTTGCGGCTGCAGAGGGCGCGATCGGTATCGCTGAGAAGGCGAACAAGGTTCGTAAGAAACCTCTCCGCGTTATTCTGAACGGTCTTGGAAAGGACGCTGCAAAGATCATTTCCAGAATCAATGGATTTACTTATGTTCAGACAGATTATGACTACTATACAGGAGAACTCAAAGAAGTTTCCAGAACAGCTTACTCTGACGGACTTCGTTCCAAAGTAAACTGCTACGGAGCGAACGATGTCCGCGAGGGTGTTGCGATCATGTGGAAAGAGGGCGTTGACGTTTCCATCACAGGTAACTCTACGAACCCGACACGTTTCCAGCATCCGGTAGCAGGTACATACAAGAAAGAGTGTGTAGAGGCCGGAAAGAAATACTTCTCAGTTGCATCAGGCGGCGGTACAGGACGTACACTCCACCCGGACAACATGGCGGCAGGCCCGGCTTCCTACGGTATGACAGATACGCTCGGACGTATGCACTCTGACGCACAGTTCGCAGGTTCTTCTTCCGTTCCGGCCCACGTTGAGATGATGGGTCTGATCGGAGCAGGAAACAACCCGATGGTTGGTATGACTGTTGCTGTTGCGGTTAGTATTGAGGAAGCGGCGAAAGAAGGAAAATTTTAAGGAATGGTGCAAATTTAGCATTTCTATTATAAAAAGAGGGAGATTGCCAAGTGGTCAATCTCCCTTATTTAACTTGAAAGTGTGGAGCAATTTTCTATACTGATGAAGTGGCAGTAAAGGATTATTCAAAAGCAAGTCTACCGGCGAATGTCGTGTAGTGGATTGATAATATAAATAAAAAGAAACCATATCAGATCAGGAGGAAGAAAAATGAAAGTTTTGATGATCAACGGAAGTCCCCACGCAGAGGGCAACACTTACACTGCGCTCCACGAGATGGAGAAAATTTTTGCAAAAGAAGGGATTGAAACAGAGATCGTACATATCGGCAATCAGGCGGTGAGAGGCTGTATCGCCTGCGGTTCCTGTGCAAAGAACAAAAAGTGCGTATTCGATGATGTGGTAAATGAGACTGCTCCCAAATTCGCGGAGTGCGACGGACTTGTTGTGGGAAGTCCGGTCTATTATGCGTCGGCAAATGCGACGCTGGTTGCGTTTCTTGACCGTTTATTCTACAGTGCCCCCGTGGATAAGAGCATGAAAGTGGGCGCCTGCGTGGCGGCTGCGAGAAGAGGCGGCCTGACAGCCACCTTTGACGGGTTGAACAAGTATTTTACTATCTCCGGTATGCCCGTGGCGTCCGGGCAGTATTGGAACGGTATCCACGGCGCTGCTCAGGGAGAAGCACAGCAGGATGGCGAGGGACTTCAGATGATGCGGACGCTGGCAAGGAATATGGCGTTTCTGATGAAGAGTATTGCGCTTGGGAAGAAAGAGTATGGCCTGCCGGAAAAAGAAGCGCCGTGCAAGACAAATTTTATACGATAAAGTAATTGGCTCCTCTTTACAGGGCAGATACAATATGATATCATATTGATATCAAAAAGAAATGTTTTGTGAAGAGGAGGAATACATATGGAAGAGAAAATTCTTTCAAACAGAAAAAACGGTATGCTCGTGCTGATTCTGACAACACTGCTTTATTTTGCGGCAATCGCGGGATGTATTTTTGGAGGCATGATGATCAGCGATGGCCATGGCCCGGTACTTTTAGTGATCAGTATCGTCTGGCTCTGCGTCGGCTGGATCCCGTACTGCGGACTGAAGGTATTAAAGCCTCAGGAGGCGCTTGTCCTGACATTGTTCGGAAAGTATGTGGGTACGCTGAAAGGAGATGGATTCTACTTTGTGAATCCCTTCTGTACGGGCGTGAACCCGGCGGCTGATACACACTTGAACCAGAGCGGGGACGTGGATAACAAGGCTTCAAAACCTGCTTTTTCGATGGCCTTTAACGTTGGCAAGACAGAGATGGATATGTCCGGCAAAAAGATATCACTTAAGATTATGACGCTCAATAATAACCGTCAGAAGATCAATGACTGCCTCGGCAATCCGGTGGAGATCGGGATCGCGGTCATGTGGCGGGTGGTCGATACGGCAAAGGCAGTGTTCCGTGTGGATAACTACAAGGAATACCTTTCTCTGCAGTGTGATACAGCGCTCCGCAATATTGTGCGCATTTATCCTTATGACGTGGCGCCCAATGTGGACACTACAGGGGACGGAATTGCGGATGAAGGAAGTCTGAGAGGCTCCAGTGAAGTGGTGGCGGCCCGTATACGGGATGAGATCCAGAGCAGAGTGGATGAGGCAGGACTGGAGATTGTAGACGCGCGGATCACTTACCTTGCATATGCGCCCGAGATTGCTGCCGTGATGCTCCAGAGACAGCAGGCGTCGGCAGTGATCGACGCGAGAAAGATGATCGTCGACGGCGCGGTAGGCATGGTAGAGATGGCATTAGACCGTCTGAGCCAGAACGGGGTAGTAGAGCTGGATGAAGAGAGGAAGGCTGCCATGGTATCGAATCTTCTCGTTGTGCTTTGCGGCAACAGGGACGCACAGCCGATCGTTAATTCGGGAAGTCTCTACTAGTTAAAGGATGTAGCTTATGGCTGATAATAAGAAAAAGCAGATTCCACTCAGACTTTCAGCAAAGCTCTACGATGCCGTAGCAGCTTGGGCAGAGGACGACTTCCGTTCTGTAAACGGACAGATCGAGTACCTTTTGACAGAGTGTGTAAGGCAGCGTAAAAAAAACGGGAAATATGTATCCGAGCATCTGGATGAACCGCCGGAGCTGGATATTGAATAAGGAAGGCAGCTAACCCTTTCGCATACAGGAGAGAAAAGAAAATGAGAGAGATGGATTTTACGATTGAGGATACAGAGGCCTTAAAGCCGGGCATGGAGGTAAATGTGACGGAAGGCGTTCTCCCGACCTCTTATTATTATACAATCGAACACGCCTTAGGCATGAGCGCGAATTTTAAGCAGGCAGAGCGTTTAAAGACAAGAAGGGGAAGAGTGAAGGAGTTAAAGGAGACGCCCCAGTTCCATATTGCCGTGCTTGAATTTGACGAATAGATGAGAAAATAGAGACGCTGAAAGTAAGAAAGGACAAGAGAGTATGAGTAAGACAACGAAGAATCTGACACTTTCCGCCATGTTTCTGGCAATCGGGATGGTGCTCCCGTTCCTGACAGGCCAGATCCCGCAGATCGGAAACATGATGCTTCCCATGCACATCCCGGTGCTGCTCTGCGGAGTGATCTGCGGCTGGAAGTACGGGGCAGTGCTTGGCTTCATCCTTCCGCTGATCCGCTATATGGTATTCGGGATGCCGGTGCTTTTCCCGACGGGGATGGCCATGGCCTTTGAAATGCTGACTTACGGACTGGTGATCGGTCTTGTGTATTCGCTGTCACGTTGGAAATGTATTGTATCCCTGTATCGCGCGCTGATCGCGGCCATGATAGCCGGGCGTCTTGTGTGGGCAGTCGCGCAGATGGTACTGCTTGGCGTGTCAGGAGGAGCGTTTACAATGAAGATGTTCCTTGCCGGGGCATTCTTTAACGCCGTCCCGGGCATCATCATTCAGCTTGTGCTGATCCCGGCGGTGATGGTAGCGCTTGGCAGGACAGGAATGGTACAGTTCCACAGCCATAATAAGAAAGAAGCTGTGTCAGAATAAGAAACAGACGATAAACAACAGACAACAATGCGGAAATTATTGAGAATATTCCCGCAGTGCTGTCTGTTTTTCTATTGCTTTAATTCTGACTAAATGTTATAGTATGAATAATACTAATAACATTTAAAAAAATATATCGTACAAGCGAGGGGAGGGTATCCGGATGCGCCGGGAGGCAGACATAGAATTTGTTGATATGGAATTGTGGGAGTCATTCCGAAAGCAGTTTAAAAGCCGGACGACAGAGGCTTCTTACAGGTCGGATATCGGGGAGTTCTGCAGGTTTTGTGAAAAAAGATTTGAAGATATAGACAGGGGAGATGTGCAGCGGTATTATGAGTTTATGAAAAACCGTGTGCAGAGCGGGAAGATCAGTCCCCTGACCGTTACAAAAAAGTTCCGTGAGCTTCACTCCTTTGCGCGGTTTATCGGGGAATCAGGAGAGGGCGCGGAACAGAGAGGGACGGTTTCCGGGGAGAAGGATTTTTTCTACCCGTATCTAAAGCATATGGAGAAGGAGCGTGAACTGGCAAGATCAGTCCCTGTGAAGGATATGGACAGGCTCCTTGGAGCCGCCTTAGACAACCGGATGGAATATGTGATTCTGACGCTGATGTACCGGGCAGGTTTGTCTTCGACGGAGATCATAGCCTTAAATGGAAAAGAGGATTTCGTTATCTATGGCACAGACGCGTTCGCGCTTCTTACAGGCCGAAAAGAGCCATGTTATATCCCGCAGGACGCGTGGGAGATCCTGATGGGTTATCTGGAGGAGCGGGAGGAGCAGAAGAGCCTTTTTTACAACCGCAGCGGAAGGCGGCTCAATACGATGTATATCAGCAGGATGATGAAAAAGCTTTGCTCAAAAGCAGGTATTCCAAGCTATAGCGCAGAGGCGGTGCGCAACTGCTGTGCATTTAACCTGTTTGCTTACGGGGCGACTTGCGGTCAGGTGGCGGGGCAGATGGGGCGAACAGAGCAGCAGATCCGGCGCTACAGGGGAATGAGCTACAAAGGACATTTGAATAGACAGGCCGATGATCTTGTGCGGATACGGATCGAGAGTCCAGATAAAAAATGAGTTGTGAAAGGAGATTCTTATGACAGGGAAATGGGATATTGAAAAGGAGATGGAAAAGGTCAGTAATGTAAGGCTGAACGAGGATAAAAGCGCTGTGATTATTATCGACCAGACGAAGCTTCCGGCCAGCGAGGAATACATTGAGCTTGGCACAGCCGAAGATATGTATGAGGCAATTTTTAAACTAAAGGTCAGGGGCGCTCCTGCCATCGGGATCTGCGCGGCATACGGGATCGCGGTTCTCGCCGGAAAGCTTTGCACAGACAGCTACGAAGAATTTCTGGCAGAATTCAGGAGATATAGAAATTATCTGGAATCATCCCGCCCGACAGCCGTGAATTTAAGCTGGGCACTTAGACGAATGGAGCGGGTGGTCATGGATCATAGCGGGGTGCCGGTTGAGGAGATCAAACACGCGCTGTTTATGGAAAGCCGTGATATACAGAAGGAGGATGTGCTGATGTGCCGCGCGATTTCGGAGCACGGACTCTCACTTATCAAAGACGGTGCGGGAATACTGACACATTGCAATGCAGGCCCGTTAGCGACTTCCAGATATGGCACGGCCCTTGGCCCGCTGTTTCTCGGCAAAGAGAAGGGAATGAACTTCCGGGTGTTTTCAGACGAGACAAGGCCGCTTCTACAAGGGGCGAGGCTGACCGCATATGAACTGTACAAGGGCGGGATTGATGTGACGCTTATATGTGACAACATGGCAGGCGTCGTCATGAAAAACGGCTGGATAGACGCATGCTTTGTGGGTTGTGATCGCGTTGCCGCAAATGGCGATACGGCCAACAAGATCGGGACAAGCAGCGTTGCCGTCCTTGCAAAGCATTATGGAATCCCCTTTTATGTTCTGGGGCCGACATCAACGATCGATATGGACTGTCCTACAGGAAATGATATCCCAATCGAACTGCGGGCGGAGGAGGAAATACGCGCGAAGTTTTATAAGGAGCCGATGGCCCTGCCGGAAATCCCCTGCTATAATCCGGCCTTTGATGTGACGGATCATGAGCTGATATCAGGCATTGTGACCGAACATGGAATTGCAAAGGCTCCCTATGAAGAGAGCCTGAAAAAGTTGTTCTGACTATTATGTTCAAAAATATTTCCGCACAAGACAGGAGACAACCCCTGCGGCGCACAATCCGAGGAGAACATTGTGCATGGAACCAAATACATCCAGCGCGCCCCTTAATCCCAAGAGAATTTCCGGCTCTTCGGGAAAGAAGCGGTAGATGAGGAAGGACGCATAGGACGCCCCGAACACAAGGATAAAGGAAAACAGTCCCCGTCCGGTATCTTCTTTCCACGAGCCATATTCATCCCTCACCCGCGTTCTTGTCATGGACCAGAGAAGCGCAATGAACTCGAAGAGGACGAACATAGCAGCGATGCTTAAGTATGCAGCCAGCGTCATGGTGAGGTCTTTCGTGCGGATCGTCTCCTCTATATCTCCATAGGGTGTGCTGGCTTTCCAGAAGGTGTATGTCACATAAGCTGTTGTTGCAAGGATGATCACCGCAGTCAGACAGCGCACAAGCGCAGATGCGGCGCGGGAGAGAGCGCGGCCGCCTTTTCGGATTGGCGCGGCCAGCGGTACTCCGTGTCTTTTTCTGGCGCTTCCGGCTCTGCGCGGCGGTCTGTCGTCATAGTCATCTGCGTCATATCGGGAAGACTCTCTGCGGTAGCTAGCATCAAAATCATCTGTATCATATCTTGGATTGCTTCGGCGGGGCGCACGGTGTGCGGACATGTCAAGTTCTTCTGTATTTTCTTCATATCGCCAGTTATCGATATCTTCTTCATATGTTACTTCAAAATCATCATCGAATACGTCAGAGATACTTTTTCTGTATGCCATAGATTTCCCTCGCTTTCTATAAAAAATCTCTCTTATGTTATAACTTTTTTCTTCTTTTCTCAAGCCGTACCCATAAAATTTTAAAAAGATTTTATTTTTCAAAGGAGTCTTACAAAAGTGTAAGCCAGAGAGCAGAAATTGTAAGTCCCCAAAATGGCGGGGGAATCTCTTGCTCTGGTACTATAAATATGCAGATAAAAATATGTGGATAGGAAATTTTGTTCTATGGCGAGGAGGAATGAACATGAAAAGACAGATTGGAAGGGCATTGAGCTGGGTTTTGCTCGGACTTTTGGTTCTGATCGTGGTTCCGGTCGGGGCGGTGCTGTTCGTTGTGTCCGGAGTCTGGTCTGCGGTGGACCGCGCACTGCTCAAATTCAGCAGAGGCTAGGTCATGTATACAGACCTTATATTTCTGATATCTTTTTACGCAGTTTTAAAAATCTTTCCAAAATCTTAAGAAATACCTTCCTGTTATCTTAAGAACACTTTTTTACAATAAGACCGTAAAATGGTAAATGTAAAAGGAATGAAAGAAAAGATATGAATATACAGGAGGAAAATGAACTATGAAATACATTACGTTTGCAGTGCCATGCTATAATTCGGAAGGGTATATGAGACGGTGCATAGATACGCTCCTTGCGGGCGGGAAAGAGGTGGAGATCATTCTGGTCAACGACGGCTCCACTGACAATACGGCAAAGATCGCGGACGAATATCAGCTCAGATATCCTGATATCGTGCGGGCGGTACATAAGAAAAACGGCGGCCACGGCTCCGGCGTGAATAAAGGGCTGGAGCTGGCACAGGGACTTTATTATAAAGTCGTGGATTCGGACGACTGGCTGGACATAGAGTCTTATCAGAAGCTTCTTGCCCGCATAAAAGAATTGTGCGGGGAAGGGGAGAGCGTTTCCGGTACAGCAGTCCCGGATCTCTTTGTCTGCAATTATGTGTATGACCATCTTGACGAAGGAACAAGCCGTGCAATGGACTACCGGAATATTTTCCCTGAGGAGAAAATGTGTACATGGAATGGGATCGGGAGATTCCGTCCGTCGCAGTATCTCATCATGCACGCGCTTATGTTCCGTACGGATGTCCTGAGACGCTCAGGAGTGAAACTGCCGGAGCATACCTTCTACGTGGACAATCTCTTTTCCTATCAGCCACTGCCATATGTGGAGAATATTTATTATATGGATATCAACCTGTATCATTATTATCTTGGCAGGGAAGACCAGTCAGTAAATGAAAAGGTGCTGATGAAGCGGATCGATCAGCAGATCCGGGTGACAGAGATGGTAGCGCGCAGCGTGGATCTGAATGAAGTGAAGATCAGATATCCGAAGCTTGCGTCCTACATGACACGCAATATTTCTATCATGCTGTCTATCTCCTCGATCCATCTGCTTTTAATAAAAACAGAGTCGGCAAAGGCGAAGAGAAAGGCAATGTGGGAGAATATCAGGGCATACAATTCGGCGCTTTACTACAGGTTAAGATATTCGACGCTGAGCGGTCTGACTTATCTGCCCGGAAAACTGGGCGGAAAGCTCACCGTGGGCGGTTACCGTTTTGCCAGAAAGATCTATCAGTTCCAATAGATCGAAAACACAACAAGAGGGAGGCATTTATAATCATGGCACAGATATATATCGCATTTGCTGATACACCGGGACTGTTTGCGGGGATCATAAGAAAAGTCATAAAACAGAAATACATCCATGTGGCCGTGGGTCTTGACCCGTATCTTGAGGAAGCTTACAGTATCGGACGCAGACATCCGTCGGTTCCCCTGCTCGCCGGATTCGAGCGGGAGGATAAGACAAAGATCCTGCGCGCTTTTCCTGAGGCAGACTATATGATATGCAGCATCAGGTGCACGGCTGAGCAGAAGAGATATATAGAACAAGAGTTAAACGAAGCGATGCGGACCCGCTTTCGCTATCATTACACCATATTGGGACTTCCGTTTATTCTGATGGGAAAACCGTTCTATCAGAAGAACCATTATACGTGCTCATCCTACGCGGCGAAGCTTTTAGAAGAGGCGGGCGTGTGTAGCTTTGGCAAGCATTTCTCACTTGTTACTCCCAAAGATTTCTATGAGTATGAGGGGAAAGAAAAGCTTTTTGAAGGAAGCCTTTATGAACTGGTACAGGCATCGGAGAAAGTTCCTGCTTTTCAGAAAAGACCGGGCATTGCCTGTATCAAAAATGTGCTGAAATGGGGGATGAGTTATGGACGCTAAGAAACGGGCGTTTCAGATTATCCTGTTTCTGGGGATCATGCTGCTGACATTTTATGCGCTGTTCAGTGGGCGTGATCTGACGGAAATCGGTCGGGCCGTGGGGAGAATGTCACCCTTTTGGCTGATCCCGGCCGTTGGTCTGGCGGTATTCTTCGTCTGTGCAGAAGGATATATGATCTGGTATCTTCTGCGGTCTATGAAAGCAAACAAGGATCATGGGCGGACAAGCTCTCTGTTCCGGTGTATCCAGTATTCGTTTATCGGGTTCTTCTATTCAGGCATTACCCCATCCGCGACAGGCGGACAGCCTGTCCAGCTTTACTACATGAACAAAGACGGGAATCGCGGCTCTGACAGCACGGTCGTGCTTATGACAGTGGCGGTTGTATACAAATTTGTGCTTGTCGTTATGGGATTCGGAATACTGCTGTTCTGGTTCCGGCCCCTCAAGGGCGAACTTGGGAAATACTTTCCGCTTTTTCTTCTGGGACTTGCCTTAAATGTGATCCTTGTCATTCTGATCCTCGGGGTCATGCTGTTTCCAAAGGTGATGCTGAATGCAGCGCTGTTCTTTGAACGGATTTTGATCCGCATGAGAGTATGGAAGCCTTCGTCAAAGCGTGAGGAAAAGATCAGGGAATTTATCGACAGCTACCAGAATGCGGTGACATGGCTCAGACTTCATAAAGCAAAGCTTGTATGGGTAGTTTTCGTGACATTTCTCCAGAGAATCAGCGTGTTTGTCCTCACCTATATGGTATATCTGGGATTTGGCTTGGAAGGCTCCGGTGCCGCTCGTGTGATCCTCCTGCAGGCATCTGTGTATATCGCGGTGGACATGCTGCCGCTTCCCGGAGCGCAGGGGATCACGGAGCTGATGTATCAGACCGTATTTTCCCATGTGTTTACCGGGGCATATCTGATCCCGTCCATGCTGGTGAGCCGCGGGATTAACTTTTACTTCCTTCTTGTCATGAGCCTTGTGGTGGTGCTGGCAGTACGGGTGGCTGAGAAGAGACGGATAAATAATGTACAAAAATGAAAAGAAAAAACTTGCTCATTTTTAGTTAAATTATCAATGGGATTTTGCCTCGTAATCCGGTACAATATTGCTTAAGGTACTATCAATAAACGGTAGGCGGTCAGTCCTTATACAGAGGGACTGGACTCTCTGATTACATAGAAATCTCCGCAAGGGGAAATCTTGGAAAGGAGGGCTTGCTTTATGAGTGATTATGAAATGCTTTCGATTGTACTAATGATACTAAGTATTATAGTAACGATTTTGATAGCTTACATAAATACAAAAAAGTAACCGCCCCAGCCATGGTATGCTACCCGTCAAGAGGACAATGAAAAATAATAATTTTTCTTCCGTCAGCCAGTTACTGGCTGACGGTATTTTTACGCTGCCTGCAATGCAAGTTTGTGGAATTCCATTGGTGTCATTACATGCAG
>DWYT01000091.1 GCA_019118545.1 Candidatus Mediterraneibacter merdavium | reverse complement strand
AGATACTCCTTTTCAGGAGAAGGCAGAACCAGTATCAGGTAATTGCAGAAATAGGAGTCGTAAACACGATAGATTACATGCTCCCTAAGGTTCGTCAAAAAGGCTTTTAAGCTGTTCTCTTCATCCGCTATGGTATAATCAGGTCTCAGCAGTGAACGGAGTCCCAGATCAAGGCGGGGTTCAGAGGGAAGGGCATCTGGGTCAAAAATGCGGCAGGGTACCTGAAAGTTTTGTATCAGTATTTTGAAAAAATCTAATTCTCTGTCAAAGGGTCTGTTCATTCTTTGTCCTCCAATCGTAATATTTTCTGCCATTATAGTACATATTTCAGAAAAAGAAAAGGATTACATATAAAATGTACGATAAAAGCAGAGAATTGTACTCACGCATCATCTTTAGAAACTCTATAATGTCAAAAAAATCAGCCAAAAAGTACATGAAAGGAGAAAGAGATGGCGGGAAAAAATACAACGGTTCCAAAGTTTGGAATCAAAGATAAGCTGGGATATATGTTCGGTGATTTTGGAAATGACTTTACCTTCATATTGTCCAGTATGATGCTAATGAAGTTTTACTCGGATGTTATGGGGGTCGATGTAAAACTGGTCGGAATTATGATGATGGTGGCGCGTATTGTGGACGCGTTTACGGATGTGACCATGGGACAGATCGTGGACAGGAGCAAACCGGGAAAGAAGGGAAAATTCCTCCCGTGGATCAAGAGGATGTCCGGGTTTGTGGCTCTGGCGTCATTTTTGATGTATGCTTCATGGTTCGCGGAGATGCCGATGGGCTTTAAGATCGCGTGGATGTTTGGTACATACCTGCTCTGGGGCAGCATCTTCTACACAAGTATTAATATTCCTTACGGTTCCATGGCTTCAGCCATATCAGGAGATCCGAAGGAGCGCGCGGAGCTTTCCAACTGGAGAACAATCGGAGCGACTCTGGCGGGAACGTTTATCGGAGTGGTTCTTCCGCTGATCGTATATTATCAGGACGCAGACGGCAATCAGGTGCTTTCCGGATCAAAGATGACCATTGCGGCGCTTATCTGTTCAATCGGAGCGGTAGTCTGCTACATGCTCTGCTATAACATGTTAACTGAGCGTGTGAAGGTCGAACAGAAAACGGATAAGTTTAATCTTGGGGAGCTGTTAAAGAGTATTGTTACAAACAAAGCTTTGATCGGTATTGTAGTATGCTCCATACTGGCGCTTTTAGTACAGCTTACCATGCAGGGCATGACAACCTATGTATTCCCCAACTATTTCGGAAACGTGCAGGCACAGTCGGCAAGCGGTATGGTGGGCATGGTGATCACTTTTCTTCTTGCGTCCGTGATCGTTAAGCTCCAGATGAAGGTCGGAAGAAAAGAGCTGTCTGCTATCTTTTCTTTATTCGGCGCGGCGGTATTTTTCATCGTATGGCTGACACATACGACCAACGCATGGGTGTTTGTCGTATTCTATGCACTGGCGTATGTCGGAGTGGGCGGATTCAGCCTTATCTGCTGGGCGATGATTACTGACGTAATCGATGACACAGAGGTTCAGACAGGAGAGCGTTCAGACGGAAGCATCTATGCGGTATACTCTTTCGCGAGAAAGTTAGGGCAGGCCGCTTCATCTGGACTTACAGGTTTTCTCCTCTCGCTGGTAGGCTATACAGCGGCGACTCAGTTTGATCCTGAGGTGACAAAGGGAATCTTCAATCTGTCCTGTCTTGTACCGGCGGGCGGGTTCCTTCTTCTGGCTTTGGCGCTGTGGTTTGTCTATCCGCTGAATAAGAAGAGAGTGGAAAACAACGCGAAGATACTTGCTGAAAAAGCAGAAAAAGCCGGAAAATAAAAATATAAATACCGATAATATGGCGGGCGGGCGGAAGCTGTGGGTACAGTATTCAGTCTGCCCGTTTTAAAAAAGGAGCAGTTATGGGACAGACACTGGAAACATTAAAAAAAAGAAAAGAATATCTCATCTGCGTGGATTCAGACGGATGCGCCATGGACACTATGGATATCAAGCATATCTCCTGTTTCGGCCCTTGTATGGTAAAGGAGTGGCAATTAGAAGAATGGGGCACGTCGATACTGGAGAGGTGGAATGACATCAATCTGTATACCATGACCCGGGGAATCAACCGTTTCAAGGGGCTGGCAAAGATGCTAAGAGAGGTTCATGAGACTTACACAGTCATCTCTGGGATAGAAGAGCTGGAGAAATGGGCAGAGTCAAGCAATGAGCTGTCTAATGCGGCTCTGAAACAGGCTGTTGAAGAGACGGGCAGCGCCTGCCTGAAAAAGGCGCTGGACTGGTCTGAGGCGGTCAACAGAGCGATAAGCCGGCTGGACGTGTCGGTGAAAAAGCCGTTTGAGGGAGTGAAGGAAGGGCTTGCCCGGGCGCATGAGTGTGCAGATGTGGCCATCGTATCCTCCGCCAACCCGCAGGCAGTTTTAGAGGAATGGGAACGCTGCGGGCTTTTAGAGTATGTGGATATCATGCTGGCGCAGGATGCCGGAAGTAAAGCGTACTGTATACAAGAATTACTGAAAAAGGGGTATGACAAAGACAAGGTTCTTATGGTGGGAGACGCTCCCGGAGACAGAAGCGCGGCGGAAAAAAACGGGGTACTTTTTTACCCTGTCTGTGTAAAGCATGAGAAAGAATCGTGGCAGGAATTTGCGCAGACAGCGCTTACCAAGCTTAAAGACGGAGCTTACAGGGGAACCTATCAGGAAAAGAAAACGCAACAGTTTGTTGACAACCTCACGAGATAGGGAAAGGACATTGTCATCAAAGAAAATATATAGAAAAAGAATTGAGAAAGGCGGTATATATTTATGGTAGATTTAAAAGCAAACCCTTACTACCTGTCTGATGAGGACTGTAAGTGGGTGGAGGATACGATAGCGGGCATGAGCGATGAAGAGAAAGTCGGACAGCTTTTCTTCCAGCTTACCTCCTCTTGTGAGGAAAATCACTTAAAAGAACTGATGGAGAAATATCATCTCGGCGGCTGCCGCTATAACCCGGCGCCCGGACTTAAGATTCAGGAGCACAACCGCTATCTGCAAAAATACGCGAAGATCCCCGTATTTATTGCGTGTAACACGGAGAGCGGCGGAAACGGGGCGTGTGCGGACGGTACGACCATCGGCGCGGGAATCAAGATCGGGGCGACGCGTAAGCCGGAGTATGCCTACGAGATGGGCAAGATGGGAAATGAAGAGGCGGCGTCCATCGGCTGCAACATGGCGTTTGCGCCTGTATGTGACATTCATTACAACTGGCTGAACACAGAGATCGTCTCAAGAGCGTTTGGAAATGACCCTGAGCGTGTGGCGCAGATGAGCGTAGAGTACCTCAAAGGCGCTCATACAATCCCGGGTTTTGCATGCGCGGCAAAGCATTTTCCGGGGAACGGGCAGGACTTCCGCGATGCGCATCTGTCGAATAATGTAAACTATTTTAATGCCGAGGAGTGGGACAAAACTTACGGCATGGTGTATAAATCCCTGATTGACAACGGACTTGACGCGATCATGGGCGGTCATATCATGCTGCCGGAATACGCGAAAGCCATTAATCCCGACTTAAAAGACGAGGATATGATGCCCGCCACATTAAGTCCTGAAATCATGACGACGCTGCTGCGCGATAAGCTAGGATTCAACGGAATGGTTGTAACTGATGCCTCACACATGGTGGCAATGACTGACCGTATGACGCGGGCAGAGATGCTCCCCGCATCGATCAATGCAGGATGTGACATGTTCCTTTTCTTCAATGACCCCGACGAGGACTTTGCCACCATGCTCGACGCATACCGAAGCGGCGTCATCAGCGAGGAGAGGATGACGGAAGCACTGACACGCATTCTTGGTCTTAAGGCGCACATGGGGCTGCATAAAAAGGCAAAAGAGGAACTTGTGCCGTCGCCTGAGAAGGCAGAGGAGACGCTGGGAAAACAGGAGTACAAGGACATGGCGAAAGCCATCAGCAATGACAGTATCACACTTGTGAAATACAAAGACAAGGATGTGCTCCCCATCACTCCTGAAAAATACAAACGCATTATGATCGTGCACGTAAAAGGCGCGGAGTCCGGTATGGGACAGTTTATGAAAATGCTGGGAATGGGCGGCGGAAATCCTGCGGAGGCATTAAAAGAACGTCTTTGTGCAAAAGGCTTTGACGCATTTATCTACGAAAGTCCGCTGGATAAGATGAAACAGCAGATCGCGGACGGAGAGAAGCCGAACTTGAATCTGTATTTTGCAGGGAAAAACGCAATTGCGGACTTTGTGGATCAGATGGATCTTGTGATCACCCTGTGCAACGTGGCGGACGGAAGACCGAGTTTCGGAATGTCAAAAGGCGGCGGAGAAATCCCGTGGTATGTATTCGAAGTGCCGGTTGTCGCGATAAGCTGTGCGCAGCCGACTATGCTTGCGGATATCCCGCAGGTTCGCACGTACATCAACACATATGATTCAAGCGATACAACGCTGGACGCTCTGGTAGAGGATCTTCTGTCAGGACCTGAGGCGTTCAAAGGAACAGACCCCATTGACAGCTTCTGTGGACTTTTTGACGCAAGGCTGTAAAAAATTCCTCCAAAGAAAAATCGCTGAGGTCGCGAGACTTCAGCGATTTTTTGCAGCACATCATATATTTCTTTATCCCGGCTGTAAGCAATGATAATATTGTCATAAAGCTTCTTTTGCTAGTGCCATTTTATATTCACTACCTTCATTTCTTCATCTTCATCCTCTTGATGACTTTCAGCCTTGTAAACTCTTCCCTTTCTTTTTCTTCAAGAGCGTTTGTGATTGTATATACCAGTGCGGAGTACATAGGGATCGTAATATTCTGGAGCGCGTTCGCGCGCTTCTGCGTCTTCTTAATGTTGCTCGCCAGACGGTAAGCTGCGTTCTCTACCATAGAGAGCTTAACGGTCAGATCCTTTACCTTGCGAAACGCTTCCCTTGCTTTGTCAATGGATTCGTGCGTCGTGCTGAAAGAGTAGGTCGGTTTCCCTGCGTCAGGGACGTATTTCACATGAGGGATTTCTGTTCCCATTATACTCCTTGTCTGTATTGTGATCGAGTTCTCGATGGGGACAGTGTAGGCCAGAAGCTCCACATTGCTGATCCCGTTTTCGATATTAGCGCGCTGGAGACACTGGTAAGCATAGGTGAAGGTGGTATCGATCTCTTCCTGTATCGTGCGCGCTTCGTCGATCAGATCCATCAGCTCGCGGATCAGAATATTTCTCTTTTTGTCCATCAGGTCATAACCCTGTCTGGCAAGTGCAAGCGAGTTTTTCGCCAGCATTAGATTCCCTTTTGTTGGAAAAGTACGCGGATCCATATAACGTCTCCTTTCTTTTTGTTGCTGTCGCAGGTGGTATAGTCTGCCACTATATCATCAAATGGCTAGACAGCAAAGATGATGACAACTAGCCTAATAGAAAACCCCAGAGCTGCCACTCTGGGGTTTTCAAGTGCATTCTATGGAATACATAGTTTCTCTTTCTGCCTGTGGACAATATACCACAGGAAAAGGAGAAAGTCAAACCCCGGATACGATATTTTCCGTATGATAAACGGTCATTTTACCACGATCAGGATATTCTTTAACTCCATATATGAGTACCGCCTGTATTTATGATGTGGATATCGCGTGCTATAATAAATCCGTTGTCATACCCAGTCCGGCAACGGAAAGGGGGTGGATTTTATGCATTACATAATATCTTTTTTGGTTGCTGTCGCGGGTGCTGTGGTGAGCCACTACATCATCAAATGGTTAGACAGCAAAAATGATGACAACTAGCCAAAAGAAAACCCCAGAGAAGCAGCTCTGGGGTTTTCACTTTGTGAACTTATGCATTACATAATTATCTCTTAGCCTACACTTAATATAGCACAGGAAAAGGAGAAAGTCAAACCCCGGATATAATATTTGTTATTCTTCTTCCATTGGTTTATAGTACTTCTCAAGTATCTTTGTATCCACACGGTCGAGTTCTTCTTTGGGCAGTCTTCCGAGCAGCTCCCAACCGAGATCCAGAGTCTCTTCCATGCTGCGGTTCTCGTTCTGTCCCTGTCCGATATAACGCTCCTCAAAGTCTTTTCCAAACTCCAGATATTTTTTATCAATGGGCGAAAGCTCATCCTCACCGATAACAGATGCAAGATTTCTTGCATCCCCTACCTTGGCATAGGCGGAGAAGAGCTGATTTGCAAGATCCTGATGATCCTCTCTCGTGTAGCCTGCTCCGATGCCGTCTTTCATCAGACGGGACAGGGATGGCAGGATATTGATGGGCGGATAGACAGACTGCCCGTGGAGCGGACGGTCAAGCACGATCTGCCCCTCCGTGATATAGCCGGTCAGGTCAGGGATGGGATGTGTGATATCGTCGTTCGGCATAGTCAGGATAGGGAGCTGCGTCACAGATCCGTTTACACCCTGTACGATACCTGCGCGCTCGTATATGGTCGCGAGTTCACTGTACAGATATCCCGGATAACCTTTACGGCTGGGAATCTCGCCCTTTGAGGAGGAGACCTCGCGCATTGCCTCGGCAAAGGAAGTCATATCCGTTAAGATAACGAGGATGTGCATGTTCTGCTCAAAGGCAAGATATTCCGCTACAGTAAGGGCAACCTTCGGCGTGATGAGACGCTCCACTACAGGATCATTTGCCAGATTTAAAAACATCGCCACGTGGTCTGCCACGCCGCTTTCCTCGAAAGTATTGCGGAAGAAGTCGGCGACGTCGTGCTTGACGCCCATGGCGGCGAACACGATCGCAAACTGCTCATCGGAGTTTTCACCGAGCGACGCCTGCTTGACGATCTGTGCCGCAAGCTGGTCATGGGGAAGTCCGTTCCCCGAGAAGATGGGCAGCTTCTGTCCGCGGATAAGGGTTGTCAGGCCGTCGATGGCGGAGATACCGGTATGGATATAGTTGCGGGGATACTCGCGGCGCACCGGGTTCAGGGGCAGACCGTTTACATCCCGTTTCAGTGTGGAGACAATAGGGCCTAAATCGTCAATGGGTTGGCCGATGCCGTTGAAGGTACGCCCCAGCATATCCGGGGAAAGCGCGATCTCCATGGGATGCCCGGTCAGTTTTGTATGGGTGTTCTTAAGGGACATGTTTTCGGAACCCTCAAACACCTGTATCACGGCTTTGTCCTCGTAGATCTCTACGATACGCCCGATCTTGCGCTCATTGCCGTCAACGACAAATTCCACGATCTCGTCAAAGAACGCATCCTGTACGCCCTCCAGAGCGATAAGGGGGCCGTTGATACTGCTTAAGCCTAAATATTCAATTGACATGATATTGGTCCTCCTTACGCGTTTTTCTCAAGCACTTTCTGATAGAAGGCGTCGATATCTCTGTGATACTGGGCGAACATCTCCAGACGGTCATTTGGCACGTCATACTTGATGGCAATGACGCGGTCAAAGATGTTTTCCGCTTTCAGCACGGACATGGGATGCCCCATTGTGACGAGAGTTCGCGCCTGTTTATAAAGATACAAGATGGTGTCCATCATAAGGAACTGCTTCTCCATGGAGACACAGGTATCATCCTTGTGAAATGCGTTCTGCTGCAGGAATCCGAGGCGGATGACCCTTGCGATCTCCAGCACCAGCTTCTGGTCGTCCGGGAGTACGTCGCTTCCGATGAGCTTTACGATCTCCAGAAGGCTGCTCTCCTGATTAAGAAGCGCCATCAGGCGGTTTCTGTAATCTACGAACTGTTGGGATACATTGTCCTGATACCAGTGGCTCAAGTCGTTTAAATATTCGCTGTAGCTGGTGAGCCAGTGGATGGCGGGGAAATGTCGGGAGTAAGCAAGGCTTTTGTCCAGTCCCCAGAAGCAGCGCACAAAACGTTTTGTATTCTGTGTGACAGGCTCGGAGAAATCACCGCCCTGCGGGGATACCGCGCCGATGATAGTAACAGAGCCGTCAGTTCCGTTTAAGTTGTGCATCATGCCCGCGCGCTCATAGAACGCGGACAGGCGGGAAGCCAGATACGCGGGGAAGCCTTCCTCCGCAGGCATCTCCTCCAGACGGCCGGACAGCTCACGCAGGGCCTCCGCCCACCTCGAGGTGGAATCCGCCATGATCGCTACGTCGTATCCCATATCGCGGTAATATTCCGCAAGGGTAAGTCCTGTATAGATACTTGCCTCACGTGCGGCGACGGGCATGTTGGACGTGTTGGCGATAAGGGTAGTGCGGTCCATCAGCGGATTGCCCGTCCTCGGATCGGTCAGCTCGCCGAACTCCTCCAGTACCTGTGTCATCTCATTTCCACGCTCGCCGCATCCGATATAGATGATGATGTCAGCGTCCGCCCACTTTGCCACCTGATGCTGGGTCATCGTCTTTCCGGTTCCGAATCCGCCGGGAATGGCAGCCGTGCCGCCTTTGGCGATAGGGAACATGGTATCAATAATACGCTGCCCCGTGACCAGTGGGACTGACGCGGGGAAACGGTGATGTGTCGGACGCGGTGTGCGGATGGGCCAGCGCTGTGTCATGGTCAGTTCTTTTTTTGAGCCGTCCTGCAGCTCCAGCGTGACCAGCGTTTCGTCAATGGTATATTCGCCGTCCGGGACGATGTCAAGCACCGTGCCTTCTGTGTCAGGCGGCACCATACATTTGTGAAGGATGGCGCGTGTTTCCGGCACTTCCGCGATAATATCCCCGCCGTGGAGATACTGGCCTTTCTGCACTGTAATGTGGGTCGGCCATTTCTTCTGCCGGTCAAGAAAATCCACGCTGACACCGCGTGAAATAAACGCTCCCGCTGAATCCGCGATGCGCTCCAGCGGCCGCTCAATACCGTCAAAAATGTTGTTGAGGATGCCCGGGGCAAGTGTTACGGATACGGGACTGCCGCTTGCCGTCACCTCTTCGCCGGGGCGCAGTCCTGACGTCTCCTCATATACCTGTATGGTAGTCAGATCCTTGTCAAGGGCAATGACCTCGCCCACAAGCTGTTCTTTCCCCACATAGACCATCTCTGACATGCGGAATCCTGTATTTCCTTTCAGGTAGATGACAGGCCCGTTGATCCCGTATATTTTTCCGGTCTTAAGCATTGGCATTGCCGTCACCTCCTAAGAAAATAAACTTGTCGTACTCATTGCGAAGCTGCGTCTTAAAGGAATTGTCGATCAGGATATTGCGGCTTCGGATTACCGAGCGTACTCCCCCAATGAAATCCTCCGCACTGATGGTCAGGTGGATGCCCGTGGCGTCCTCAAGATCAGAACGTTTCCTTTCGTCAGAGGGATTAATGTAGATCACAAGATCCGTGTTTCCGGCAAAACGCTCCGCGCTGCGGATACATCTTATGAGGAAATCGTCATATGCTTCAGTTTTCATATAATCCTTTACAAGCTCTAATGCTTCTTTAAATACTTTATCTTTCAGCTCCTGCTGGACTTTTCCCTGACGGCGCTTGATCTCAAGCTGGGATTTTGCCGCAGCTTGGTTCAGAGAAAGCCTTGCGTTGGTCGTCTCAGCCTTGATGCGTGTTTCCGACTGGCGCAGAGCTTCTGCCTTGTGGTCTTTAAAGACCTTCTCAAGAGCCTCGCGGTGGGAATCAATGATAGCGTTCCCCTCCGTGCGCGCCTGCTCCATGGACGTCGTCCGCAAGTGAGCGATCTTTTCTTCTACTGTCAAGAGGAATACCTCCTTTACGTTTTAATGATGTAAAAATATTTATTGTTCGCTATAGTTCTGTCTGAAGGTCTGCCGCATTATGTGTCCGATAAGGACTGTAAAAAACGCCGGTACTTAGACCGCGTATTCGGCGGTTTTATGTACCGCTGCGTTTTTTCCCAAGCGAGAGCGAGTCCGCAGAGGATACATAATGCGGCAGACTTTTAGCTTGAATCATAGCTTCAATCCGATAGCTTCCGTGATATACGATGTGATAAAGTCTTTCTGCCGTCCCGTGCCGTGTCTGTCCGGGATTTCCACAAGGAGAGGCATCTTCCTTTCCAGACGGAAGGTGTCAATGATGTCGGGGAATTCCCGCCCGAACTTTTCCGTCAGGAGCACAATGCCTACTGTCTTGTCTGAGAGCACATCCTCAAGAGCCTTTTTCAGCTCGTCGCGCTCATGGACTACGACTCCGTCCACACCAGCAAGGCGCATGCCTGTGTAGGTGTCCACGTTATCACTGATAAGATACATTTTCATATTGTCCTCTTTCCCCGTGCGGTCATTCATAAGCCGCTGCACGGCTTATTTCATGTAGGGCGTCCGCCCTATGAGAATCCTCGGTCTGCCGCACACAGGTGCGCGAGCGCCCCGCGTCGTCATCCTGCGGATTCCCGCACGGCTGATTGGTATTACAAATTTCCCAGTATCATAAAGGAGATGATGAGTCCGTAGAGGCACACACCTTCTGCAAGTCCTACGAAGATAAGGGACTTACCGAGTACGCTTGAATCTTCGCTGATCGCTCCAAGAGCCGCGCTTGCCGCGCTTGCAACCGCAATACCGCCGCCGATGCAGGAAAGTCCGGTAACGAGCGCCGCCGCCAGATATCCAAGTCCCGTGGCGAAACCGGCGTCAGAAGCAGCAGACCCTGCAGCCTGTACGTCCGGACCGCCCAGCAGCATGATGGACGCTACTACGAAGGCTCCGAAGAAGAAAAATACATTAGAACCAACGGCGCGTTTGTAGCGTTTGCGTGATTTCTCCCTGCCGAGCAGATAATAGCCAAAGGGAATGATGATGCTTAAAATAAGAGCGGCAATAAATACGATTTTTGTTCCTAATGTCATGGTAGGATCCTCCTGATTTTAAATAGTTTTAGATAATGTATTTTATTTTTTATTTGTGTTCTTCTTAGTATATGGCTCAAACGAATGTCCGCTGCCCTTGTAGAAGCGGCTGAACATCTCGTAGTATTCCAGACGAAGTACCTGAATGCCGACGATCAGTCCCTCGAACCCGCACACGAACAGGTTGCCGAAGATGACGCCGAGCCAGTTCGGGTGTCCGCTTTCCGCGCCCGCAAGCTGCAGCACCACTTCCATGATGGCCGCGTGGCTTACGGCGAAGGCCCCGATACGGATAAAGGAGATGGTGTTCGAGAAGTAGCTCAGCAGAGTCTCGAACATTTCGAAAAATCCCTGTACAAGGAACATTGCCTTGCCGGTCTCCATTTTGTCCGCCCTTTTCTGGATGGCTCTTGTGAGCGGCTCGCGGAAGAGAATGAGGATCAGCGGAACGCCGAACATAATTCCCATCAGGATGCCGCCCGGAAGCGGGTTCCCCGTCATAAAGAGAACAATTGTGACAACAACCGCGATGTAGAATACCAGTCCCGCCACACCGTTGGGATCGAACCATGTTCCCTCGATATCTTTGCTCCGTGCAGCGTTAATGATGTGAAGCACCATTGCTACCATAATGAGGAACATTCCGAAAGCCACTGCTATGATGAATACGGTATTGAGCTTCCCGAGGAAGGGCAGTGTGGTCATATGGTCAATCGGCCGCATCCACAACGCGGGCAGCACATCCTCAAATCCGAAGATGCTGCCGAACATAAATCCGAAGATTGTGGAAAATACTCCTGCCGTGGCGATGATCCCCGCCAGCGGCGCCCGCTTAAAATGATAGATAAGCGCTCCGCCGATGAGGAGAAGCAATCCCTGTCCCACGTCTCCGAACATGACGCCGAAGATAAACGAGTAGGTCAGTCCTACGAACATGGTGGGATCGAATTCGTTGTGCGCGGGCAGTCCGTACATCTGGACAAACATTTCAAAGGGTTTGAATAGCTTCGGGTTCTCAAGCTTGGTGGGCGGCTCTCCGAAGTAGGCGTCGTGGTCGTCCTCCACAACGACGAATACTTTGTCGTCCTCCTCCACCTCTTTTACAAATTTCTCCACATCGTCCTCTGCCATCCATCCGCAGAGGATGTAGTAATCTTCCTGATTATCCTCCATGCGCGCCGCAAGCTTGCGCACGTCGAAGTTGTTGGATAGTTCTTCTAATCTGTTGCGCGCCGCGATAAGCTGGGGCGCGCGGTCGGAAAGCATTTCCCCGGCCTGCTTATCGAGGTCCTCTATCTCAAGATTCACTCTGGCGATCTCCCGCTCTAAAGACTGGTGAGCATAGGCAGGCGTACCTTCAAACTCGTCTTTTAGTTCGATCCGTTCAAAATGAAGGGAACGGAACACAGCGTCTACTTTCTGGGTCTCGGCAGGAGAAACAAAATAAGCCCCGTACACGAAACTTTCATCCCTCTCCCCCTCCACAAAGATAGCTTTTAGATCCTCCATCAGGTATTTCTGCATCTTATGGTAGAACTCTACGGCAATACGGCCGAAGCGGTAAGTGATATACCGGTAATGCAGTACTTTATGGAGATCGCAGTCTAACGGGCGGAAAGGAGCAATGATCTGCTGTTTCGCACGAAGCTCATCGATCTTTTTCTTTAATTTTTCTTTCTTTTCCTGAAGCTCCTGATAGTCTTCGTTTGCCTTGCGCACAACCTCAAACATATCGTCAAGGCCAAGGGAAGTGTCCGGCGTCACGTCTTCGGCGTTCGGGAGATATCCCACGAACTGGACTGCCTTGCCGAGTGCGTCCCGGTACGGGTTGAGCTCCACGAAGGGCCTTAAGTTGTCTACGGTCTTCAATTCGGAAAGCGCGGATTCGAGCTGGATCTCATAGCGTGAAAGATACAGGTCTGTAACGCGGTCAATGTCGTTCCTTGGACCGGAAATGTTAATAAATTTCATTTTTACTATCATTGGGTCTTACCTCCAACGTATGCCAGCGTCTCGCCGGGAGTTAACTGGTAGCGTACACACTCCATGGCGGTCGTCAGCTTTTTGATCTCCTCTTCCTTTAAGAAGAGATAGGTGTTGATCGCGGCGACAGAATATGGATCCCGCCGGCGGTCTACTGTATACAGATGATGCAGGCAGTCCGCGTACATCTGTTCAATGGTCAGGTTTTGATGGAAATTATAGTGGCGGGAATAAGTTGTTTTCGCCACGGCAGCTTCGAACTCTTCAAGTCCTGAGGCTTCCACAAGCTCCTTGACCAAATCAGTCGATAATTTATAGTGGATCGGAATAAGCATCAGGTAGATGTCCGCAGGCTTCATATTATAATACTTTTTTGCTCGGTAGATCCACTGCAGATTCAGAAGATCAATCTTAGAACCACGGTCCCGCATAAAAAGCTCAAGGTCAGCTTTCTTTAAGATCTTCTTCTGCTCTCTCCATGTAGAGGTGTAAAAATAAAGGTCTAATGTCAGGTTGTAGTCATAGAGTGTCACATTCTGAGAATCTTTCAGCCTTTTGAGGGGCGCATAGTATTCGGTACCTTTAAGATTTTCCACCAGTTCATCCGTCGTGCGGGACATGATGAGCTTCTCGATAGAAATCTGGGAGTAGCGGTCAAAGAATGCCCGCTTGTAATTTAGGTCAAAAGGCTGCCGGTAGTGGTTGATTACAATCCTTAAACAGTAATTGATAAGGTCGATCTCGTAATTCTTGACAATCAGCTTCATAAAACGCCGCTGCTTCTGTCCGCAGAACCGGTAGATCTTCGTATAGTCATGATAGAGCGACTGGGCGAGCACTTTCTCAATATTCCCCCTGTGTATCTGATCTGCCTCCAGCGTCTCAAGGATGCCTGCGTAGGCAGTGTTTTTCTTGAGATATTCCACAATCTCGGGGACGCTTTCAAGATTTGCTATCTCCGTAAACTGTTCCGGAGTCAAAAGCTTTGCCTCCATGCCCCGGATCTTTGTCACGATTCCGCTGTATTCAAGTAAGTTTCCCATAAGCTACACCTCGGTGATCCGCCTTAGGATCTCGTGCGCATACTCGGTATGCTTCTCTGCATATTCTTTCTCTAACGCGCGGATCGTATCCTCGCTGGCGCCATTCTGGCTTTCAAGAATTCCGGAGGTGTTTTTCTCCAGCTCCCTGCGGATATCGGCAAGACGCGCCTGAGTTTTATTTTCCAGCTCTGTGTCAAAAGTCCTGCGCTTCTCTTCATACTCTTTGTCAAGGACTTCCTTCTGAGCTTCGGCGTGTGTGACAATAGCGGATGCAGCCTCCTCTATTTCTGTCAATTTGTTTACAATAGACTCCATAATAAAGCCTCCTGTTTGTCAGAGAATGCTAATATACTATATCATACACCTTTTAAATGAAAATGCAAGGCATGAAAAGTTGCTTTCTGATTGCTGAAAAATGGCGCATTATGGGGAAGGGCAGGGAAAAGCGCGGCCGGATACATTGTGTAAAGATTATGTTCAGGTTTTGACCGGAACGGCCCGTCATGTTATGATGGTAAGAAAAAAGGCAAATATTGCTTTATCCCCGGCAGAGTGTGGGGAGCGGAAGCTATATCAGGAGTTGTTGTTTATGAGATTAAGAAATATACCAAGAGC
>DWYT01000090.1 GCA_019118545.1 Candidatus Mediterraneibacter merdavium | reverse complement strand
GTGATTGAAAATAAAACAGAGGAGTGAAAACGTCAATGGAGAAAAACAGGATCCGTCCCATTAAAACTGGAAAAAGCTTCCGCATGAGTTATTCTAGGCAGAAGGAAGTCTTGGAGATGCCGAATCTCATTGAAGTTCAGAAGGATTCCTACCAATGGTTTCTGGATGAGGGACTCAAAGAGGTGTTCGACGATATTTCCCCCATCGCTGATTATAGTGGACACTTAAGTCTGGAATTTGTGGATTTCACACTTTGCGAAGATGATGTGAAATACACGATCGACGAGTGCAAAGAGCGCGACGCGACTTATGCGGCGCCCTTAAAAGTCAGGGTGAGGCTCCACAATAAAGAGACAGATGAGATCAATGAGCATGAGATCTTCATGGGAGACCTTCCGCTGATGACCAAGACGGGAACCTTTGTCATCAACGGGGCAGAGCGTGTTATCGTCAGCCAGCTCGTGCGTTCTCCGGGTATTTATTACGGTATTTCCCACGATAAACTTGGGAAAAAGCTTTATTCGGCCACTGTTATCCCTAACAGAGGCGCATGGCTTGAGTATGAGACTGACTCCAATGATGTTTTTTACGTGCGCGTAGACCGTACAAGGAAGGTGCCGATCACAGTCCTGATCCGTGCCCTTGGTATTGGTACGAACGCAGAGATTATAGATTTATTTGGCGAGGAGCCTAAGATCCTCGCAAGCTTTGGAAAAGACACTGCTGAGAACTATCAGGAGGGCCTGTTAGAGCTGTATAAAAAGATCCGCCCGGGAGAGCCGCTTGCGGTGGACAGTGCGGAGAGCCTGATCAATAGCATGTTTTTTGATCCGAGACGTTACGATCTGGCGAAGGTCGGACGCTATAAGTTTAACAAGAAGCTCATGTTCAGAAACCGGGTAAACGGGCAGATCCTCGCAGAGGACGTGGTAAGCCCGCTGACAGGTGAAGTGGTGGCAGAAAAAGGGACAAAACTCACCCGTGAATTGGCGGATGTGATCCAGAATTCTGCGGTTCCGTATCTGTGGGTAGAAGGAGAGGACGAGTCAAGGAACATCAAGATCCTTTCCAATATGATGGTAGACCTTCAGGCGGTCGTCGACATTGATCCGAAGGAAGTAGGCGTAACGGAGCAGGTGTATTATCCAGTGCTCGCAGGCATCATTGAGGAAGCCGCAGGGGATATCGAAGAGATCAAGAGCATGATCCGCCGCGATATTCATGACCTCATTCCGAAGCATATTACGAAGGAAGATATTTTAGCTTCTATTAATTATAATATGCATCTCGAGTATGGTATGGGAAATGACGATGATATCGACCATCTGGGCAACCGCCGTATCCGTGCGGTGGGCGAGCTGCTCCAGAATCAGTACAGGATAGGGCTCTCCAGGCTGGAAAGGGTCGTGCGCGAGCGTATGACTACACAGGATCAGGAGGGAATCTCTCCGCAGTCATTGATCAACATTAAGCCGGTGACGGCAGCGGTGAAGGAGTTCTTCGGTTCTTCACAGCTTTCACAGTTCATGGATCAGAACAACCCGCTGGGTGAGCTGACTCACAAGAGACGTCTCTCCGCGCTTGGACCGGGAGGTCTTTCCCGAGACCGCGCGGGATTCGAGGTCCGCGACGTGCACTATTCTCACTATGGAAGAATGTGTCCTATCGAGACGCCAGAGGGGCCGAATATCGGTCTGATTAACTCTCTTGCGACATACGCAAGGATTAACCAGTATGGTTTTGTTGAGGCTCCTTATAGGAGGATTGACAAGACAGATCCGGAGAATCCGGTTGTTACGGATGAGGTTGTCTACATGACCGCGGATGAGGAAGACAATTATCATGTGGCGCAGGCGAATACACCGCTTGATGAAGAAGGTCATTTTGTTCATAAAAATGTATCTGGACGTTACCGCGAGGAGACACAGGAATACGAAAGAAGCAAGTTTGACTATATGGACGTTTCCCCGAAGATGGTGTTTTCTGTTGCAACGGCGCTGATCCCGTTCCTTGAGAACGACGACGCGAACCGCGCTCTGATGGGATCAAACATGCAGCGCCAGGCGGTGCCGCTTTTGACTACGGAAGCTCCGGTAGTCGGGACGGGTATGGAAGTGAAGGCCGCTGTCGATTCAGGCGTGTGCGTAGTTGCAGAGCAAGGCGGTGAGGTCGAGAGTTCTACATCAAAGGAGATCGTAATCCGTCACGAGGACGGTACAAAGCGGACATACAAGCTGACTAAATTCCAAAGAAGCAACCAGAGCAACTGCTACAATCAGAGACCGATCGTGAACAAAGGTGACGTGGTAGAGGCAGGACAGGTTATTGCAGACGGTCCGTCCACATCTGGCGGCGAGATGGCTCTTGGAAAGAACCCTCTTATTGGATTTATGACATGGGAAGGTTACAACTACGAGGACGCTGTTCTCTTGAGCGAACGGCTTGTACAGGATGATGTTTACACTTCTGTCCATATCGAAGAATATGAGGCAGAGGCCAGAGATACAAAGCTTGGACCCGAAGAGATCACAAGGGATATTCCAGGCGTGGGCGACGACGCGCTGAAAGATCTGGATGAGAGAGGTATCATCCGCATCGGCGCGGAAGTGCGTGCGGGGGATATCCTTGTTGGAAAGGTAACTCCGAAGGGAGAGACAGAACTGACAGCAGAGGAGAGGCTGCTCCGTGCGATCTTCGGCGAGAAAGCGAGAGAAGTAAGGGATACGTCCCTGAAAGTACCCCATGGAGAATACGGTATCGTAGTAGACGCCAAGGTGTTCACAAGGGAGAATGGAGACGAACTGTCTCCGGGAGTGAATCAGGCGGTGCGTATCTACATCGCGCAGAAGAGAAAGATATCTGTGGGAGATAAGATGGCGGGACGTCATGGTAACAAAGGTGTCGTTTCCCGTGTGCTCCCAGTGGAGGATATGCCGTTCCTTCCGAACGGACGTCCGCTGGATATCGTGCTGAACCCGTTGGGCGTGCCTTCCCGTATGAACATCGGGCAGGTGCTTGAGATCCACTTAAGTCTTGCGGCAAAAGCGCTTGGATTTAATATTTCTACGCCAGTATTTGACGGTGCAAATGAGGTTGATATCATGGATACCCTCGATCTGGCGAATGATTATGTAAACCTTGAGTGGGAAGAGTTTGAGAAAAAGCACGGACAGGAGCTGCTCCCAGAAGTGCTTGAGTACCTCTCTGAGAACAGAGAGCACAGAAAGCTTTGGAAGGGTGTGCCGCTCTCAAGAGACGGAAAAGTCCGCCTCCGCGACGGGCGTACTGGTGAGTTCTTCGACAGTCCGGTTACAATCGGCCACATGCATTATCTGAAACTCCACCATCTCGTTGACGACAAGATCCACGCACGTTCTACCGGTCCGTACTCCCTTGTCACACAGCAGCCGCTGGGTGGTAAGGCACAGTTCGGAGGACAGCGTTTCGGAGAGATGGAGGTTTGGGCTCTTGAGGCTTATGGCGCGTCTTACACACTTCAGGAGATCCTGACGGTAAAATCCGACGATGTGATCGGACGTGTGAAGACTTACGAAGCGATCATCAAGGGAGAGAATATTCCGGAACCGGGAATCCCGGAATCCTTCAAGGTGCTCTTAAAAGAGCTCCAGTCATTGGCTCTGGATGTGCGCGTGCTGCGTGATGACAACACAGAGGTTGAGATCATGGAGAATGTGGACTATGGTGAGACAGATCTTCGCCACATCATCGAGGGAGACAGAAAGTACCGCGATGAGAACGAGTCTTTCGGTGAACATGGATTTACTGAACAGGAGTTCGTAGGTGAGGAGCTTGAGGATGTGGAACCTGAGGAAGATTTGGATGCCAGTGAGCTGGGGAACATCAGGTTTGACGAGTATTCCGATTATGATGAAGAATAATAGGAGGAGCCATATCTATGCCAAATAATAATGAACAACAATACCAACCGTTAACATTTGATGCAATCAGGATCGGTCTGGCTTCACCTGAAAAGATACTGGAATGGTCCAGAGGCGAGGTCACGAAACCAGAGACGATCAATTACAGGACGTTAAAGCCGGAGAAAGACGGTCTGTTCTGTGAGAAAATCTTCGGACCAAGCAAAGACTGGGAGTGTCACTGCGGTAAATATAAGAAAATCCGCTACAAAGGCGTTGTCTGCGACCGATGCGGAGTAGAGGTTACAAAGGCAAGCGTGCGCCGTGAACGTATGGGGCACATTGCTCTTGCGGCTCCGGTATCTCATATCTGGTATTTTAAAGGGATTCCAAGCCGTATGGGCTTAATCCTTGACATCTCTCCGAGAACACTGGAGAGAGTGCTGTACTTTGCTTCCTATATCGTGCTCGACAAAGGAGAGACAGATATGCAGAACAAGCAGATCCTGTCCGAGTCAGAGTATCAGGAGCAGAGAGAAAAGTGGGGAAGCGGTTCTTTCCGTGTAGGAATGGGAGCTGAGGCAATCAAAGAGCTTCTTGAGAAAATTGATCTTGAGAAAGAGTATACAGAACTTCAGGCGGCCCTTGAAAATGCGACAGGTCAGAAGAGGGCAAGAATTGTGAAGCGTCTGGAAGTTGTAGAGGCGTTCCGTGAGTCCGGCAACCGCCCGGAGTGGATGATCCTCTCTGCGATTCCAGTGATTCCTCCGGATCTTCGCCCTATGGTACAGTTGGATGGAGGACGTTTTGCTACGTCTGACTTAAACGATCTGTACAGAAGAATCATCAACAGAAATAACCGTCTGAAGAGGCTGTTGGAGCTGGGAGCACCGGATATCATCGTGCGCAATGAGAAGCGTATGCTTCAGGAGGCAGTGGACGCCCTTATTGACAACGGGCGTCGCGGCAGACCGGTCACAGGACCGGGCAATCGTGCGTTGAAGTCCCTGTCTGACATGCTCAAAGGTAAGTCCGGACGTTTCCGCCAGAACTTGCTTGGGAAGCGTGTTGACTACTCAGGACGTTCTGTTATCGTCGTAGGACCGGAGCTGAAGATTTATCAGTGCGGGCTTCCGAAAGAGATGGCGATCGAGCTGTTCAAGCCGTTTGTTATGAAAGAACTGGTTGCGAACGGCACGGCTCATAATATAAAGAATGCAAAGAAAATGGTAGAGAGGCTCCAGCCGGAGGTGTGGGATGTGCTCGAGGAAGTGATCAAAGAGCATCCGGTTATGTTAAACCGTGCCCCCACGCTGCACAGACTTGGTATTCAGGCGTTTGAGCCGATCCTCGTGGAAGGTAAGGCGATCAAGCTGCATCCGCTCGTGTGTACGGCGTACAATGCGGACTTCGACGGCGACCAGATGGCAGTCCATGTACCGCTGTCACAGGAGGCACAGGCTGAGTGTCGGTTCCTCCTGCTCTCACCGAACAACCTGCTGAAACCGTCAGACGGCGGACCGGTGGCTGTTCCTTCTCAGGATATGGTTCTCGGTATCTACTATCTGACACAGGAGAGACCGGAAGCAAAGGGAGAGGGTATGTTCTTCAAGAGCGTGAGCGAGGCGATCCTTGCCTACGAGAACGGATATATTACCCTCCATTCCCGGATTAAGGTGCGTGTGTCCAAGACCATGCCGGACGGTACAGAAAAGACAGGTGTCATCGACGCGACGCTGGGACGCCTGCTGTTCAATGAGATCATTCCGCAGGATCTTGGTTTTGTGGATAGAGAGGTGGAAGGCAACGAGCTGCTGCTCGAGGTGGATTTCCATGTAGGAAAGAAGCAGTTAAAGCAGATCCTCGAGAAAGTCATCAACACTCATGGCGCTACACAGACGGCGGAAGTGCTGGATGATGTAAAATCTATCGGATACAAGTTCTCCACAAGGGCAGCTATGACGGTATCTATTTCAGATATGACCGTGCCGCCGGAGAAACCACAGATGATCGAGGAAGCCCAGAACACTGTGGACCGCATCACAAAGAACTATAAGCGCGGTCTTATCACAGAAGAAGAGCGTTACAAAGAAGTCGTAGAAACATGGAAGGAGACGGATGATAAGCTGACAGACGCCCTGCTTTCCGGTCTTGACAAATACAACAACATCTTCATGATGGCGGACTCTGGGGCCCGTGGTTCTGACAAGCAGATCAAACAGCTTGCAGGTATGCGAGGCCTTATGGCAGATACGACGGGACGTACTATCGAGCTCCCGATCAAGTCGAACTTCCGTGAGGGTCTGGACGTATTGGAATACTTCATGTCTGCCCACGGGGCGCGTAAAGGTCTGTCTGATACAGCGCTCCGTACAGCTGACTCTGGATACTTGACGAGACGTCTTGTTGATGTATCACAGGAGCTGATTATTCATGATTCCGACTGTGTGGAGCCGGGCAAGGAAATTCCGGGAATGTATGTGCGCGCATTCATGGATGGAAACGAGGAAATCGAGAGCCTTCAGGAGCGTATTACAGGACGTTTTTCCTGCGAGGATATCAAGGATAAAGACGGAAATGTGCTTGTAAAGGCGAACCACATGATTACACCGCGCCGTGCGGAGCGTGTAATGAAGAGAGGTGTCGACGAGAACGGAAATCCGCTTGAGAAGGTGAAGATCCGTACGATTCTCACATGTAAGTGCAAAAACGGAGTGTGTGCGAAGTGTTATGGAGCGAATATGGCGACAGGCGAAGCTGTTCAGGTTGGTGAGGCGGTCGGTATTGTTGCTGCTCAGTCTATCGGCGAACCGGGTACACAGCTTACCATGCGTACCTTCCATACAGGTGGTGTTGCCGGAGATGATATCACACAGGGTCTTCCCCGTGTCGAGGAGCTCTTCGAGGCAAGAAAGCCAAAGGGACTTGCGATTATTACAGAATTTGCCGGAAAGGCGGCAATTTCTGATACAAAGAAGAAACGCGAGGTTATTGTCACAAATGACGAGACAGGAGAGTCCAAGGCATACCTCATCCCGTATGGTTCTCGGATCAAGGTACAGGACGGGGCTATGCTGGAGGCTGGAGACGAACTTACAGAAGGTAGCGTAAATCCGCACGATATTCTGAAGATCAAAGGTCTCCGGGCAGTACAGGATTATATGCTCCAGGAAGTGCAGAGAGTGTACCGTCTGCAGGGTGTTGATATCAATGATAAGCATATCGAGGTCATCGTCCGCCAGATGCTGAAGAAGGTCCGCATTGAGGAGAAGGGCGATACAGAATTCCTTCCGGGGACAATGGTCGATGTGCTTGAGTTCAATGAGATCAATGAGCAGATGGAGGCAGAGGGCAAAGCTCCGGCGACGGGCGAGCAGATCATGCTTGGTATCACAAAGGCTTCCCTTGCAACAGATTCATTTCTGTCAGCGGCATCCTTCCAAGAGACGACCAAAGTGCTCACAGAAGCCGCTATTAAGGGTAAAGTAGACCATCTTGTGGGTCTGAAAGAGAATGTCATTATCGGTAAACATATTCCGGCTGGTACGGGTATGAAGAAGTACCGCGATGTGGCGCTCAATACTGACCTTCACCTAAATGGAGAGATTGACCTGAGTATGGATGATGAGAGCGGGCTGCCAGAAATGCTGCAAGACTATGACACAGTATCCATATCCGCAGAAAATGTAAATGTGGAAGAAGAGCTCGTACTTGCGGGAGAAGAGATCACAGAAGAGTAAGATAGAAAAGTTCTCATCGTGAAAAATAGAGACAGCAAAAAAAGACGCCGCGGGCTGAATTGCCCGGGGCGTCTTTTCTCAACCGTCAGAAGAAAGAGTAGTAATAGAATTTTACTTGAAAAGAGAAGTCCCGAAATGGGTTTTCCGATAGATTTTTTGGATGATTGTTAGCGGAAGGCTGATCATGATGTAAAGTGTGGAGAAAACACCTACAGAGCCCCCGATGATCATAAGCAGGATAAGACCGATATTCATGATATTGCACGCTCCTTTTCATACTGTATAATAGGGATCCTCTCATATGCGGGATCAGAATAGTGAGCCCTCGCGGTCAGGATCCGATCTTTTTTCATTTTATAACAGATGAGAGTGCAAGTGAATGAGGGAGTAAGAGTCCTTAGCAGATTCTTAGCGGCGCTATTCTTCTTCGTCCTCTACCATCCGGTATCCTACACCGACTTCTGTGAAAATGTATTTTGGCTGCGCCGGATCCTCCTCGATCTTTCGCCGGATATTCGCCATATTTACCCTTAGGATTTTATTGTCATCGTCCGCGTAGGGCCCCCATACGTTTGACAGGATTGAGGCGTAGGTGATGACCTTGCCGGAGTTCTGCGCGAGGTAAGCCACGATCTTGTATTCGATTGGCGTTAAATGGACGACAGTATTCCCGATTGTGAGCAGCCGCTTAGAGAAATCCAGAATCATGTCCCCGTGGCGGTAGGGACGGATATACAGCGAGCTGTCTGTGAGCAGTCGGTTGCTGTGGCGCAGGGACGCGCGGATTCTTGCCAGTAGTTCTGAAGTGCCAAAGGGCTTGGTGATGTAGTCGTCAGCTCCCAGATCAAGTGAGGATACTTTCTCGTGCTCCGCAGTGCGGGCGGAGATTACAATGATCGGCGTGCTGGTCCATGTACGGACTTCCCGGATGATTTCACCGCCATCCATATCAGGAAGCCCCAGATCCAGAAGGATGATGTCCGGGCACTGGGAGCGTATGATCTCAAGACCCTGCGCGCCTGTATCTGCGCAGAGAACACGGTATTCATGCTTTTTAAGCACTTTCCCCATAAAGGTCTGTATGTTTTTTTCGTCTTCAATAATAAGTACTGTAAATTTAGGCATTGACGCTATTCTCCTTTTCTTTTGGCAGTGTAAAGGTAAATTCCGCTCCGTCCGCGTGATTGGAAGCTGTAATCTGTCCTCCGTGTGCTTGAATGATCGTCTTACAAATCGAAAGCCCGATCCCGATCCCCTTGTGGCTGTCCGCGTTTTCTGATCTGCCTTGCTGCCCTTCAAAGATATAGGGAAGTTGAGATTCCTTGATGCCTTTGCCATGATCACGGACGCAGAAGGTGATACGATCTTCTTTGCTGCGGATGAAAAGATCAATGGGATCCGTGCTTCCGGAGTGAATAAAAGCATTTTCCAGAAGATTAATCAGTACTTGCTCGATCAACGTGGGATCCATGGACAGCATCAGGAAATCGTCTGGCATATCTACACGGATGCGGATGTCAGGCAGGCGCTTTTTTAACCTCTGTATCGCCTCTGAGACAACTTCCTCGACGACTTCGGGTGATTTCTTTACTTTATCCGTGGAATCATTGTTGATCCGGGTGACAGTGAGCAGGTTTTCTACCATGTTAAGAAGCCACTGGGAGTCGTCTTTGATATTGGAGAGGAGTTCTGTACGCTCTGCGTCGGAGAGTTCCGGATAGTGTTCCAGATAGGAGGATGAGGAGCCAATAATACTGGTCAAAGGCGTCCTTAAGTCGTGGGAGACCGCCCGCAGAAGGTTTGCCCTCAGTTTCTCCCGGTCTGCTTCAGCCAGTGCCTTCTCCCTGTCCGCAATAGCACGTCGTTGCTGCTTCAGAGAAGTGGTTGCAGTGCTGGTGATCAACGCGATGGTAAGCATCCCGATGAAAGTGAGGGGGTATCCGTCAAGGGAAAAGTTAAATTTAAAATAAGGATATGAGAAGAAATAATTTACGGCAAACACACAGAACAATGCTGTGACAATACCGTAGAGATAACCGGAAGTGCGCAGGGCGGTCAGGATCAGGGCGAGGGTGTAGATCACAGTGATATTCGCCACGTTTTTGTTACCGAACTGAAAAAAACAAAAAGAAATCGCGGTGGCGGCAATCATCATAAATATGGTGAATGTGATATCACAAAAAAATGCTTTCTTCATAAGTCCTCCTCAAAAACCGGAGTAAAACAAGTTAGGAGAGCCCCTAATTAAACAGGCTCTCCGCTTTTATACTTTTTAATGACATGCTGAATCCTCTCATTCGGGTTTAAGAATGTACTGATCGAGCCGTCATGATTCAGTGTATCTACGATGAGAGCGATGTATTTGCTCATGTCGCAGTTGATATAATATGGTCTGGACAGAAGCTCCGGCGTCTGATAGATTAGGTTTGTTGTGAGAATGCCGTGGATGATGCCTTCCTCATACGCATTGTCAAATTTTTCCATACCGTTTGTGAACAGACCAAAAGTAGCGGCGGCAAAAATGCGCTTTGCCTTTCTGCGCTTTAACTCTGTCGCAACGTCGATGATACTGTCTCCCGAGGAAATCATATCGTCGATGATGATGACGTCCTTACCCTCCACGGAGCTTCCGAGGAATTCGTGAGCCACGATCGGGTTCCGGCCGTTTACAATTCTTGTGTAGTCACGGCGCTTGTAGAACATCCCCATGTCCAGTCCCAGCACGTTGGCGAGATAGACGGCTCGGTTTGTACCGCCTTCGTCCGGGCTGATCGCCATCATGTGATCGCTGTCGATCTGGAGGTCCTTCACATTGCGAAGAAGCCCCTTGACAAACTGATAGGTTGGAGAAACCGTTTCAAAACCGCTTAACGGGATTGCATTCTGCACCCGGGGATCGTGGGCGTCAAAGGTGATAATATTGTCCACGCCCATGCGGACTAGTTCCTGAAGCGCCAGCGCGCAATCCAGAGACTCACGGGAGCTTCTTTTGTGTTGCCTGCTTTCGTATAGGAAGGGCATGATCACATTGATACGGCGTCCCTTGCCGCCGATGGCAGCAATAATCCTTTTTAGATTCTGAAAATGATCGTCCGGAGACATGTGGTTTGTCCTTCCGGACAGTGAATAAGTTACGCTGTAATTGCATACATCCACCATCAAGTAGAGATCTTTTCCGCGCACGGATTCTCCGAGAATTCCCTTTGCCTCCCCAGAGCCAAAACGGGGTACACGGGAATTGATAAGGTAGGTGTCCTTCTCATATCCTGCGAAAGCGACGTCGTCTTTATATTCGCCGACACTTTCATGCCGCCACTTGACAAGGTAATCGTTCACTTTCTGTCCAAGCTCCTCGCAGCCTTCTAAAGCTACGAGGCCGAGGCTACCTACCGGTATGTTCTCCAGAATCCGTTCTGTTCGACGTATCATTTACGTTCCTCCCTGTGTTCTATCTTTTTCTTAATTCGTATATCATCACCGATGATCTTCAACATCGCATAGTTGCTGGTGATTCTGGAAAACGAACGCTCTGTATAGAGATCGGCGATCGAATCCAGAGAGAGATTTGTTGAGATAATCGTTGATTTTCGGTGTATAAGCCGTTCGTTGATACAGGTAAAAAACTGTGACGCAATGAAGGCGTTTGTGTATTCGCTTCCCAGATCATCGATGATCAGAAGATCACAACCAAAAGTGTAATCACTCATGTTTTTGGCGTCCACATCATTCCGGTCAAATTTTGACTGTGAAAGCATTGAGAAGAGCCGGGGGGCAGAAAAGTAGAGAACGGAGTATTCCCGGTTCATAATCTCCCTGGCGATACATGTGGAAAGGTAGGTCTTTCCGACACCTACGTCTCCGTAGAAGAAGAGATTCTGAAACTCCTTCCCAAAGCCGTCAATGAAGCGGCGGCAGATCTTAAGTGTATCCACCATCATCGTACGTGCGCTGCGCCCGGTTGTTTTATCATAAAGTGAAGGCGAATAAAAATCAAGCTTAAAATTGTCAAAAGAAGCTTCTGTCGGAAATTCTCTAATATTTGACTGTTCATATAAAAGGCGGATGACCGCCCGCTTGAAGCAGTGACATTTTTCATTACCGATATATCCGGTGTCTTTACAGTCCGGACATTCATAGACAGGATCCAGATAATCTGCGGGAAAACCTGCTGAAATAAGTAGATTTTTTTTGCTCTCCCGAAGGATCTCAAGCTCTTCCTTTAATGAATCCAGAGCCCGTGCCTCCCCATCCAATAGCTTTTTACCGTACTGGACGGAGAGAATGGATATGGACTCGTCCAGCGACTTAAACTCTGGGAGTTTTTTATATACTTCTTCATAACGGGCGTTTTGGATATCCCGGCTTTTGAGCTGCTTTTGCTCATACTCCCGCATGATCGCATAGTATTGTGAATTTTTGAGTGCCATGGATATACTCCTTCTAATTACTGTTCAATAACTGTTCTTCCAGAGATTCCATATCATAGCTGCGCCGCTCGAAATTGTTTAGGTTTCTTGCTGTGGCTTTTGTACGTGTGGCGGCTCTTCCTGAAGCGCGCTCTTTCTGGTATTCTTCGTCAAGAGTTTCGATATCCTTAAGATGGCGGACGCTTTTATCATGCCATTTTGTCAGGATGGAATCCGCGTACTCAAAGCTTGGCTGATGTGTCGCGGAGATGGTGCGGCGGCATGCTTCCTCAATAATATCAGAGGAAAACCCATAGTCTTCGTTCCATTTTCGGATATATGTAAGCTCTGATGCCGCCGGAGCGCGATTCTTGATGCCGAACGCGTTCAGCACAGTGTAACAGTTTTTGTTATATAGGGCGGATTGTTCTTTTGCCTGTGCCACTGTCTCAATGCCCTCATCTGCCCATGAGAAAGCGACTTTGCGGATATAGTGCATGCTCTTATGCCCGTTTTCCACGCAGGACTCGATTAAGTATTCAATCAGATCCGCCGACATATGCAGAGTATCATAGAAATAAGTGATTGTCTCCATATCAGAGTGGTTCAGTGTCCTGCCAAGGTACTGCTCTGCAATGAATAAAAGAGATTTGATTTCCTTCTGGGCCCGGAGAGTATCGATTGATATTGCTTTTCCGGTATGAGCAGCCTGTGCGGGTGTTGCAGGTATACTATCCTGTCGCTGGGAAGGCATGTTTTCAGCGGGCTCAGTGGGTACAGCCTGAGAAGTCTCGTTTTCTGCACCGCGTATAAGAGCGGTTTTCTGGAGTTCCAGCGTGGTAATCCTTCCTTCTCCGTCGCGCTCCACACGGAGCAGTCCCTTCTTCTCCCAGTAGCGGAACGCACGGAGAATATCTTTTTCCGTATTATTCAGGCAGTCCGCAATCGTTGTGAGCGTCAAGGATGAAAAGGGATCGTCCAAATGGCGCAGAAGAAACAAATATACCTTCACAAACTCGCCGTTAGCGTCGATCATATAGTTGTCGATAAAATCGTTCGGCAGCAGAGTTGCGTTCGTCTGAAACTTATTTTTTAAAGTTAATGTCTTCATAGCTATCCCGTCCTACTTTCTCTCATTGTCCTCTGTAAAGTGTACAACTAATATATCATTTTATTCCCGGGATAAAAAGCATTTTTTCGTGGGTAACTCCGGGTTTTTTGTAGATAACTTTGTGCAGAACATGTGGATAACTCCCGCAGCCCTTGTGTTTTCTGGTATTCAAGGAGGCGGAGACCGAATCTATCTAAGCAGGTCTTCACCGATTTTTACC
>DWYT01000089.1 GCA_019118545.1 Candidatus Mediterraneibacter merdavium | reverse complement strand
TGTATTGTGCATAATACGACTGATCGGGTATTTTTATTGCACTAACAAAGATTATATCATATTTTTCTCTTGCGTCAACTGTTTTCCATAGAAAAAATGACTTTTCAGCCTTTTTCAGCCATACTTCTCTTTTCCTTATACATTTCCCGGTCTGCTTTTTCAATCAATTCTTCAAGGGAAACCGACGATTCCTCCCAGCTCCATCCTGCCGAAGCAAGCACAGCCGGAAGATGTCTGATACTGTGGTTGGCAAACTGCTCCCTCAGTGCCTCTGCTTTCATTTTTACGCTGTCGCGGTCAGTTTCCTGAAGGATAATAACAAATTCATCACCGCCAAAACGAAAAACCTGATCCCGGGCATCAACAAAAACATTTTTAATTTTCTCCTTCACAAGATCAATCAGAAAATCGCCGGTAGTATGCCCAAACCTGTCATTGGTCTTTTTCAGATGGTTGATATCCACGAAGATAACGCCTGTGCTGCCTTTTCCCGAAAAGCTTCTGGAAAAGACCTCAAGGGCATTGCGGTTTTTAAAGTGCGTGGTCTCGTCATAGCCGGCCAGAAATTCCAGACGTTTTCTTGCCTCCACCAACTCGCTCTCGTCAAACAGCAGGCAGGCACAGCATCCCGGTTCATCCCATGGATAACTGATAATTTTCAGGTATTTCCCGATCTCCGGGCTATAATCATGGATCTCATGCACCTCATCATGGTATGCTGAACTGTAATAGTATTGCAGCCACTTTACATCACTTTTATCCCCAAAGACCTCCTGATAAAAATTCATTCCAATCAGTTGTTCCAGCGGAACCTCCTCCAATTCAGCAAGAGAGGGATTAGCGTAACGGAATACAAAGTCTACAGGCTGTCCCTTGTCATTCAAACCGACCTCGATAATAGTAAACGCAACCGGCATATGGTCAAAATACCGTTTCACTTCATCATAATTCTTCAATTTCGTATCTCCTTCTTTGTCCGTCTTACCATTCTAAAACATGTCTCAAACCGGCCTCTTAAGCAGTTTACGAAAAATCAGGCAATTTCTTCTATGATACCGGATCAACAAATACACATTATCCTTTTATCTGACCTTCTAATACCTCCGCAGCTTTCGCCAGTGCCTCAGGGATTCCCGCCGGGTTCTTTCCGCCCGCCTGCGCCATGTTGGGGCGTCCGCCGCCGCCACCGCCGACGCATCCCGCGATGCCTTTGACAAGGTTTCCGGCATGAGCGCCCAGCTTCATCGCGCCGTCCGTAGCCGTCGCCATGAGGCTTACCTTGCCGTCGCCCGCAGATGCCAGCACAACAACGCCCTCGCCCAGCTTTTCTTTTAGCTGATCGCCTAAGTCTCTCAAACCGTTCATATCCACGCCGTCGATCTGCGCGGCAAGGAGTTTCACGCCTTTTACCTCTTTCACCTGATCCATCACATCACCGGCAGCCTCCTGAGCCATCTTGCTCTTTAAGCTCTCGACCTCGCTGTGGAGAGCCTTGTTCTCAGCCAGCATATGGTCGATTTTGTCTGCCAGATTATCGGGAGCTGCTTTCAGAAGCTGTGCCACGTTCTTTAGCTTCTCCTCGATGTCAGCGTAATATTTCATCAGGCCGTCGGAGGTCAGCGCCTCGATACGGCGCACACCTGCAGCCACGCCTGTCTCGGAGATGATCTTAAACGCCATGATCTCGGACGTATTGCTCACATGGGTACCGCCGCAGAACTCAATGGAGAATTCACTCATATTGACCACGCGGACAACATCGCCGTACTTTTCTCCGAAGAGCGCCTGTGCGCCCGTCTTCTTCGCTTCCTCGATGGGCATGTTCTTCACGATAACCGGAAGTCCTTTTGATATCTGCTCGTTTACGATCTCTTCTACTTTCTTAAGCTCTTCTGCCGTCAGCGCGGAGAAATGCGTAAAGTCAAAGCGGAGCCTGTCTTCATTGACACTGGAGCCTGCCTGCTCCACATGTGTTCCCAGTACGGTGCGCAGCGCCTTCTGGAGAAGGTGGGTCGCGCTGTGGTTTCTCGCGGAAAGAGCGCGCTTCTTCGCGTCCACTTCCAGAGTCACCTTATCTCCCTCTTTGATCATGCCTTTTGTCATGACGCCCACATGACCGATCTTGCCTCCTAAGAGCTTGATCGTATCTTCTACCTTAAACTCGCCCTCTGCCGTGCGGATATATCCTGTATCCGCTTCCTGTCCTCCGCTTGTGGCATAAAACGGGGTCTCCGCAACGAAGATCGTTCCTCTCTGCCCTTCCGAGAGCGCGTCGGCAAGCTCTGTCTCTGTCGTCAGCACCGTCACGTCAGACTCCCACGTCAGATGCTCATAGCCTACAAACGTACTGGTCACGGCAGGATCAATGGACTCGTACACGGTCACGTCAGCGCCCATGTAGTTCGTCACTTCACGGGCATTTCTCGCTGTCGTCCGCTGCACTTCCATGGACGACTTGAAACCGTCCTCGTCCACATCCATTCCCTTTTCCTCTAAAATCTCTTTCGTCAGATCCAGCGGGAAACCATATGTGTCGTAGAGGCGGAAGGCATCGTCGCCATTCAATGTCTTCTCGCCCTTTGCCTCCATATCAGCGATCATGTCTGCAAGGATGCCCAGACCCTGATCAATGGTCTTATTAAACTGCTCCTCTTCCTTCGCGATCACTTTGAGGATGAACTCTTTCTTCTCCTCCAACTCCGGATATCCGTCCTTGGAACCCGCGATGACTGTCTGCGCCAGCTCCGGCAGGAACCCTTTGTGGATACCCAACAGTCTTCCGTGACGGCATGCGCGTCTTAAAAGACGGCGGAGCACATAGCCGCGCCCCTCATTGGACGGCATGATACCGTCAGAGATCATAAATGTCACAGAACGGATATGGTCTGTGATCACACGGATGGACACGTCATTATCATATTCTCTGCCGTACTCCTTGCCCGCAAGTTCACATACATGATCCCTTAATGCCTTGATCGTATCTACGTCAAAGATGGAATCCACATCCTGCACCACAGACGCCAGACGCTCCAGACCCATTCCCGTATCGATATTCTTCTGCTCCAGCTCGGTGTAGTTGCCGTTTCCATCGTTGTCAAACTGGGTGAACACATCGTTCCATATCTCCATATAGCGGTCGCAGTCGCACCCCACCGTACAGTCCGGCTTGCCGCAGCCGTACTTTTCGCCCCTGTCATAGTACACTTCCGAACAGGGACCGCAGGGGCCTGAGCCGTGCTCCCAGAAGTTGTCCTCTTTTCCGAACTTAAAGATACGCTCCGCCGGGATTCCCATCTTCTTGTTCCAGATCTCAAACGCCTCGTCATCGTCCACGTAGACAGACGGGTACAGGCGATCAGGATCAAGTCCGACCACATCGGTCAAAAACTCCCATGTCCACTGGATCGCCTCTTCCTTAAAATAATCCCCGAAGGAGAAGTTGCCGAGCATCTCAAAAAACGTACCATGGCGGGCCGTCTTTCCCACATTCTCGATATCTCCGGTACGGATGCACTTCTGGCAGGTCGTCACGCGTTTCTTAGGCGGAATCTCCTGTCCTGTAAAATACGGTTTTAACGGCGCCATTCCGGAATTGATAAGAAGCAGACTCTTATCATTGTGCGGCACCAGAGAAAAGCTCTTCATCGCAAGGTGGTCCTTGCTCTCGAAGAACTCAAGAAACATTTTTCTAAGCTGATTCACTCCATATGGCTGCATTGCTATAATCCTCCTCTTTCGCTCCAAAAAGCCTGTTTTATAATATATCATAGAGGGGTCTTTTTGTAAAGCAGACGCAAAAAAACAGGAATTGGTTACGAAGATTTATTCCGCAAGAAGAGTGCTGCAGATCCGCTTCCACTTCTCTCCGAAAGTCTTTCGCAACTGGAACTGCTTTTTCAGCCATTCGGATCGAAATTTCTTCTTCGTAAAACACAGAAAGCGGTCATTAAAATGGAAGATGCAGTCAGTGACAGAGAGGTGCGGCTTCTGTGCCTTATAGGAATCTGTTAGAGCAGCTTAAGGGATAAGGGGGTGTTGTTGATCAGTGTGAGGAGATTGTCTGAGCGAACGCGAGTTGCGCCTCACACTGATCTGCATTTAAACAGCCCCACAGCCCTTTAGCTTGCTCTCTGATTCCGGTCCGGAACAGAAACGCACCTCTCTGTCATTGGCTGTGTTTTAAATTTTTCTCCGCTTTCGGACGTTATTACAAAGAAATACTCTTGAATCAAATGACTAGATTATCATTTCAATTCGATCTCTTCCAGTTCTTTTGCCGGAACCGCCTTGGTCGAGTTCTTGACGAAAGTCGCCAGATTCTTCTTGGCCTTTACGACCGGGATATTTGTTCCCGCGCCCGCAATACATCCGCCCGGACATCCCATACCCTCGATCAGGCAGCCGTTCATACGCCCTGCCTTTGCCAGTGTTAAGATCTTCTTACACTCGGCAAGACCCTCCGCGTGTTCAATATTGACATTCACATCAGGATAGTATTCATTGATACACTTCTCAATGGCTTCCGCCACACCGCCCGCGCAGCCGTATCCGCGGCCTGCTCCTGTCGCGTCGTGGAAGGAGGATTCAGCCTCATATTCCGTAAGATCGATTCCTTTGGCGTCGAACATAGCCTGCATTTCCTCGAAAGTGACGACAAAGTCCACATCACTTCTGACGCTTCTTCTGGACGCCTCCAGTTTCTTTGACGCACACGGCCCGATGAATACAACTTTTGCGTTCGGGTGCTCCTTCTTGATCGTCCTTGCAGTGGCCACCATGGGGGTCAGCTCCTGAGAGATCTGGTCGATCAGATCCGGGAAGAATTTCTTCGCCAGAACCGCCCATGACGGACAGCAGGATGTCAGAAGGAACGGAAGCTCTCCTGTCACCACCTTATCCACATAATGGTGCGCCTCCGCGATCGCTCCGATATCCGCGCCGAGCGCAACCTCGTATACCTCGGAGAATCCCAGCTCCCTTAAGGCCGCCTTAATATTTCTCGGCGTGATATTGTCTCCAAATTGTCCGACAAATGCCGGAGCGATCTCAGCGATGACCTCCTCGCCCTCGGAGAGTGCCCTTGCAAGCTGGAATATCTGCGATTTATCAGAAATCGCGCCAAACGGACAGCTCACCATGCACATACCGCAGGAAACACATTTGTCATTGTCAATAAATGCCCTTCCGTACTTATCTGACACAATGGCGTTCACGCCGCATGCCTTCTGGCAGGGACGTTCTTTTTTCGCGATCGCGTCGTAAGGACAGACAGATTTACATTTTCCGCACTTGATACATTTTTCCTGATCAATGTACGAACGCCCATTCACCATGGAAATGGCGTCCTTGGGACAGACCTCCTGACAGGGATGCGCAAGGCATCCTTTACAGACATTGCTCACTTCGTATTTATTCTCCTCGCAGCTTTCACACGCTGAAGGGATAACCTGCATAAGCGGCGGCTCATAATATTTCTCGGAAATATTGCTCGCCTCAACCCCGGCGGTCAGATGAACCGGCTTGTTTTCCGGCCGCAGGGAAAGTCCCATCGCCAGCCTTAAGCGCTCTCTTACGATGGCGCGGGAGCGGTATGTACTCTCTCTGTATTTCTGTGTGTCGTCATTTACGATCTCATAGGGAATCGCCTCCATATCATCCAGAAGCGTACCGCTATCCGCCTTAAAGCCTAGCTTTGCAACCTCTGTAAAAACTCGTCTGCGGATCGCCCTTACAGGGGTCTGCAATCCTCTCATCATAGACTCCATACTCTCATCCTCCTGATCTTTGTCATTGCCGGAGAGATTTTTCCGGCATGTGTTTGCTACTATATAAAATATATCTTTTTGTGAAAAAATTGTCAACAGATGTATCTCAGTTAAAACATCAATCTGCTTCTGTCCGTCCTGCGCGAAAAACTCTATGCGAAAAGCTCCTGCGCGTAATGTACGGACTGCATGGCGTCCTTCCCGTAGAAATCCGCCCCGATCATGTCCGCGTACTCCTGATTGAGCACCGCTCCGCCGACCATGACCTTACACTGCGGAGCTTTTTCCCTGAGCTGCTTTATTGTCTCTTCCATGCTCACCACCGTGGTCGTCATAAGCGCGCTTAAACCCACAAGACGTATGTCCTTCTCTGTTACAGTGTCCACGATCTTCTCCGGCGGGACGTCCTTGCCCAGATCGATCACGTTAAAACTGTAATTCTCCAGAAGTACCTTGACAATATTCTTGCCGATATCATGGATGTCACCCTTGACTGTGGCAATCACGATAGTACCTTTCTTCTCCTGTACCTCCCCGCTCTTGTCCATTTTCTCCTTAAGCACGGCAAAGGCGCTTTTTGCCGCCTCTGCGCTCATGAGAAGCTGGGGAAGGAATACAGTGCCTTTTTCGAATCCGTCTCCCACACAGTTGAGCGCGGGGATCAGCTCTTCGTTGATGATATCCAGAGGAGCCTTTGTCTGCGCAAGCTCTGCCGTGATCGCATGCGCGTCCTCTTTCAGTCCCTTCTCAATGGCTGCCGAAAGAGTAAGTCCCGCTTTGCCCGATACCGCTCTTTCGCCCGGCGTTCCTGTGTTTAAGCCGGAAGCTCCGGCTGACAGACTCCCCTGTCCTGCCGTCCTGTTCACGGTCTGCGCCTGCACTGCACTGTATCTGTCAATATATCTGCCGCAGTTTTCATCCAGACCCATCAGCGCATGGTAGGCGTACCACGCCCGCATCATATCCTCGGACGCGGGGTTGATGATCCCCGCGCTCAGTCCATTCATCATTGCCAGCGTATAGAACGCTGCATTGATAATCGGACGGTTGGGAAGTCCGAAGGAAATATTAGATACCCCCAGCACGGTGTTCACGCCGATCTCGTCCCTCAGGCGGCGCAGTGTCTCCATCGTCACCTTCGCTCCTTCTGGTTCGGAGCTGATCGTCATGGCAAGAGCATCGATCACGATATCCTTTTTCCTGATGCCGTATTTCTCCGCTTCTTTGATGATCTTCTCCGCGATACGGACGCGCCCGTCAGCGTCGGACGGGATTCCCTTCTCATCTAATGTAAGGCCGATGACCACTCCGCCGTACTTCTGGATGAGCGGAAATACTTTGTCCATGGAATCCTGCTTTCCGCTCACAGAATTAACCATCGCCTTTCCGTTATAAATGCGGAGCGCGTTTTCCATGGCCACCGGATCCACGGTGTCGATCTGCAGCGGCAGGCTGACGACACTCTGTAGTTCCTGCACAACCTCTTTCATAAGCGCCGGCTCATCGATATCAGGCAGGCCTACGTTCACATCCAGTATATGTGCCCCATTGTCCTGCTGGGCGATTCCCTCCCGCAGAATATAGTCCAGATCGTGCTCCTTTAATGCCTGTTTGAAGCGCTTCTTTCCAGTGGGATTGATCCGCTCCCCGATGATCTTGGAAATCCGGTCTGCCCCCTCGTCTCCTTTCGGACTGTTGCTTAATATCACACCCTGACCGTAAGAAGACACGACAGTATACGCTTTTTCTTCCACCGGAAGAGGATTCATCCCCCGGCACAGCTTTGTCATGGCCCGGATGTGCTCCGGTGTGGTTCCACAGCATCCCCCGACCAAAGACGCGCCCATCTCAACGATCTTTTTCATAAACTCCGCGAACTCCTGCGGTTCCACGTCATAGTATGTCTGTCCGTTCTTCTGCTTCGGAAGTCCCGCGTTAGGCTTCACGATCACAGGAATCGAAGAAAATTGCAGCACTTCCTCAAGGATGGGCAGCATCTGCTCCGGCCCCATCCCGCAGTTAATGCCAAGGGCATCCACCCTCAACCCCTCTAAAAGCGCGACAACAGAGTGTACGTCCGCTCCGGTGAGCAGCTTGTGCCGTTCGTCAAATATGACCGTCGCCGTCACGGGAAGGGATGTGTTCTCCTTCGCCGCTAGGACCGCCGCCTTTAGTTCATAAGTATCGCTCATCGTCTCAATATGGATGAGATCTGCTCCCGCCTGCTCCCCGAGAATCATAACTTCCTTAAACGCTTCATAGGCGGCCTCAAACTCCAGATCGCCCATAGGCTTTAAAAGTTTTCCCGTGGGGCCCACATCTAGGGCGGTGTAGACTTTTCTGCCATTGCCCGCAGAACTGTTTTCCGCCCCTGCTCCTGTCTCAGACGACACGCCGTCCTCTGCCCCAGTCACAGCTGATGCCGCTGCTTTCACATGCGACACAGCGCTCTTTACGATCTCCTCGAGAGTACAGTCTTCGTCATGGAATTTCAGCGCGTTGGCCCCGAATGTATTCGTAAGCACGATATCGCTTCCCGCCTCGATATAGCGCCTGTGTATCTCCCGGATCTCCTCCGGGTGCGTCAGGTTCCATGTCTCCGGCAGTTCGCCGGGAGCCAGTCCTTTCTCCTGAAGCAGGGTTCCCATCCCGCCGTCAAAATAGATCAGTTCCTTTCCAAGTCGTTCTCTGAGCATGTATCTGTCCTTTCTCTCGTATCTTCCTTTGTTTTTCCCCGCCGTCTTAATACGCCTCGTCTCACCGGCGGTACTCACAGTCTGTTTTCCCGCATGCCTCGCATCCTGCCACGGGGCATCTCTCCTTCACCGGACTTGCCCCGATCAGGGCGGTCACGGATTTGGTCGGTGTCATCATAAAGCTGTCCGTCATGGTCAGTCCGATGGTCTTCGCGCAGTCGAGCATCCGCATAAGAGGCTGCTGGTATGTAATATCAAAATCACCGTACCCCGGACTGAACCTCGGCCGCAGGTACAAGCCTTCCTTTTCCAGCTCCGCGCCGATGGCAAGCTGCCTTTCATCGCAGTACTCCTCCAGAAGAGCCGCCGCGCACGACTGGAGGACAACCGCCTTCGCCATATCCGATAAGGATACGCGGGTGATCAGCCGGTCGGTTGCCGCGCCGAGGGTCGCCCCGAAGAGCACAGCTTTTGCACAGCCTTTTAAATTCCTCGCAAGGCTGCGGCTTTCGATCTCCATATTCCCGATAATGTTCCTGCCATCCTCTGTCTGCTCAAGATCAAAAATGCGCCAGACGGACTTTGGGGATACCGTCCGTTCCAATTCCGCGAACGTCTCCTCGATAAGCGCCAAAGTCTTCTCATCTGCCGCATTTCTTCCATATCCCAGATAGCGGACGGCCTCTTTTGTCCGTCTGTCCATCTTCTGTCTCCTACTTTCAAACGCAGATGTGCAATCAGGCTGTGCGCATCACGCTTTTATTATCTCTGATAAATTCCCCATGATTGCAGCCGCTACATCCGGCTTATTCATCGTATAGATGTGGATATTCCTCACCCCGTTCGCCAGCAGGTCAATGATCTGATCTGTCGCGTAGGCGATACCGGCCTGCCTCATGGCTGCCGGGGAGTGTCCGAACCGGTCAAGCATGGCAAGGAATCTCCGGGGAAATACGGTTCCTGACAGCTCTTGGCTCCGCTTCATCTGCGACGCGCTTGTGATAGGCATGATCCCCGGAAGCACCGGCACTGTAATGCCCGCTTCGCGTATCCGGTAGAGGAAATTGTAGTGGATGTCATTGTCAAAAAACATCTGCGTTGTCAGGAAATCGACTCCGCTGTCCACCTTCTGTTTCAGATAGCGGATATCATCTTCCTTGTGTTCATTCTCCACATGCCCCTCCGGGTAACACGCGGCGCCGATACAGAAATCCCCGTGCTTACGGATCTCCTCTACCAACTCGTAGGCATACCGGAACCGGTCTTTAGCCGGGAAAGACACATCCGGGGGGATATCCCCGCGCAGTGCGAGGATATTCTCGATCCCCAGTTTCTTTAAGTTTTTGATAACGCCGCGCACCTCCTCTTTTGTGGAAGAGGCGCACGTCAGATGGGCAAGGCTTAAAACTTTCAGATCATCCTTTATGTGGGAAGCGATCTTGGCGGTGTTTTTGCTCGTGCCGCCGCCCGCGCCGTAGGTCACGCTGATGAACGCCGGGCCAAGCTTTGCCATCTCGTCGGTGGCGGACGCCACCTTGTCAAAACCCTCGTCCGTCTTGGGTGGGAACACTTCAAAGGAAATATGTATCCCGTCTTGATTTAGTCTGTCAATAATTTTCATCCGGTAAAATTTCTCCTGTTATCTTTTGTCTTGTCTATTCTCCGATCAGTTCTCTGTAAAGATCTTCATACTGCTTCGCAGAGGTCTTCCATGAGAAATCCTGACTCATGGCGCGCTCTACGATCTTGTTCCAGTCTCTCTTTTTATCGTAGTAGATCCTCTCGGCATAACGGACAGTGTTCAGCATCTCATGTGCATTGTAATTGCAGAAGCTGAAGCCTGTTCCGGTCTTTTCGTATTCATTGTACGGCTCTACCGTATCTTTCAGTCCGCCTGTCTCGCGCACGATCGGAAGCGTACCGTAGCGAAGGCTCATAAGCTGGCTCAGTCCGCATGGCTCAAACAGGGACGGCATCAGGAACGCGTCACAGGAAGCGTAAATCTTGTGTGACAGTTCATCTGAATAATAGATGTTCGCGGATACCTTTCCTGAATATTTCCATGCAAAGTGGCGGAACATATTCTCATACTTCACATCACCTGTTCCGAGGACAACGATCTGTACTGCATCTTGGCAGAGCTCATCCATAATGTAGTCCACCAAGTCAAAACCCTTCTGGTCTGTCAGTCTGGACACCATACCGATCAGCATGGCTTTCGGATCTACGTCCAGTCCAAGTTCCTCCTGAAGCGCTGTTTTGTTTATTGGTTTGTTCTTCCTGAAATTCTCAATCGTAAAGTTCTTTGCAATCCTCCAGTCCGAAGCCGGGTTCCAGTCTTCGTAATCCAGTCCGTTCACGATACCGCGCAGGTCTCCCGCTCTGGCAGACATGAGGCCGTCCAGTCCCTCGCCGTAGAACGGAGTCTTGATCTCCTCTGCGTAGCTGTTGCTCACGGTCGTCACCTTGTCCGCATAAACGATACCGCCTTTTAACAGATTGGCGTCCTTATACGCCTCCATCTTATCCGGCACAAAATAGTACTCCGGAAGTCCTGTGATGCCTCTGACTGTCTTCGTATCCCATACGCCTTGGAACTTTAAGTTATGTATCGTCATCACAGACTTGATCCCTCTGTAGTATTCGCCGAGATATCTGAAATTATCCAGATATACCGGGATCAGTCCTGTCTGCCAGTCATGGCAGTGGATCAGGTCCGGGCGGAATCCGATCACAGGAAGGATGCTCAAAACTGCTTTTGAGAAAAACGCAAACTTCTCAATGTTCCACTTCGGGTCGCCGTCGTAGGGGGCAAAGCCGCTGAAATAATGCTCATTGTCAATAAAATAAAATGTAATGTCATTGAGGACAGTCTTTAAAACTCCTACATACTGATCCTGTCCGGCAATATCCATATAGAAATGAGTGACATATTCCAGCTTTTCTTTCCACTCCTGCTTCATACACGTATAATTGGGAAGCACCACGCGCACATCGTACCGCTCTTTGTCAAAATCCTTCGGCAGGGAACCCACAACATCGGCAAGGCCTCCTGTTTTGATAAATGGCACACATTCTGAAGAAGCAAATAAAATGTTTTTCATATTACGATCCTCCGTTTTCCTGCATTAATCGCCGCAAGGCATTTCATTAAATCCTATTATACCTTATTTTGCGCATAATGCAAAGCCTTTATCATTCAAAAGTTCAGCCTTACGCCGTTCCCCCGTGCTTGTACTCCAACTGGATCGTATCCGCGATCAGCGCGATAAATTCTGAGTTCGTAGGTTTCCCTTTCCCCGTGCTCACTGTGTACCCGAACAATTCATCTAGCGTGTCTAACTTTCCCCTGCTCCACGCCACCTCGATGGCATGCCGTATGGCCCTCTCCACACGGCTGGAAGTCGTCTGGTACTTCTTTGCCACCGTAGGGTACAGTATCTTTGTGATCGCGTTTAGCACGTCCATGTCGCCCACCGCCATGATAATCGCGTCCCGCAGATAATGATAACCCTTGATATGCGCGGGGATCCCGATCTCATGGAGCATGTTTGTCACTCGGTTCTCCAAGCTTCCCGGACGGGCGCCTGACACTGGTTTTTCCTCTTCCTTCTTCTCGGTATTTCTTGCTGTTCTTCTCACAGATTTTATCCGGTCCAACAGCATGTCATTGTTGAACGGTTTCATAATATAGTAATTAGCGCCTTTGTTGAAGGCGTCTTCTGTAATTCTCTCTTGGCCCACTGCTGTGACCACGATAAAGTACGGCCGCTTTTCGCCGGCCTGACTGCGGTTCATCTGATCCATGACCGTCAGTCCGTCCATTTTCGGCATGATCAGATCAAGAAGGACAACATCGGGTTGTCTTTCCCTGATGATCTGACACATCTCTTCGCCATTTTTAGCCTTTCCAACCAAGTCAAGATCCTTGTCAGTGCTGATGATCTCGCCGAGCATATCGAGAATCTTCTGGTTGTCGTCAGCAATGGCAACACTCAAATGTTCCATTCTCTTCTCTCCCTTAGATCCGAGAATCCTGTCTGAAACGCCACTCGCTTATTATATATTGTGCAAGATTGCAGAATCAAGGAGATTTTGTAGCTCTAATTCGACACATTATTCGACATTTCAGATATTTCGACCTGATTCAACATATTTTCAACAAAAATGCCATACCCCATTGTCGAATCCTGTACGAACACATGTGTCACCGCTCCGATCAGTTTCCCGTTCTGGATGATCGGACTGCCGCTCATGCCCTGTATGATTCCTCCCGTTTTTTCAAGCAGTTCCGGGTCTGTCACTTGAATCACCAACCCTTTATTGATCTCCGCGCCCGACGTGTCGATATCTGTCACTTGGATATCATACTCTTTCAGTTCATTGTCGATAAAGCACCGGATCGTCGCAGGCCCTTTCTCGATCTCTTCTTTTTTTGCCGTCTCGATCGGGATCTGTTCCTCGAACAGCTCGTCAATCCGGTCAATCGTCCCGTAAATACCTGCCTCCGTGTTTTTATCAATGCTCCCAAGCACATTGTAATTATTGTACACAATGATCCCTTCCATGCTCCCCGGAGAGCCGTCCGTCCCCCGGATAACATCCTGAATACTGGTGCGGTATACCGTGCCGTCGGAGATATCCATAAGGCCGTTGGTATCCGCGTCATGTATCCCGTGGCCCAGCGCCCCGAAGCGGCTTTGTTCTGTAAGAAACGTAACCGTGCCCAATCCTTGAACATTGTCCCTGACCCAGATACCGAGGCGGTATTCCCCGGGTGTATACTCAACAGGGGTGATCTTGATGTCCACATCCTCATCCCCCCGCCGGATGGTGAGGATGACTTTGTCCCCGCCGATCGCTGAAACCGCCTCAAGAAGCTCCTTCTTTCCTGATATCTCCCTGTGGTCGACCGCCGTGATATAGTCGCCGGAATGAACCAGATCTGACGCCGGTTCATATTCTCTCCCGTCGATTCCTTTCACCCGTTCCGTGTTAAGCACCATCACACCGTCCGTCTCCATATAGATCCCTACCGGCATCCCGCCTAAGAGGACGGTATCGCTGCCCGCCGCATCTGTGCTGACCTCAGTCTGTTCCCTAAACAGCCAGCTTTTGTATTCCTGCGCATAGTGTCCGCCCGCAGCACACGCAAGGAGGACAAGAAAGAGGATCAGAAGTGTACCTGCCCTGCATTTCCGGCCTTCTGTCATACTTCCACATCCTTTCTTTTGTATTTTCCGACTGGATAGGGAGAGAGCCTTCCCTAACCGTCGCGCAAAAGAAAACGGATACATCCGCCGTATCCGTTTTTAGTATATGTGGGTTCTGACTATTTCACACTGGTATTATGTTTCACTCTTTGCCATTTCTTTCATCTCCCGGGCACTTTTTATAATGTGCTCTGTCACACTGGCTCCGCCAAGCAGTCTTGCCAGCTCCCCGACAGACTGCTCTTCATCGAGAAGGCTGATCTCTGTTTTGACCGCGCCGTCCCCGGCTTCTTTTTTAATTAAAAAATGAACGTCCGCCGCCGCCGCGATCTGGGGAAGATGGGTGATGCAGATCACCTGACGGCTCTTTCCGATAAGCCGCAGCTTCTCCGCCACCTTTCCCGCCGTGATGCCGGAGATCCCGGCGTCGATCTCATCAAAGATCAGCGTGGGTGTATCTTCCTCGTCGGCAAGCACTGTCTTGACCGCGAGCATGATGCGGGAAAGCTCTCCGCCGGAAGCGATATTCCCAAGCGCTTTTAGCGGCTCTCCGGGATTTAACGACAGATAAAACTCTGCTTCATCGCGCCCGTTGGCACTGAAATGCCCTGTGTCCGTAAGACGCAGCTCCAGTCTTGTATCAAGGAAATTAAGCTCTGACATCTGTGCGCGGATCGCTTCTGAAAAGGCAGAAGAATTCTTTTCGCGTATCTGATGCAGCTTATCCGAAGCTTTCTCAACTTTTAAGAGAGACTGTTCTTTTTTCTCTTTTAGCTGTTCCCTGAACGAATCATAATCTCTTAGCTGTTCTATTCTCTGCTTTTTTTCTTCACAGTATGCGAGGACATCACTGAGAGAATTTCCATATTTTGCTTTTAAATGATTCAGGATATTAAGCCTGTCTTCTGTCTCCCTGAACTCATCCTCGGAAAATTCAAAGCTTTTCGCATACTCGGACAGCTCCCGGTTAAAATCATTGAGCAGGCTGTCCGCGTCAAGAAGCTGGCTGTAAAGCTGCGCCCCTGTCTCATCAAACTCCGCCGCCTCCCCAAAGGCGCGGATGGCACGGCTTAAGCAGTCGCTCGCATTCGCCCCTGCATCCTCGCATGTGTACCGGTAGGTCTCTCCGACTGCCTCTGTAATCTTCCGGCTCTCTGTCATCCTGCGGTACGTTTCCTCCAGCTCCTCGTCCTCTCCCGGCACAGGGGCAGCCTCTTCAATCTCGCTGACTTCAAACTCTGCAAGCGAGAGTTCTCTTCTGCGTCCCTCTTCGTCAAGGGCGGATTCCTCCTCCTGCCGGCACACCTCCTGATAGATGCGGTAACTTTTTTCCATCTCTTCTTTGAGCGGACGGATCGCCTCACCCGCGTACAGATCCAGCAGGGCAAGATGGTTCTTCTTATGGAGAAGCGTCTGGTTGTCGTGCTGGCCGTGGATGTCGATGAGCATACTGGCGACATCTTTAAGCGTCGCCATGCTCACGGTCTCCCCGTTGATCCTGCTCATGCTGCGCCCCGCCATAAGTCTGCGGCTTAAGGTGACCCTCCCGTCTTCCGGGAAAATGTCAAGCGCCTCCAGTTTTTTCTTAAGCTTTTCATCGTCCACGGAAAATGTCAGCTCCACCAGTCCGTTCCCCGCGCCGTTTCGCAGCATATCCGCTGTGTATCTCGCCCCCAGCGCCAGTCCGACAGATCCGAGAAGGATGGATTTGCCCGCCCCCGTCTCCCCGGTCAGGATATTAAGTCCCGGCCCCAGATCAATCTCTGTCTCATCGATAAGCGCCAGATTTTTTACATGAAGATTGTGTAACATACCTCTCTTTATTCTCCTTTTGAAACGATCTTTCGGATCTTATCCATGACTGCCGCCGTATCCTCCACTGTGCGGATGGCGCACATAATGGTGTCATCGCCCGCGATACACCCGACGACCTCGTCCCACCTCATGGCGTCCACCGCCGCGGCGACCGCCATCGCCATGCCGGATACGGTCTTGATGACAAGGATATTCTGCGCCATGTCCATGGACACATAGCCGTCCCGCAGGACGCGCATGTATTTCTCGCTCATCTCCGGCTCTTCCTGTCTGTGGATGATATATTTCTGCTTGCCGCCGCCTACGGATACCTTTGTAAGCTTTAAATCCCGTATATCTCTGGAAACAGTGGCCTGCGTCACCTTAAACCCGGCGCTGTTCAAATACTCCGCCAGTTCTTCCTGTGTCTCGATATCGTATTGGCTGATAAGCTCAATGATCTTTGCATGCCGGCTGACTTTCATCTTTCTAATTTCCTTTCATCTTTTTGCGCATTGTCTTCATGAAGCTTTCCTGACTCATCCTGACAAGTCTGGCGGTCTGTTCCGCCCGTCTGATACAGACTCTCTCCCCGGTAACAAGGGTCGTCTGCTCTGTACCGTCAAAGCATAAGGATACCTGCTCCTGCCTGCCGTAGCGTCCCTCGCACACCTCCACCTCGATGGTGTCCTCCGCCGAGAGCACCACGCTGCTCGTGTTCAGGGCGTGGGAACAGATGGGAGTGACCACAATCATCTGCGCTGTCGGCTCCACCACCGGTCCTCCCGCTGACAAATTGTAACCCGTGCTCCCCGTGGGGGTAGAGATGATCACACCGTCCGCATGGTAGGTATTCAGAAGCGTCCCGTTCACATACACATTGAAGCTGACAATGCGCACCTTACCCTCTCTGGCGAGAACGACGTCGTTCATGGCGATATCCCTTCTTGAGCTTCGGAAATTCCCTTCCAGCATCATGCGCTCCTCAATGTCCGGCGTCTCTTTAAAAAGACGGTCTAGCGCCGGCCGGAAATCCTTTAACTCCACATCCGTCAGATAGCCGAGTGTCCCTAAGTTGATGCCAAGCAGGGGAAGCGACCGATTCCCCAGATCCCGCACTGCGCGGATGAGCGTCCCGTCCCCGCCGAGGACAAGTCCGCACTGCGCTTCTGCCGGAACCGTCCCCGGCAGGATATGCCCCTCGCCGTCCTTCTCAGAGATATAGCACTTCTTTCCGTGGCTCTCAATATAATCCCGTATCTGGTTCGTGATCTTATAATCCTGATCTTTCAATTTGTTCGTGATGATGTAAAATTGATCCATACCGTACCTCTGCCGTCTTACTTTGCAAGTTCCTCAAATGCCTGATCCACTACAGCGTCCGCATCGATCCCCTTATTCGCACCTGTTCCCCCTGCGCATTTTTTCAGATGGATGAGATACTCGATGTTTCCCTCAGGCCCTTTGATTGGAGAAAACTCCAACGCACACAGATCGAAGCCGTTTGCCGAGGCAAAATCCATGATCTTATGAATCACTTCCCTGTGGGTGCTCTTCTCGCGGACAACGCCTTTTTTCCCGACCTTCTCCCGTCCCGCCTCAAACTGCGGCTTAATAAGGGCCACGATCTCCCCGTCGTCCGTCAGGTAATCGCGAATCGGCCCCAACACCTTTGTAAGAGAGATAAAGGATACGTCAATCGAAGAAAAGTCTACCGGCACTCCAATGTCCTCCGGGGTCACATAACGGATGTTCGTCTTTTCCATGCAGACCACACGGGGGTCATTTCTCAGCTTCCAGTCAAGCTGGCCTCTCCCCACGTCGATGGCGAACACCTTCGCCGCGCCGTTTTGCAGCATACAGTCTGTAAATCCCCCCGTGGAGGCGCCCACGTCCGTACAGACCTTATCCTTTACATCCACATCAAAATTCGCCAGCGCCTTCTCAAGCTTCAAACCACCCCTGCTCACATACGGAAGGGCGTGTCCTTTTACTTCGATATGGACGTCCGGGGCAAAGGTGCTTCCCGCCTTGTCCTCCCTCTGCCCGTCCACGAACACATTGCCGGACATGATGACAGCCTTTGCCTTCTCTCTGGATTCTGCAAGATTTCTCTTGACAAGCATTACATCTAAGCGTTCCTTCATCTTATCTATCCTTTATCTGTCTTTTATCTTCTTTCCCCAGTATGGCCAGATAGTCCGCCACCGCCTGTTTCACGATGGCTTCTTTATCAAGTCCCACTTCTTTTCTGAGCACTTCCACATTGCCGTGCTCTACATATTCGTCGGATATGCCGATATTCCGCACATGAACGTCAAGTCCCGCCCGGGAAACGTAATCCATGACCTGCTCTCCGAATCCGCCTGTGAGCACATTTTCCTCAATGGTCAGAAATAATCTGTGATCCTTTGCCAGCTCCTCTAAAAGGACGGTGTCCAACGGTTTTACAAACCTCGCGTTTACGAGGCTGCAGCTATATCCGGTATCCTTGATGCCCCTTCGCACACAATCCGCCAGCTCTGCCATATGCCCTACGAATATCACGGCGATATCCTCTTCCTCATAGAGCACTTCACCCTTCCCATACTCAATGGGCGCGCGGAACTTCTTCATTCCCTCATATGCCGCGCCCCTCGGATAGCGGATGGCCACCGGATGCCCGAAATCAAAGGCAAACCGCAGCATATCCGCCAGCTCCCAGCGGTTCTTCGGTGAGATGACCGTCATATTCGGTATAGTAGAGAGAAAGGACAGGTCAAAGACCCCCTGATGGGTCTCCCCGTCACTTCCTACCAGTCCTGCCCGGTCCACTGCCAGCACCACGGGAAGATCCTGAAGACAGACGTCGTGGAGGGTCTGGTCGTAAGCGCGCTGAAGGAAGGAAGAATACACGGCGAACACAGGCTTCATCCCGCCTGCGGCAAGTCCTGCGGCAAAGGTCATGGCATGCTCCTCCGCAATCCCCACGTCAAAAAAGCGCTGGGGAAAACGTCTGGCAAAAGCGGACAACCCTGTCCCGTCCGCCATGGCCGCAGTGATCGCCGCCACCTTCTCATCCCGCTTGGCGATATCTACGAGCACCTTGGAAAATACCTGCGTATAAGTGTCCGTCGTGTCTGCCGCCGTCGGTTCCCCAGTCTCGATATCATAAGGGCCTAATCCATGAAAACGCGCGGGATTCTCCTCCGCCGGGGCATAGCCTTTCCCTTTTTTCGTGATCACATGGACAAGCACCGCGTGATCCACCCGCTTCGCCTCGCTTAAGACCTTGGTAAGCTTGCGCATATCATGTCCGTCCACAGGCCCCAGATAGGTGATGTCCATGTCCTCAAAGAACATCCCCGGCACAAAGAGCTGCTTGATCCCGCTTTTTGTCTTGCGGAGCTGACTGACGATCCGGTCCCCCCTGCCGGGAATCCTCTTTAACGTGTCCTCCACCCCTTTTTTCAGGTCCGTATACGCCTGCGCCGTGCGCAGACCGTTCAGATACTTGGACATCCCGCCCACATTCTCGGAGATGGACATGTTGTTGTCATTGAGCACGATGATGAAGTTGCTCTTTAATCTGGAAGCATTGTTCAGCGCTTCATACGCCATGCCGCCTGTGAGCGCGCCGTCCCCGATGACGGACACCACACTGTGCTTTTCGCCCAGTAGCTCCCTTGCCGCCACATAGCCAAGTCCCGCTGAGATGGAGGTGGAGCTGTGCCCGGTATCAAAGGCGTCGCAGGCGCTCTCCTTGCGCTTCGGGAAACCGCTCATGCCCCCGTACTTGCGCAAGTCGTCAAAGCCGTCCCTGCGCCCGGTCAGCAGCTTGTGCGTGTAGGACTGATGTCCCACGTCCCATATCAGCTTATCCTCCGGGAAGTCAAGTGTGAGGTGGAGCGCCATGGTCAGCTCCACAACCCCGAGGTTCGAGGCGAGATGCCCGCCTGTCCTGCTGATCTTTTCGATCAGGAACTGCCGGATCTCCTCTGCCAGCTCCTTTAACTGTCCTTCCTCCAGATTCTTTATGTCATTTTCTTTTTGGATCATCTCGAGTATCATAGCGATCCCCCTTATTTTTCCCTGTATATGAGCCAGCGGAAGATTTCCTCCAGAAAGCTCTTCTCTCCCTTAAGCGTATGGAGGATGCCGATGGCCTCCTCTGTCATAAGGGCCACATCTTTCTTCGCTTCTTCCAGTCCTTTCCATGTCACATACGTGGTCTTTTCGTTCTTCTCGTCACTGTGTACGGGTTTTCCCAAAACTTCTGTGGTACTTGTGACGTCTAAAATATCATCCTGTATCTGAAACGCCAGACCGACCCTGCGGGCGATCTGCTCCATCTTCTCTGTCTCCTCGCCGCTTGCTCCCGCGAGGAGCGCGCCGGTCATCACAGATGATTCAATGAGGGCGCTTGTCTTTAAGCGGTAGATAAAATCAAGCATCTCCCCTGACACATCCTGCCCGGCGGATTTTACATCCACCACCTGTCCGCCGATCATGCCGTAGATCCCCGCCTTTGACGCAAGGATTTTCATCGCCTGCCCGATGCGGCTGCTGTTCTCCGGCTCCATATCAAAGGCGAGACATGCCGTCTCAAAGGCATAGTTTAGAAGCGCGTCGCCTGTGAGTATTCCCATGTCTTCGCCGTACACTACATGGGTCGTCTTTCTGCCCCTGCGGTACTCGTCGTTGTCCATGGCAGGGAGATCATCATGGACAAGGGAATATGTGTGGATCATCTCGATCGCCGCCATGAACGGCTCAATAACCTTCCCTTCCCCGCCGAAAAGCCGGAACGTCTCCCACATCAGCATAGGGCGCAGACGCTTTCCTCCCGCCATCAGGCTGTACTCCATGGCCTCCATGATCAGCTTCTGGTATCCCTCCTGCTTCGGGAGATATGTTTTTAGTACCTCTTCGATATATGCGATCCGTTTCTTATATTCCTCTTTAAAACTCATGCGTTTCTCCATCCTCATCCAGCGCGAGCACCTTCTTCTCCACCTCGTCGATGGACTTGCCGCACTCTTTTAAAAGTTCCATGCCTTTATTGTATAAGTCAAAGGACTTCTCAAGGGAAAGTTCTCCCCCTTCCATTGTCCCGATCACGCCCTCAAGCTGATCGAACATCTCCTCGAGGGACGGTCTGCTCTCTTCCATCATGCTCCTCCTTTTTGTCCGCTGCCCTGCCACTCGGCCGATTCCGTCGAGATGATCTGCGCGCGGATCTTTCCGTCGCTTACAAAGACATCAAGACAGGCTCCTTCTTCCGCCTGTCCGATACTCCTGATATTCTTCCCGTCAGCCGACTGCACATAGGCATAACCCTGACTTAATTTTGTCAGAGGCGAGAGACCTTTCATCTTCTCAATGCACAGCGCCATACGGTGTCTGTCCGTTGTCAGCTTATCTCCCATACATGCGCGCAGCCGCGTCTCCAGCTCCGAAGCGTACTGACGGCTGTCGTTTAACTTCTGCCGGGGATGCGCAAGCTTTAAGCGCAGAGCCATATGTTCCAGAAGCTTCCGCCTCTTCTCCGTCTCCACGCCCATTGCCCGCCTTAAAGCCGCATGGTAAGCGCTGATGCGCTCAAAGGCAGAGCGCACGTCATAGACTGCCAGCTCCGCCGCCGCAGAGGGCGTGGGCGCACGAAGATCCGCCACATAATCCGCGATGGTCGTGTCCGTCTCATGCCCCACCGCCGAGATGACCGGCACCGCACACTCGAAGATCGCGCGCGCCACGGTCTCCTCGTTAAACGCCCATAAATCCTCGATACTTCCTCCGCCTCTCCCCACGATCAGCACGTCCACCTTCTTTTTCTCTAACATGCGGATGCCCCTGACAATACTCTTAGCCGCGCCCTCTCCCTGCACCTGCGCAGGATAGAGGATAAGCTGCACATACGGGTTGCGCCGCCCGGCGACATTGATGATGTCACGCACCGCCGCTCCCGTGGGCGCTGTCACGATACCCACACTGCGGACATATTTCGGGATGGGTTGCTTATATTCCGGGGCGAACATCCCCATCTCCCCGAGTTCTTTTTTCAAAGCCTCAAAGCGCTCATACAGGGCGCCGATCCCGTCTAAAACGATCTCTTTCGCGTAGAGCTGGTACTTTCCGTCCCTCTCATACACATTGACCGATCCGAGGGCAATCACCTGCTGCCCGTCCTGCATCCGAAAGGCAAGACCTGACCTTGAACCCGCGAACATCACACAGGCAATGGCGCCGCTCTCGTCCTTTAAGGAAAAATAAATATGTCCTGATGTGTGGTATTTACAGTTGGACACCTCGCCCTTTACATAGATCCGGTTCAGCATAAAGTCCTGTGTAAACATATTTTTGATATATGCGTTGACCTGCTTTACCGTGTAGACATTCTTCATGCTCAGGACTCCTGTCTCGCGATCTTTCCGAGGACGCCGTTTACAAAGGAACTGCTGTTCTCCCCGCCGAAGCGCTTCGCCAGCTTCACCGCCTCGTTGATGGCGACTTCCACCGGGATATCCTCGTCCCATTTCATCTCATAGACCGCGAGGCGAAGGACCGTTAAGTCCACCTTGTTCATGCGGGCCGTCCGCCATCCCTTCGCGCTTTCGTTCAACAGGCTGTCGATCTCCGGCACTTTCGCAGCCACTGCCTCATATTTCTTCTGAATATATTCTTTGTCTTTGTCCGCCGCGTCCTCAAGCAGCTCAAAATAATTTTTCAGACGCTCCGGCATATCCTGTGCGTCGTTAAACTCAATCTGGAAAAGCATCTTAAATATATGCTCTCTCAGCTCACTTCTTACCATATCACTATCCTTCTCTTTACTATATTCCCGCATTACTTATAGAAAAAGGATGTCTTTCGACATCCTTCGCCGCCCGAAAGCTCTATGCCATGGCGGACGGATCAGTCCTGTTTCTCCATCTCGACGCCCGCCACTTTGATATTGACGTCAGCCACCTCAAGTCCTGTCATATTTTCCACAGCGTTTTTCACCTTTTCCTGAACTTTTGCCGACACTTCCATGATGCTGTAATCGTATTTCAGGTTCAGGGCAAGAGATACCGTTACAACGCCCTCAAGGACATCCACTTTCACGCCCTTTGACAGGTTTTTGATGCCAAGCTTCCCGATCACTTCGTTGGTGATATTGCCGGCCATGGAAGCTACGCCCTCCACCTCTGTGGCCGCCAGCGCCGCAATGATCGCCACGACCTCATCCGCGATCTTTACTTCGCCAAGGCTTGCGTCACTCTGTATCGTATAAGTGTTTCTTTCGTCCTTTGCCATATTCAAAACCTCCCGTTTTGTCTGATCTCTTTCCTCATTATAGCAAACATTGTCCGTTTTGCAAAGGAAAACTTAGCGCCCGAATTCGGACAGTTTTAACCCTTCGTTGCGTTCCTGCGTCATGCGGATGCTCCACTCGTGGATAAAGAGAAGCAGCGGGCGGTCTTTTAAGTCTTTGATCTTCTTCATATCGGATGTGCCGCTGATACGGTCAAGATCGATCCCCTCATTCTCGATCCAGCGGATATGCTCATAAGGAAGATTCTCCAAAAGGATCTCTACATTGTATTCGTTTTTCAGGCGGTACTTCAGCACGTCGAACTGGAGCACACCGACCACGCCCACGATGATCTCCTCCATACCGGTATTGTACTCCTGAAATATCTGGATGGCGCCCTCCTGTGCGATCTGGTTGATTCCCTTGACAAACTGCTTTCTCTTCATGGTGTCAACCTGACGCACCCTCGCGAAATGCTCCGGCGCGAAGGTCGGGATTCCCTCGTAGGCGAACCTTTCCTTTGATGTGGTCAGTGTATCTCCGATGGAGAAGATACCGGGATCAAACACACCGATGATATCCCCGCCGTATGCCTTGTCGATGATCTTTCGTTCGCTTGCCATCATCTGCTGCGGCTGGGAGAGACGCACGTCCTTCCCGCCCTGCACATGGTACACGGTCATCCCCGCGTCAAACTCCCCGGAGCAGATACGCATGAACGCGATACGGTCCCTGTGCGCCTTGTTCATATTCGCCTGAATCTTGAACACGAACGCGGAAAAATCTTCTTCCTTCATAGGATCAACAGCTCCCTGATCGGACATCCTCGGAAGCGGCGACGTGGTCATGGCGAGGAAATGCTTAAGAAAGGTCTCCACGCCGAAGTTCGTAAGCGCGGACCCGAAGAACACCGGAGAGAGTTCTCCCTTATCCACCAGCTCCTGATCAAATTCCGCAGATGCCCCGTCCAAAAGCTCGATCTCCTCCTCCAGTGTAACCTTGCCCTCTGTGCCGATGAGCCAGTCCACCTCCGGGTTGTTGATGGACACCTTCTTCACCTCTCCTGTAGTCGTTCCCTTCCTTGTATCAGAAAAAAGCTCCACCTCTTGCTTCTCACGGTCATAGACACCTTTGAACCCCTTGCCCGAACCGATAGGCCAGTTGACAGGACAGGTGGGTATGCCCAGCTCCTTCTCGATATCGTCCAACAGATCAAAGGTATCCTTTGCGTCCCTGTCCATCTTATTGATAAACGTAAAGATAGGGATATGCCTCATGGCACAGACCTTGAACAGCTTCCTCGTCTGCGCCTCCACGCCCTTGGACGCGTCGATGACCATGACCGCCGAATCCGCCGCCATCAGGGTGCGGTACGTATCCTCCGAGAAATCCTGATGCCCCGGTGTATCAAGGATATTGATACAATATCCCCCATAGTTAAACTGGAGCACCGAGGAAGTCACGGAGATTCCCCTCTCCTTCTCGATCTCCATCCAGTCAGAGACCGCGTGCTTTGCCGTGGCCTTCCCCTTGACGGAACCCGCCTGATTGATGACACCGCCGTATAAGAGAAGCTTCTCCGTAAGCGTCGTCTTACCCGCGTCCGGGTGGGAAATGATGGCAAAGGTACGTCTCTTCTTTATCTCATTAAAAAATTCTGACATGATCTCACTCCTGATATTTTTCATGTGTGTTTTATCTCATAGGGAACGCAGTTCCCTACTACAATAATAACAGCGCCGGTAAGCACCGACGCTATTATATACGGTTTTAATATTGTATGCAATATAATTATTTATTTTCTCATTTTTCTCTTTTTCTGACCGTAAGCAATGCTGCTTATTATGCCAAAACATAAGTGTTCACGAGGAATACTTTATTCATGCGGCGGATGGTTTTTCACCCCGGCAAACCCATACTATTCGTGGATAGGCGTAATGACGATATTCTCCGGCGCGATCTCCGTCTTTCTCGTGACGATATCCTCGATCTGCGCGCGGTTGGCGTCCGTCAGTTCGGCTGCTTTTACTACCACATCAGCGGAGTCCGCATCAAGGCTGACTACTGCCTCGGAAAATCCCTTGGACGCCATCAGTGTCTCGATGGCTGCCTCCTGCTCCGCGATCTGTGTCATCTGCACCATCTGATCCACTGCGGTCTGCTTCTCCGCGTCGCTTAAGTTCGTATTGTCGATGATCGCCTGTAATGTCTCTTTATTCTGGGCGCGCACCTGCTCTCTTGTCACCTTGGCCTCTGCCACGGTCGTCTCTGCGGCTCCGCTTGTGAGCACCGCTTCTCCCGGCGTTCCCTCCACCTCATTATCATTGCTCTCGATATCCTCTGTGCCTGTCTCAATATCCTCCTGAGAGATGTCCAGAAGCTCCTGATTCGCCAGTTCTGCATTCGCCTCGGCTGTCCCGCTGTCCGTATCCCCGAACAGTTTCCCGGAATAATTGAGGTATCCGGCGACGGCGATCATGACCGCCAGAGTAGCAATAATGATCTGGTTCTTTTTAAATATTTTTTTCACGCTTTCTCTCCTCCTTCTATGTATCAAGCCCGTTTCATTATTTTAATCTTATGCGCCTCCACGCCGAATAATGCCTGAACCGCTTCCGTAATGTTCTTGACCACAACGGCGTCGTCCCCGCCCTCCGCGATCACCACTACGCCCTCGATCTCCGGGGACAGTTCCTTGCTCACATAAGGCGTGGAAGACCCGTCGGAATACTGCTCATAGATACTCGTCTTATCCGAGGACTGATCCTTCGTGCTCCTCGTCCCGCCCTCGCTGTCAGCCTCTTCCGTCGTCTGGGCGCTGCTGGACTGGTCTTTCTCAATGATCTTCTGTCCGCCGGAGCGCAGGGTGATCATCACTGTCACCTCTCCCGCTCCTTCTACCTCCTCTAGCACCTTTGCTGTTTTTTGTTCCAGATATTCCTCGTATTCTCCCGCTGCCTGCGCTTCTCCCACTGAGGCGCTAAAAGTCTCCTCCCCGCTCTCCTTCTGAGCGCTCTTCTCCTGAGGAGTCTCCACGGGGATCACAATCACGATCAGCAGGATCCCGATCAGAAGAAGGATAAGGAGCTGATTCTTCTTCGGCAGCTTTTCACCGGACTTAAACGCATTGATCCAGTCTTTCCACTTTTTATTCCCCAATCTCAATCTCCTCCACCTTGATCCGCCCCCGGCTTTCCCCCTGCCGGGACGACGCAGTTTCTTCTATATCGTTTCCGGTGGTACCGTTTCCCTCACTGCTGTGTTTATTACCGTCTGACACACCGCCCCCATTATCAGACGTATCCCCCTCCGCGTCCGCGCTTTCATCCGCACTGCTTTCACCGGGGGACGGATCGATTCCTAACAGACCGGACAGATTGGAGTTCTCATAGATTTCCTCCGCCATCTCGATCTCCCGCCTGTTCATCTCATACTCCTTTCCTTTATATAATGTATGAAAAGTATCCCCCATCCCCATCACTTTAAGAAGCGGGGTAAACACAAGCAGGATCAGCACCAGTCCTGAAAAAAAGCGGATGTATTTCCCATAGTCCTTCCCCGGAACCGCGTGCATCACGGCCGCCGTGACGATCAGATACACGGAAATATTCTGTATCCATCCGTAAACTGCCTCCAACATCCCTCTCCAACCCTCCTTATCCGCTGACCATGTGATCAGGAAGTGGACGCCGCCACCACCGCGATGGTCAGAAGAAATAAAAGTCCGGACGTAAAGATCACTCTGACCATCATCTCATATCCCTCGCTGACCCCGCTGATGCAGGCTGTGATCCTCTTGTCTGACACCGGCTGCACCAGCGCTGCCGCCAGCTTGTACATCAGCGCCATCAGCGCCGTCTGGAGAAGCGGGAGCGCGCAGATGAGCACCGCGATCACCGCGCCCGCCATACCGATTCCGTTTTTAATGAGAACCGCCGTGCCAAGCACGATGTCCGCCGTCCCGCCAAGAGCGTTTCCCACCCACGGCAAAGCCTCAGCCGTCCTTGTCAGCGCGCTTCGCTTCAAGGTATCAATGGCTGGCGCGAGAAGTCCCTGCACTACATTGATCCCCACGATGCAGGTAAGAAGTGTCCGCAGGCTCCATGTCACGACCTTGCTGATCAGCTCCGCAAATTCCGACAGAAAGTCTTCCCCCGTCAGATTTCCCAACACCCTCACCATGATATAGATGTGGATGACCGGGAGCAGGAAACGGACAATGACCAGCTCCACCACATAGATAAGAAGCAGGATCACGTTGTAAAAAAACAGGGATGTCGCGCTGCCGGAAGCGAAAGCAACAGCCAGAAAGTAGCTGGGACAGAGCACCCGCATAAATCCGGCAAGCGCATCCAGCCGTCCCTCCAATCCCTGTGCCGCAGTCTGAAAGGATGTCAGGCAGAGCGTGATCAGAAGCATGTACAGCACATAGAAGCTGATATCCGATATCTGCCGGTTCTGGAATGCCCCGGCAAAATTGCGGAACACTGCCGCGGACAGGGCAATCAGCAGGATATACACCAGATTATGCCTGTTATACCGGAACTCGTACCCGATCAAATCCGTAAGATATCCAATCAGGAGACTTCCCGTCTCTTCCGGCTCTCCTGACATGAGAGACGCCACCACCTCCCGAAAGGATATCTTCTCCCCGGGAAACATATCCTGAAGGCTTTTTTCGATCTCATCAAAATCAAACTCTGACATCAGGGCGTTCTCCACCTGCCTCTGAATCTCGTCCGTGTCCTCGTCCGTGTCCTCATCCTCTGCCTGCGGGTTCGCACCGCCTTCCTGCGCTTCGGGTTCCGCCGCCTTCACAATCCGTGTGCCCACGCCAAAGATCAGAAGAATCAACAATACCGTCAGTATAAGCTGCCCTTTTCTCCTGCTCATGATAGAAACTCCCGTATCGTCTCGAGAAGCGCCAAAAGCACCGGCATCCCCAGCGCCAGAATGGTCAGCTTCCCGAATATCTCGATCTGGCCTGCGATCGTCTGGTAACCTGCATCCTTGCAGATGCCGGAAGAAAACTCCGCGATATAGGTGATGCCGACCATTTTCAGCATGGTGGCCAGATATCCTGCATCCATATCAATATAAGAGGCAAGCTCCCCCACTGTGGTGACGAACACTCCCAGCCGGTCTATGATAAAAGAAAACAGAATCACACTCACAGCCATGCCTACATAGATGCCGTACTCTGCTTTCCCGCTCTTTAGCTGTATGGCGAGCACTGCCCCGATCACTCCGATGACGCCTATCTGTATCACACTCACCTGACCACCTCCCGAACCCCTGTATGGCACAAAAGTTTCCTGTTCTAAGAAAAACCTCTGCGGAACATCTTCCGTGCATTTTTGAAACAGAGCCGCTAGTTATTCACAGGGCAAAAAGCTGCCGTATTGTCTGGAACAGATCATAAATATACGGCAGAACCCATGAAAGCACGAGGATTAACCCTGCAAGACTGGCCAGAAATGCCTGTTCCTCTCTGCCACTGTGCTTAAGCACCTGACTCAATATGGAAACCAGTATGCCGACGGCCGCGATTTTAAAAATAAGATTTATGTCCATGTGTCCTCCTACATCAGAGCAGGATCACGATGAGAAATATCCCGCTCATCACGCCCAGACAGCCGCCCACCCTTGTCTTTGCCGCCAGTCCCTCTCTTAGCTTCTCGATCTCAAGATCCACCTTATTTAGATACAACTGCATGGCATGATCGAGCGTATCCTTCTCCAGACTGCCAAGAAAAGTCCCCGGCTCTTTTGCCAGCACCGCGTGTTCGTTTTTCAGTCCCAGTTCTTTTAAATACTTGTCCACGCACCTGTTCCACGCCCTCGCGAATCCGTATTCCTCCCTCTGCTCCATCTCTTTCGCAGTCTTTATAAGCCATCTTCGGTACGGCTCCTTCACCCGCCTTGCCACCTCGGAAAATATCTCCGGCAGAGGCGCGCAGGCATAGGCGATCTCCCCTTTTATCAGGCTCATCACATAGCGGAAATACAACATTGTCTCCAGATAACGTTTCAACTCTCTCCCGTATACATATCCCGCGCCGCCTGTCGCCGTCAGGATCAAAAGTCCTCCGATCACTCTCTGCACAGCACACTCCCCCGTTCATCGTAGATTCCCCGGATCTCTCCGGGGTGTTTCCCGTTTCCAAGCACCACGTACCGCTCGAACATCCGTCTCCTTATGAGCTCGCCCAGCACCGGTTTCTTTGTCGCCTCGTCCATGTCAAGTCCGTGGACACTGGCGATCAGCTTGCACCCGCACTGCATGGCATACTCGACGGCGCGGATGTCCTCGGCTGTGCCGATCTCATCCACTGCGATCACCTGCGGGGACATGGAGCGGATGAGCATGATCATCCCCTCCGCTTTCGGGCAGCAGTCCAGTATATCCGTCCTCGTTCCGAGATGGTTCTGCGCGATGCCAAGATAACAGCCTCCAAGCTCGGAGCGCTCATCCACCACGCCCACAGAGCAGCCTTTTACATAGGGGCCTCCGTCTGATATCTGGCGGATCAGGTCGCGGATGAGCGTAGTTTTCCCGCAGCACGGCGGGGAAATGATGAGTGTATGGCACACCTGCCTGTTTTTCGTGATATAAGGCAGCAGGCGATCCGCGCAGCCGATCACCTCATGGGATACGCGGACATTCACTGATGATATGTACTGGATATTTTTTACCTTGTCTTTTTCCATGATCACTTTTCCTGCCACGCCTACTCTGTGCCCTCCTTCGATCGTCAGAAATCCCTGCCTTAATTCATTTTCATATGCGTAGAGGGAGTAATGGCTGATATACTCCATTGTCTCCCTCACTTCTTCCTTCGTAACAATATGCGGTTCCTCCCCAGAGGGAAGGACTTTTTCCCTGTTTCTCAAAAGAATCCTCACAGGCTGCCCTGCGCGCAGCCGTATCTCCTGAAGATATGAAAAATCTACTGCCTCCTTCTCCATGATCCTGCGTATGCTTTTCGCAAGAATATTTAATATCTGAGCCTTTGCATCCCTTCTCTCCATCTTGTCCACCTCTTTACACAATATATGTGGGTCTCCCCAAAATATTCCTCAAATCTGGATTTGTCAGGGAGACGGCCGATGGAGATAA
>DWYT01000088.1 GCA_019118545.1 Candidatus Mediterraneibacter merdavium | reverse complement strand
ATGCGCTTTCCGAAGGAACACCGGTTTTCCAAGTTCATTCACAATAGCACGGAAAAATCTGTTCCGCAATATGCTTTTTACAGAAAAATGGGTTATCAACGAACTTACACGAATTGTAAAAAGTTATCCGCAGAGTGTGAATATCTCACCAGAATATACGCCGGAATATCAATTCTGTTAGGATCCTGCGATCCTCCTTAATTATATTAAAAAAGCTCCCTAGCCAAAAGCTAAAGAGCTGAGTTTTCTAAATGCCGCTGGCCGGACTCGAACCGGCACGGTGTTAGCCGCTTGATTTTGAGTCAAGTGCGTCTGCCAATTCCGCCACAGCGGCTTATCTGGTCTTTTAATAAAGACCAGATAGAATTATATCATCAAAAAAAGCACATTGCAATACTAAATTTCCTCACTAGCCTGCATACATGGCAAGATCAAGATTCAGAAGGTCATCCTCATTGATGCTGTACACATTGTCAGAGCCTTTATCCACATGGATTGTAAAAGTCTCTGCCTCGCCGTAAGCGGGGTTCTCTATCATCTGCTGGACAAGCTTGAGAACTTCCTCAAATACGATCTGATTGATCTCTTCATCCGTCGGCATCTCTGTCATTGATGAAGCAATATCTGTCAGAACCGTCTCCAGATCTGCATCCAGATTCTCATATCCGGTAAACGGCTCGTATGTAACCTCAACAGCAAAACCGTTCTCGCTTTCCTCGGCCCCGGTCACTTCATAGTTCGCCAGCGCCAGAAGATCGCCCGCCAAAGTACGGTACTGCTCAACCAGTTCCTCCGAAACTCCGGCGTCCTGAATTCCGACGCCTGACAGAACATTATCAATGTTTTGCTGGTACATCGTTTCCGCTTCCTCTTTAGTGGAATTGGTCTGTTTGACATACTCGTCAAAATCTGCCTTGTAGCCGGCATCCAACGCGGACTGGACATAGTTCTGCGCGTCCTCTGTTGTAAATCCCCCACCACACGCGCTCAGGAGCATAACAGCTCCCGCAGCTAATAGAGCTACAATTCCTTTTTTCTTCATAGTTTTTCCTCCTTATGCCGCAGTCCGTAACATGCAAACTTATATTCAGACTCTGCGGTTATTATATTATGGCACACGGAAACGCTCCGATGCCGCCGACAGCGTCAGCTTCGCTCCCTGCGCAGTGACGCTTCGGTATAATCATACATGATATGTCAGAAAAGGGCAACATTTATCGAACAGCTTTTGGATGTTTTTTACTGTTTTTTCTCCTGAAGTCCCAGCACTCCCTCAATCAGTATTTTCACATCGTCAAAGATATAGTCGAACGCTCCCGCTCCGCACATATTAATGAGCACCATTCCAATCGGCACTGCGAGAATCATCCAGATAATGCCGCCCATCCGGTAACCCACATAGAGAAGAATCAGTGTCACCAACGGATTTAATCCCACGCTGTCGCCAACCAGCTTAGGCTGGAGGAGCTGTCTGACTACCTGCGTCACCACGTAGATCACCACAAGAGCCGCCGTCATTTTATAATCTCCCATGAAAAACTTATAGGCTGCCCACGGGATCATGGCCGTTCCGGTTCCGAAAAACGGCAGGAAATCAAGAAAAGCGATCAAAAACGCCACCAGCGCAAAATAGCCTGTCCCAAGGAATCCAAGTCCGACAAGAAGGATGGCGAACACCACGCCCATGATCTTAAACTGCGCTTTAAAGTACCCTCCCACTGCGTATCTGAGATTGTCCATGACCAGAGTCATCCTTTTCTGCACGGCTTCCGGAGCTACTTTTTTCAGCCACCGCAGCACTTCTTCTCTCTGTACGATGAAGAAATAGGCTGACATAACTGCCACGATAAAGGATATCAAGTAGTACGGTACCTGCTTTGCGATATTCCCCGCCGCCGTCATGGTAGGCGCACTGATATCAGACACCAGATCCCCCATGTACTGATCCAGATTGAGTACAACTGTATTCCAGCCGTTTCGGATTCCCCGCGGAAGCTTCTCAAATACGCCTGAGAGCGTATCCCCGATCTGTCCCAGTCCTGCCTCAAGCTGCGCATACATCGTCGGGAAATCCTCGGCCAGATTGCCGATCTCTGTGACAAGACGGCTGATGCCGAAATAGACCGCCAGCACGATAAGACCGAGAACCACCACTACGATCAGCGCTGAGCCAAGCTTTTTGACGATGCGCAGCCTCCTCTCCAGCCAGTTCACAAGAGGCGCCGCGACTGCCGCTATGATCCATCCCACAACAAACGGCATAAGAAAGCTGAGCAGCCTCCATCCAATAATCACAAATGCTGCTGTGGCAAGGAGACTGAATAAAAGCCTGACTCCCACCTGCCAGTACGGACGATTGTTTTCCATCCTGTTTCTCCCTTCTTCTACTTAGGCGGTACGCTTCGCCTGTGTTGATGCCATACCGCATCCTCCACCTGTCAGAGCGTCCCGCTTTCTTCATCCTGCGGGAAACATACAGTCTCTATCAGCTCCCATATCTCATCTCTCCCCTGCTTTGTCACAGAAGAAAATGGGATCACCGCTGTTCCCGGCACAAGGCTTAAGCCATCCTTTAACATTTTAACATGTTTCTGTACCTGACTGCGTTTTATTTTATCGAGTTTCGTGGCGATGATAACCGGATCATACCCCTGCTCCACAACCCACTGATACATCATCTTATCGTTTGCCGACGGTTCATGGCGGATATCAATGAGCAGGAACACCGTCCGAAGCTGGCCGGATTCGTGCAGATACCGCTCGATCATCTTTCCCCACTGCGCTTTTTCTTTTTCAGATACCTTGGCGTATCCGTATCCCGGAAGGTCTACAAGATACAACTCTTCATTGATGTTGTAAAAATTGATGGTCTGCGTTTTCCCGGGCGTTGCCGACGTCCGGGCGTAAGACTTACGGTTCATCAGGGCGTTGATAAGAGATGATTTCCCTACGTTAGATTTCCCCGCAAACGCTGCTTCCGGCTTGTCGTTTTTGGGCAGTGTACTTGTGATCCCGCACACTGTCTCAAGATTGATACTCTTTATTACCATGTGTTCCTCCTTCTCATGAAACAAGAGCCGCTTCAAGCACTTCCTGCATGTTCTCTACAGGAAGTATTTCGAGTCCTTTGGTGATCTCTGCGGAAAGCTCCTCTACATCCACCTGATTTTTCTTAGGAACAAGCACAGTCTTCATGCCCGCGCTCTTTGCTGCCAGAAGCTTTTCTTTCAACCCGCCGATCGGCAGCACCCTGCCTCTCAGCGTGATCTCCCCTGTCATCGCAAGATCTGCCCTCACCTTCTTCTCTGTGATGGCTGAGATCATGGCAGTGGCCATGGTGATACCTGCGGAAGGGCCGTCTTTGGGAACCGCGCCTTCTGGAATATGCACGTGGATGTCATGCTTTTCAAAGAAATCCCCTTCAATGTCATATTTCCCGCTGACTGAGCGGATATAGCTGATCCCCGCGCGGGCGGATTCTTTCATCACGTCCCCAAGCTGTCCGGTGAGGGTGAGTTCCCCGCTTCCCGGCATCACATTGACCTCAATCTGGAGAGTATCTCCGCCTACGCTCGTCCATGCAAGTCCACGGACAATACCAACCTCAGGCGCGGGATTCGCCATCTGGTAAGTATATTTTTCTTTCCCAAGAAATCTGTGGATGTTGCGGTCTGTGACCGCAATCTTCTTTCTGTCAGTAGTCAGGATTTCCTTGGCCGCCTTGCGGCATACATTTCCGATCTGCCTCTCAAGCTGGCGCACCCCGGCCTCCTTCGTATAATTGCGGGCCATCTTCCAGATCGCGTGTTTGCTGAAAGAAAGCTGGTCTTTGCTAAGGCCGTGCCGTTCAAGCTGCTTAGGGATCAGGTGCTCCAAAGCGATGTGAAGTTTCTCATTTTCTGTATAACTGCTGATCTCTATGATCTCCATGCGGTCCAAAAGCGGACGGGGGATCGTCTGCAGTGTATTTGCCGTTGTAATGAACATAACCTCCGAGAGATCCAGAGGCACTTCCAGATAATGATCCCGGAACTTCTCATTCTGCTCACTGTCCAGCACTTCCAGAAGCGCGGAGAAGGTATCCCCCTTGTAATCCGTGCTCACCTTATCGATCTCATCCAGAAGCATGACCGGATTCTTCACTCCTGCGGTGCGGATGCCGTTGGCAATACGCCCCGGCATGGCTCCCACATATGTCTTTCTGTGTCCCCTGATCTCCGCCTCATCCCGGACGCCACCCAGAGAAATACGCACATACGGCTTTTTCATGGCCTTTGCCAGTGATTTTGCAATGGACGTTTTACCCGTTCCCGGCGGGCCTGACAGACAGAGAATGGGACTGTCGCCCTTCTTTGTCAGTGTGCGTACAGCAAGATATTCCAAAATACGTTCCTTCACCTGTTCCAGTCCGTAATGATCCTCGTCGAGCACTTGTCTCGCATAATCAATATCATTGTTATCTTTTGACGCCTTATTCCATGGCATTTCCAGAAGCGTCTCAATGTACGTACGGATCACGCCGTTCTCAGCAGAAGAATTCATGGCGCTTTTAAAGCGGTTGATCTCCTTTCGAAGCTTATCCTTCACTTCCTTGGGCGCTTTTAATTTTTTCAGGGCATTTTCAAACTCTTCTGCATCGGAAACGGTCGTATCGTCTCCCAACTCCTCTCTGATAAGCTTTAGCTGCTCGCGCAGGATATATTCTCTCTGGTGCTTGTCTACGCGCTCTTTGACTTTGCGCTGGATATCCTCCTTAATGCCCATGATCTGCACTTCATTGACCAGTTTGAAGGCCAGCTTTTCATACCGCTTCCAAAAGTCCGTCTCCTGAAGGAGTTCCTGCTGGTCCGTATAGTAGAGAGGGATATTCGCCGCGATCTCATCCACCAGTTTTTTCAGTCCTTTCACTTCAAGGAGCTGTGACACGGACTCTTTGGACATCTTCCCATTCTTCGCGGCATAGTCCACGAACATATCCTTTAACCCGCGCTCCATGGCCTCTCCATTCAGATCGTCAGGTATTGCAACACCGCTCTCATCGATAAGCTCCACCTTTGCTCTCAGATAAGGCTCCTCAAACTCGATCTCCTGAAGCCGCCCTCTCATTTCTCCTGAAACGAGAACGCGCACAATGTGATTCGGCAGCTTAATGATCTGCTTGATGGTTCCCACTGTCCCTATCTCATAGACGTCCTCAATTCCCGGATCTTCCGTATCAATCGACTTCTGGGCAGTGAGAAAAATCTTCTGTTCCTCCACCATGGCCTCCTGAAGCGCTACAAGGGACCGCTCCCGGCTCACATCAAAATGCACGACCATCTCCGGCATGATAGTCATTCCCCTGAGGGCGACCATGGGCAGACTTTTTATCTCATTGTTCATCTGTTTCCTCCTAAAAATTGTACTCTATCCATAAATAAAATTGTGTAGATCCACTCTTTCATTAAATTTCCAATTTATAAAAAGGGCGGGCCATGGATCTTTTTCCACTTTACCCGCCCGTCCTGCGGCTTTTTCGCCGCTTATGATACACTGTCCTTATGCGCTTTCTGACGTCAGAAACGATCTTCTCTCCTCGCCGTCACGCAGGTACAGCGGTCCGCCTGTCCCGTTGACCGTCTCCTTTGTGATCCTGCATTCCTTGATCGTCTCGTCCGATGGAACCTGATACATGGTGTCCATCATGATTTTCTCCATAATGGCCCGCAGTCCTCGCGCACCTGTTTTTCTCTTAAGCGTTGTCTCCGCTATCTCGATCAGCGCGTCCCGGTCAAATTCCAGCTTCACGCCATCCAGCTCAAGGAGCTTCTGATACTGCTTGACGATCGCGCTCTTCGGCTCTGTCAGTATCTGGATCAATGCCTCTTTATCCAAAAGCTCCAGTGATACCGTAACCGGAAGCCTGCCGACAAGCTCCGGTATCAGGCCGAATTTCACAAGATCCTGTGGGAGTACTTCATGGAGCAGTACGTCCATATCATACTCGTGCTTTGTTGCAATCTCCGCGTTAAAGCCGATGGATTTCCTGTCAAGGCGTGTCTCAATGATCTTGTCGATGCCCTCAAACGCACCTCCGCATATAAACAAAATATTCGTTGTGTCAATCTGTATAAGCTCCTGATGGGGATGCTTGCGTCCGCCCTGCGGCGGAACGGAAGCCACTGTGCCTTCAATAATTTTCAGAAGAGCCTGCTGCACACCTTCTCCGGAAACATCTCTGGTAATGGACGGATTTTCGGACTTTCTTGTAATCTTGTCAATCTCATCAATATAAATGATGCCGTGCTCCGCACGTTCGATGTCGCCGTCAGCCGCCTGAATGATCTTGAGGAGGATATTCTCAACATCCTCACCCACATATCCCGCTTCCGTAAGAGCTGTCGCGTCTGCGATGGCAAACGGGACATTTAAAACCTTGGCAAGAGTCTGCGCAAGAAGCGTCTTTCCGCATCCGGTCGGCCCAAGCATAAGAATGTTGCTCTTCTGGAGCTCCACTCCCAGATCCTGCTCTGCCATGATCCTTTTATAATGATTATAAACAGCAACGGAAAGAACCTTTTTCGCCTCTTCCTGACCGATCACATAATCATCCAGAAATGTCTTCATCTCTTCCGGCGTCAGGAGATTGATGTCGTCAAACAGTTCCCTGTCATCATTATAATCCAACTCTTCTTCTATGATCTCTGAACAGATCCCGATACACTCGTCACAGATGTAGGTGCCGTTCGGCCCTGCGATCAGCTTTCTCACCTGTGCCTGCGTCTTTCCACAGAATGAGCATCTTACAATATCGTCTGTCATTTTCCCTGCCATATATGCCACCTCATACAGTATTAGTGATTTGCGATCACTTCGTCGATCAGGCCGTAAGCTTTCGCCTCCTCAGCGGACATGAAGTTGTCGCGCTCTGTATCTGCCTTGACCGTATCGATATCCTGACCTGTGTTCGCCGCCAGAATTTCATTTAATTTCTGCTTTGTGCGGAGAATATGCTCTGCCGCGATCTGGATCTCGGTCGCCTGTCCCTGCGCTCCGCCTGACGGCTGGTGGATCATGATCTCCGCGTTGGGAAGAGCGAATCTCTTGCCCTTCTTACCGCCTGCGAGAAGGAAGGCGCCCATGCTGGCAGCCATTCCGATGCACACGGTGGACACGTCGCATTTGATATACTGCATCGTATCATAAATTGCCAGTCCTGCCGTCACAGACCCGCCCGGACTGTTGATATAAAGCTGGATATCCTTATCAGGATCGTCCGCCTCAAGAAACAGAAGCTGCGCCACAACCACACTGGCTGACACATCGTTTACGTCTTCCCCGAGGAAAATAATCCTTTCTTTTAAAAGTCTTGAATAAATATCGTAAGAGCGCTCCCCTCTGCTCGTCTGTTCAATGACATAAGGTACTAAACTCATTGTGCTGCCCCTTTCTATAAAAAACTTGTTCTTTCAACAAAAGGTGTGCCTTAAGCGGCACACCTCCCAAGAATCATAATTAACCTTCTACCGCCGCGTCTGTGATCAATGTCACAGCCTCCTGAACTGCGATATCCTCTTTCATCTGATTCTTCTCGTTGTCGCCCATGAACTCTTTGAGCTTCTCAACTTCCATCTGATAGGATTCTGCCATCTGCTGAAGCTCCTCCTCCAGACGCTCATCAGATACTTCGATATTCTCTGCGGAAACAACTGCCTCAAGCACAAGCCTTGTACGGATACGCTTCTCAGCCTGCGGACGGAACTCTTCCATCATCTTCTCCTCAGAAAGGCCTGTGAACTGGAAGTACTGCTCCAGCGTCATGCCCTGCTGCATAATACGGCGGGCAAAATCATCTGCCATCTGCTTTGTCTGGAGATCGATCATCGGCTCCGGAATATCGATCTGCGCATTTGCGACAGCCTGCTCCACAGCCTGATCCTCTTTCTTCTGCTTTCCTTCACGCTCCTTGCGCTCTTTGATCTTTGCCTTTACTTCTGCTTTATATTGATCGACAGTCTCGCTTTCCTCAGATACGTCGGATACGAACTCATCATCCAGCTCCGGAAGTTCCTTTGCCTTGATCTCGTGAACTGTGCATTTAAATACCGCAGCCTTTCCTGCAAGCTCCGCCGCCTGATACTCCTCCGGGAATGTCACATTGACTTCCACTTCTTTGCCGATCTCAGCGCCGATAAGCTGCTCCTCGAATCCCGGGATAAACGCGCCAGAACCAATAGTCAGCGGATACTTCTCACCTTTTCCGCCCTCGAATGCAGCTCCGTCTACAAACCCTTCAAAATCAAGAACGACCTGATCCTTGTCCTGAACTGCCCTGTCCGTGACCTCGACAGTTCTCGCACTGCGCTCGAGTTCTTTGTTGATCTCTTCGTCAACTTCCTTCTGTGTCACTCTTGTAGAGACTTTATCCACTTTCAGTCCCTTATATTCACCGAGGGTAACCTCCGGCTTCACTGCCACTTCCGCTGTGAAGATGAACGGCTTGCCCTTTTCAAGCTGTGTGATGTCAACCTTAGGCTGGGATACGATATCAAGCTCACACTCGTCATATGCTTTTCCATATGCCTCTGATATCATATGATTTGCAGCCTCATCATAGAACACTTCCGGTCCGTACATCTTCTCGATCATCTGACGCGGTACCTTCCCTTTGCGGAATCCCGGAAGATTAATCTTGCCGCGCATCTTTAAATATGCGGCCTGAAGAGCCTTCTCCACATCCTCCGCCGGCACCTCGATTGTCAGCTTCGCCATATTATGTTCTAATTTTTCTACCTGTAAACTCATTTTCTTCCTCCTTGAATGCGCAAAGTAAAAAATTGTCCGCGTTTTCAGCTAAAACACACCTCACGACATACCTTTGCAGTCATTATGGTAGTATAGCACATAAACCCGCATATTTCCAGTCTTTTTTTCAACAGTTCCGGCAATTCTGGCAGATCGTATAAAATCAGCTATTTTATTCAGGAACATTTCTTTATGTACGGAAGCGGAGAAGATTTTGAAATATGGTCAGCGGCGGGGAGGTGCGGCTTCTTTAAAATTCATCGACCGCTTCCTACTCATTGCAAAGCAAAAATGCCCCGAATCAAATGGGCACAGGCGCAGACCGGAGCGGGTGAAGGAGCTGTCCGGGTGACTTCGGAAGAAGAGTAGTAAAACTTAAGGCTCCGGGTATGTCCCTTAGGCCTGCCGATGGAATTGTCTGAACAAAGTGAGTTGTCCATCGGCAGGCCTTGCTTTTCGGACATAGCCGGAACCTGCTAGTTTTTCTATCTTCTGTAGCGGAATCCCGGCAGCCATGCTACCTTACTAACCCTCGTACACGATCGCCTCTCTGATCTCCTCTGCCTTTTCTTTCCCGGCCAGCAGCGCAGTCAGTTCAAGGGCGAATGGAATCGCTGTTCCCATCCCCCGGCCAGTGGTGATATGTCCGTCTGTCACTGCCGGTTCTTTGACTACCTGTGCTCCGGTAAGCTGGTCTTCAAACGAGGGGTAAGAACACGCCTTTCTTCCCTCCAGCATCCCAAGGCCGCCCAAAATACTCGGTGCAGCGCAGATCGCGGCAATGTGTTTCTGCTCTTTATCAAAGGAAATGAGCAATTCCCGAAGTCCCTCATGTTCTTTTAGGTTCAGCGTCCCCGGCATTCCGCCCGGGAGGACAATCATATCCGCGCCCGACATATCCGCCTCTTCAAAAAGACTGTCCGCTGTTACCGTGATGTGATGGGCGCCGTGTATTTCTTTCCTTCCCATAACAGACACAGTTTCCGTTTCGATACCTGCACGGCGCAGGATATCAACGACTGTCAGTCCCTCGATCTCCTCAAATCCATCCGCCAAAAAAACACATACTCTGCTCATGCTTATAAACCTCCTACTTTCCTAAGACTTACTGTCATGTATTTCTCTATCCAGTGTAACAGACCTACCCCGCATTCCGCAAGGGGACTGGCACTTGAATCGAAGATGTCTTATAATAACAGATATTAGTTGTACAAAATATAATATATTTTAAACAGGAGGCCATACAATGGAGATTGAGCGCAAATTCCTTATAAATATGAAACAACTGCCCTTCCGGCCCGAAGATTTCCCATGCCGCCATATTGAGCAGGGTTATTTATGTACCGAGCCAGTGGTTCGCATACGCAGAGATAATGAAAAGTACTTTCTCACATACAAATCCAAAGGTCTTATGGTGCGTGAAGAATACAATCTGCCTCTTACACAAGAGGCTTATGATCATCTGATTCCCAAAGCAGACGGAAGGATTATCCGCAAGAAACGTTACGTCATCCCCATGGAGGATAGTCTTAACTTAGAGCTTGATATTTTTGAGGGCGATCTCGCTCCTCTTGTGCTGGCAGAAATCGAATTTCCCGATGAAGAGACCGCGCAGTCCTATGAAGCGCCGGACTGGCTCGGGGAAGATGTAACTTACTCCGCACGATATCACA
>DWYT01000087.1 GCA_019118545.1 Candidatus Mediterraneibacter merdavium | reverse complement strand
TATTGTCAGCTTTTATTGCAATAGACTTCGTTGGCGTTACGACATCGAAAAGACCGCCCATTTACAGATACCTGACGGAAACAACATTCGCAGGGGATGATAAAATCGTTTTATACAAAAATCCGTTTTATCATGTATATCAGATCAATGCGGATACACCTAACGAATATTTTGTGATCGATACGAAAAAAGAATATACGATCGATACTGTCCCGATAAGTCCTTTTAATAGAGAAAAAAGCGGAATAGCTAATATCATCAAATATCAAAACAGCTATATCGGGGATAACAGTAACACAGGGGCGTTGATCGGAAGCCTGCCACTTTCCGAATACGGATATGTATTTGAAATCCACTCACAGGACTGCGGATTGACGATAGATTATCACTTTACTGATTGGTACGGCAATGACGATCTCTATATAGAGAAGAGTATGATTTATAATTCGGCTTCTGTTTTTGCGCTGATAGAAAATGTGCAGTATATCAATTTTAATTTCAGCGGAAGTTCTTATCATATAACAAGGAGCATTTTTGAACAGGAGTATCCTGACTGGGAAAAAGTGATAAAGGGAACAATGATCGATCAAAATAGTTTCGATCAGTATATCGAATCAGAAATGAATGATACAGCATTTGTAGAAAAAGCATTTGACATTTTTGAAAAAGAGGGTGTTTAGCAGCATCCTCTTTTATTTTCTGCGTATACAGATCGCCAAACCCGAACACATGCTCTATCATAATTAGCATAATAAAGAAGGATGAATAAGGTATTTCAGATAAATATTTAAAAATACGTGTAATACGTGCTAGATTATGGTTGGAGAATACATATGAGATTCCATGAGACGGATAAAATGTTAGGGGCGGATGGCTGGAAAGATATTAATATTGCAGTAGCAAAAAGGATAATGAAGCAAGCAGGAATATGATGTTTAATTTCAGGAGGGATATTATGAGGTTGGTTTATTCGGAAATTTTCACACTGTATGAGGATGGAACGGGCGGATATGTGGTTGAGTTTCCGGATTTTGAAAGATGTGTGACAGGCGGAGCTGATATGGACGCGTATGCAGCAAAGTACGGGAATAAAGCGGTGAAAAAAACGCTGACGATACCTGCGTGGCTGAATACTTTTGTAGAAAAGAACGGCATTAGCTGCTCAAAAGTATTGCAGGAGGCACTCTGTAAAATGACACAGGCAAAATGAACTGCGCTTGTCATATGAGGCTCTCTGTGCTATCATACCTATAACACATTTTACATGGTGTTGCAGATACAACACAGATAGGGGACAGCGCACCGGTGTATACCGACGCTGATAGCAAAGGAGAAATACGATGCTGATAGAAGTGGATTTTAACAGTGATGAAGCAATCTATATCCAGCTTTGTAATCAGATCATCATAGGTATTGCGACGTCGATGATACAGGAGGGAGATTCCCTTCCGTCCGTGCGCAGGCTCGCGGATACGATCGGTGTGAACATGCACACGGTCAACAAAGCGTACAGTATATTGAAGAGGGAAGGATATATCAGCCTCGACAAACGCAGGGGCGCGGTGATCGCGCTTGCCGCGGACAAGGCAGAACAGCTCGAGCAGATGCGGCGCGAGCTTAAGATCGTACTGGCGAGAGGATGCTGCAAGAGCATCACCCGCAGGGAAGTCCACGCCCTCGTAGATGAAATACTGGATGATTACAGTTCAGCCATGTATTGAGCGCCCACCCATGAGTAAAACAGTGGCGAAGCCACAGTAAGTATGGCGGAGCCATAAACATAATAAACAGGAGGATTTTATGATTTCATATACAAAGCAGGCGGAGAGTGCCATCCGGTACGCCGCAAAAAAAGCGAAGGAGATGGGGCACCCGTATATCGGGACAGAGCATCTTCTTCTTGGTCTGAGACAAGAGGTCGCGGGAGTTGCGGGGCAGATCCTTGCGCAGAGCGGTGTGGAGGAGGAAAAGGTCATCCAGCTTATGGATGAGCTGATCGTGCCCAGAGATGAGGCGTTTGCCGGGAAGAAACCGGAGGAGAGTCCAAGATTTAAATACATTTTAGAGAACAGTGAGAAAGAGGCCGGGAGGCTTCACACTGCGGAGGTGGGTACAGAACATCTCCTGCTTTCCATGATACGGGACGTGGACTGTGTGGCAACCCGCATCCTTATTACTCTGAACATTAATCTGCAGAAGATATTTCAGGACATTATGAACGCGGCAGGCTTGGATGCCAAGGAGTATCAGGAGGAGATTCAGGAATCCCAGAGGGGCGGAGGCTCCATGATGGAGCAGTTCTGTACAGACATGACGGCACGTGCGGAGGAAGGGAAACTTGACCCTGTCGTTGGCCGCGAGGAGGAGATGTATCGTCTCATGCAGGTGTTAAGCCGCCGGACGAAGAACAATCCCTGTCTCGTGGGAGAGCCGGGAGTAGGGAAAACTGCTATCATCGAAGGACTGGCACAGAGGATCGCCGCAGGCGTTGTCCCGGAGAAGATGAAGGATAAACGCATCTATACGCTGGATCTTCCGGGACTGATCGCGGGTTCTAAGTACCGGGGAGAGTTTGAAGAGAGGATGAAGGGCCTGATCTCTGAGGTGGAGACAAACGGGAATATCATCCTGTTTCTTGATGAGATCCATACCATGATCGGAGCAGGCGGGGCGGAGGGCGCAATCGATGCGTCCAGCATCTTAAAGCCGTCACTTGCCAGAGGTGAGCTGCAGCTTATCGGAGCTACTACCATCACGGAATACCGGAAATACATCGAGAAGGACGCCGCTCTGGAGAGAAGGTTTCAGCCAGTATCAGTAGAAGAGCCGACCAAGGAGCAATGCCTGTCTATCCTGCGGGGACTGAAAGAAAAGTATGAGAACCACCACAGGGTAGAGATCAGCGAGAAATCATTGGAGGCGGCAGTGCAGATGTCGGAGCGGTATATCACAGACCGCAACCTGCCGGACAAGGCGATTGACGTGCTCGATGAGGCGTGTTCTAAGGTAAGCCTAAAGGGATACAAGGTGCCGGATAACCTGACGGCGCTTGAGGAGACTGTCAAAGAACTATCTGCACAGAAGGAGGAGAGTGTCAGCAGAGGAGATTTCACAGAGGCGGCTCTTATCCAGAAGGAGCAGGAAGAGGCAAAGTCAAAGCTGGAAAATATGAAGAAGCGTTTTCAGAAAAAATCCGCATTGGGACGTCCTGCCGTTACAGAGGATGATATCGCGGAGGTTGTATCCGCATGGACGAAGGTTCCGGTACAGAAGCTGGCAGAGAGTGACACGGACCGTTTAAAGAAATTGGAGAGTGTCCTCCATAAGAGGGTGATCGGTCAGGAGGAGGCAGTCAGCGCGGTCGCGCGGGCTGTTAAGAGAGGACGCGTGGGTTTAAAAGACCCGAAGCGGCCGATTGGTTCGTTCCTCTTCCTCGGGCCTACGGGCGTAGGCAAGACGGAGCTTTCCAAAGCGCTTGCAGAGGCGCTTTTTGGAAATGAAGAATCCATGATCCGTGTCGATATGTCGGAGTACATGGAGAAACATTCCGTGGCAAAGATGATCGGATCACCGCCGGGATATGTAGGGCATGATGAAGGAGGGCAGCTCAGCGATCAGGTACGGACACACCCGTATTCAGTGATTCTGTTTGATGAGATCGAGAAAGCGCATCCCGATGTGTTTAACATCCTTCTTCAAGTACTGGACGACGGGCATATCACGGATTCGCAGGGAAGGAAGGTGGACTTCTCCAATACAGTCATCATCATGACCTCCAATGCCGGTGCCAAGGCGATCGTAGAGCCGAAGAAGCTGGGATTTGCGGCAAAAGAAGATCCTGCGGGAGACTACAAGAGAATGAAACAAAACGTTATGGATGAGGTGAAGATGATCTTCCGTCCCGAGTTCTTAAACCGTATTGACGAGATCATTGTATTCCATGCGCTTGATAAGACGCATATGAAGAAGATCGTGACACTCATGTGCCGTGATTTCACAAAACGGCTTGCGTCACAGATGGATATCCGGCTTACTCTCCGGGAATCCGCCAAGAATCTGATCGTGGAAAAAGGAACCGACGCAAAATACGGCGCGAGGCCGCTGCGCCGCGCACTGCAGACGGAGCTTGAGGATAAGCTGGCGGAAGCGATACTAAACGGCGAGGTGAAGAGAGGAGACCACGTGGAGGCCGGAGCAGCGAAAAAGGAGATCCGTTTTACGGTGCGGTAGTGATTCACAGAGATTTCAGTGGAAAAAAACGGGGTCTTATATTATAATGTGGATATCGGAAGTGAACATGGATTTCTGAATCAATACTTAGGAGGAAAAACAGATATGGCAGCAGTCAAAGAACTTTTGCGCGCAGAAAATGACGGAACACTTAGTTTTGGAGATTACACGCTTGCGGCAAAGACAAAGAAGGATGATTATGAGTTTGAGGGCGATATTTATAAAGTAAAGACATTTTCAGAGATCACGAAGCTTGAGAGGAACGGGATGTTCGTATACGAATCTGTTCCGGGGAGTGCGGTCGAGAATTTCAAGGCAACAGAAGCGGAAGTATCTTTTGAGGTGTCCGCTCAGGGCGATGTGCAGTTCACTCTTGAACTTGAGCCGGAGAGTGAGTATGAGGTGTTTATCAGCGGCGAGAGCGCAGGGAAGATGAATACGAATCTGAGCGGTAAGCTCAGCGTAAGCGTGGAGCTTACTAAAGATCAAAGCACACAGGTGAGGGTTGTAAAGCGCTGATTGCCTACGCATGATGCTGCCTGCACAGGATATAGGCGAAGAAATAAGAAATGAACTGGGGCGGATTTATGTCCGCCCTGTTTTCCTGCCGGGATATAACTGGCTCACAGTGCAGATAAATGAAGGCGGGGCGGATATATGGGCAAGATTCAAAAGCTTAAAGATCCGCCACCAGAAGAAAGGAAGGAGTATGGCAAAAGGGAAGAAAAGCGTGTTCTTCTGTCAGAACTGCGGGCATGAGGAGAGCAAATGGCTCGGCCAGTGTCCGTCATGCAAAGAATGGAACACATTTGTAGAAGAGAAGATAGAGAGCGGCATAAGCAGAGGAAGCAGCGTTTCTGCGCGCGCGGTCAGAGAATCAGTCCGTGAGGCGAAGGTCATGCCTCTTACAGAGGTGACGGCAGATGACGACGTGCGATGCAAGACCGGGATCGGAGAGCTTGACCGTGTGCTGGGCGGTGGGATCGTCCCCGGCTCCCTCGTGCTTGTGGGTGGTGATCCGGGCATCGGAAAGTCTACCCTGCTCCTTCAGGTTTGCCGTGAGCTGGCAGGACAGAAGAAGATCCTTTACATTTCGGGCGAGGAATCACAGACGCAGATCAAATTGAGGGCGAACCGTATGGGGGATTTCGCGTCAGGCCTTCTGTTGCTGTGCGAGACGAATCTTGAAACCATACGCGGCGTTATCGAAAAAGAGCGCCCGGAGCTAGTGATCATCGATTCTATCCAGACGATGTTCAGTGAAGAAATCTCTTCCGCTCCGGGAAGCGTTTCGCAGGTGCGGGAATCGACAAATATCTTCATGCAGCTCGCGAAAGGAATGTGTATCCCTATCTTTATCGTGGGTCATGTGACAAAAGAAGGAACCGTCGCGGGGCCGAGGGTACTGGAGCATATGGTAGATACAGTGCTGTATTTTGAGGGTGATCGCCATGCGTCTTACCGCATCCTAAGAGCGGTAAAGAACCGCTTCGGCTCTACTAATGAGATCGGTGTGTTTGAGATGAGGCAGACAGGACTTACAGAGGTAAAGAATCCTTCGGAATACATGCTCAGCGGCAGACCGGAGAATGCGTCCGGCTCTGTTGTTGCGTGTTCTATGGAGGGGACACGCCCGATTCTGATCGAGATACAGGCGCTGGTATGTCACAGTAATTTCGGGATGCCGAGAAGGACGGCGGCGGGAACAGATTATAACCGTGTGAACCTGCTCATGGCAGTGTTGGAAAAACGTCTCGGAATGGCGCTTGGCAGTTCCGATGCTTATGTGAATATCGCGGGCGGTATCCGCATGAATGAACCTGCAATGGATCTGGGGATTATCATGGCTCTTGTATCCAGCCACAGGAACCGTCCCATCGACCAGAAGACAATCGTGTTCGGCGAGGTGGGATTAAGCGGTGAGGTACGGGCGGTCAACATGCCCGAACAGCGCGTGGCAGAGGCGAAAAAACTGGGATTCGAGACATGTATCCTGCCGGAGGTGTCGCTTAAGATGGTAAAAGGGATCAAAGGGATCCGTCTGATCGGGGTGAAGACGATCAGCGATGCGGTGAATGTGATTTAAAAGTCTCAGGCCCTTTTCGAGAAAATATTCCGACAATTTCAGGGAGGAAACACAATGGAACCATACATTAGAAAAGCGAAGTATTATGAAACAGACCAGATGGGCATCATCCATCATTCTAACTATATCCGCTGGATGGAAGAGGCCCGGATCGACATGCTGGAACAGATAGGCTATCCGTACCGGCGTTTTGAGGAGATGGGATACTTAAGTCCTGTGCTTCGTGTGGACTGTGAGTATAAGAAAAGCGTAAAATTTGACGACGAGGTGAAGATCGTAGTGAGCCTTGAGTCGTGCAACAGGCTGAAATTTACGCTCAGATACGATATATACAATCTGTCAGAGGGCGGAGTTTTAAGCACATACGGGACGACGACCCACTGTTTCCTGAACAGGGACGGTCTTCCGGTGCTCATGGACAAAGAGCTGAAAGAGTTTTATGAGCTGATGATGCAGATGAGTACGGAAAAATAATCTCTGCACAGGAAAAACAATGCAAAGAGCCGAGGCCGGTTTTGCCGTAGGGCAGAGCCGGCCTGTTTCAATGTAGCATACCGTGTTGCGAAAGTCTCCGGCAGTCTCAGCTAATTCTTTTTCAGAAACTATCCGTGACGGTAATGGCAATGCTGCCTGCGGTAAACAGCAGACAGAGCAGAAGCCACCGGAGTTTTCGAGTGTAATAGAATTTTGCCCCAAATTCACACCCCAGTCCGATAAAACCGAGCAGCCATGCAAAATCTTTAAAAAGAAACGTTCGTCCGTTAATGATAACCTCGCCGCCGACAACACCAGCGTCTGCAAGAAGAGCGAGGATGAACAGGATGACCATGACAATCCAGTTGCCAAATGATTCCGCTTTTTCCCGGTTCTGCATTTCCCGTTCATCACCATGCCGGTTTTCATTTTTGCTCCGTAATAAAATCTCATCTTTATCCATAATATTTCCCCCCTTTAGAAAAGAGAATATGCCAAGTTTTCTTGTTATCCTGATTATATCACATGCAAAGTAAACTTGTAAATATATAATGAATGAGTGTCGTTCTTAAAATGTAACAGTTCAGTCCGCGCCATTCGTAAAACCGCACTACGTGCTTATCGTGGCTGACACCAGATGACTGAACTGTTACCTTAAAATAAACAGTATATAACAGTTGACAACAGTTATATACTGTTATATACTGTTTATCAAGAGGGGGACGAATATGAAGATTATAATCAACAGTTCATCGATGATACCGATCTATGAGCAGCTCATGGATCAGATTAAAGCACAGATCACAGCCGGCGATCTGCAAGAAAATGACGTACTCCCCTCTGTCCGTACTCTTGCGAAGGATCTGAAGATCAGTGCGCTTACTGTTAAGAAGGCATACGACAATCTTGAACAGGAAGGACTGACGGTTACGGTTCACGGGAAAGGTACATATGTAGCGGCGGCTAATCCGGAGCAGATGCGTGAGGCAAGGCGACGCGAAGTGGAGACAGACCTTGAAAATGCCGTGGAGAAAGGCCGCGGATGCGGACTGACAGACGAGGAGATCCGGGAGCTATTTGAATTAATTATGGAGGACTGAAAAATGCTGATAATAAACGGACTTGTAAAGAAATACAAAGATTTCACTCTGAATTGTTCCATGAATGTAGAGAGAGGACGCATCACCGGACTGATCGGTGAGAATGGGGCGGGGAAGAGCACCACATTCAAATCCGTGCTGGGTCTTATCAGCTGTGACGGCGGTGATATCACATTATTCAGGAAAAAACCGGAACAGCTTAAAAAGGAAGAAAGGGAGAAGATCGGAGTCGTTCTCGGGGATGCGGGTTTCAGCGGTTATCTGAAAGTGAAAGATGTTGTCTCCGTGCTCGCTGCCATGTATCCGAAGTTTGACAGAGCCGCATTTATGAAACTGTGCATGCAATTAAATATTCCTCAGGACAAATATATCAAAGAGTTTTCCACGGGAATGAAAGCAAAGCTAAAGGTGATCGCGGCGCTCACACACAAGGCGGAGTTTCTTCTTATGGATGAGCCGACTGCGGGACTTGACGTGATGGCCCGAGAGAGTATTCTTGACTTACTCAGAGAATATGTAGAAGAAGATGAAGGGCGGGGCATCTTGATCAGTTCACATATTTCCACAGATCTGGAGGGACTCTGCGATGATATCTATATGATCCACAAAGGCAATATTATCCTGCATGAGGATACGGATGTCCTGCTAAATGAGTATGGTCTGATCAAAGCTGACAAAGAGCACTTTGATAAAATGGATAAGGACTATATCTTAAGCGTCCGCGAAGAAAATTACGGATACGCCTGCCTTACGAGCCAGAGAAAGTTTTATATGGAGAATTACCCGGATATTATCGTGGAGAAGGGTTCCATAGATGAAGTGATAACAATGATGATCGGAGGGGTAAGACAATGAAAGGTTTATTAGTCAAGGATCTTAAGTTAGTGAAAAATCAGGGCAGGCTGCTGATCTTTCTGGCAATCGCAATGGGAGCGATCTTTGGGATCATGGATGCGAATCCGACTTTTGTGGTTTCTTATATGACAATCTTTTTCACAATATTTACAATTTCTACGATCAGTTATGATGAGTATGACAATGGATTTGCGTTTTTACTTACGCTTCCGGCGACAAGACAGCAGTATGTGCATGAAAAATATATATTCAGCCTGATCATGATGGGAGGAGCATGGGTAGGAGGTATGGCTGTTTCAATTCTTCTCGGATTGGTATGGCATCCGCAGGGCGGACTTTCTGTAGTTTATGAGACTAGCTGGATCTTTATTATTCTGGGAGCGGTTATGGTGTCCGTACTCGTTCCGCTGAAGCTGAAATTCGAAGGAGAAAAAGGCAGACTTGTCATACCGGTCGTATGTCTTGGCGGAGTGTTGATCTTTTTCCTTGCCTTCAAATATATCGACATACTGCCTGAGGTGTTTGCGGAAAAGGTGTTCAGTATAGCGAATGAGCTTGGGACAGCAGGAATCGCAGTTGTAATTGCAGCCGTTACAGTTGCAATATTCGCAGTATCATGGCTGTGCAGCCTGCACATCATGAAGAGGAGAGAGTTTTAAAAGCTTGTATAATATTTTTCGAAAGGGGACAGGAGAATGAAGCGTACAGGCATGTGCCCGAAATGCGGTTCGGCAGAGATCGCGCGGATCCCGGACAACGGACGATACGCGAACGGGAATAATATATACTTAAGATCAGCGGTGGTGCTGGCGGGCAGAATACCGATGATCAAATATGTCTGCTGTGACTGCGGATATGTAGAAGAGTGGATAGAGTCAGGAGGTGATCTGGGAAAGATCAGAGAGAGATTCGGATAAAATGAGATTTGGTTTAGAAATCTATTCCTTTTTTAGAAATCCCTACTCTGGATGGAGCGGGGATTTTTGTTATGATAAAAGTAAAACTTATTGGGAAGGAACAGATCGGGAGGATAATCTGTTGAGAAAGATAAGAGAAATGATTTCATGGAACAGCTTAAAGGGCAAGATGCTGACTGCCTTCATTATCACTGCGGTCGTTCCGTCTTTTGTGCTGATCCTGTTTTCCTATTTTAATACCGCACGGATCGTCAGGGAGAACGTGGCGGATATGCTGCAGGCAAACCTGCAGCAGACGAAGAGCAGTCTGGACGTGTGGATGGACAGCTATGAGGACATCCTGTTCCAAGTGTACATGAATGATGATATCGTAGAAATGGTGGGGGAGATTGAAGAGGGGGAAGAGATTGAACTCGTCTCAGGACAGCTTCGCAAGACGCTGCGGGGGATGTTCTACCCAAAAAAATATCTTAAGTGTATCACAGTCATTACGAAGAGCGGGCACGTGGTGTTCTACGATTTGCTGACCGGCTCATCGACAAGGACTTCATGGATGGGAACCGTGGGGATGAGTCAGGAAGAGCTGTATGAATATTTTTCACAGGACAATGCGACCCGTCTTCTGCCCACAGACAAAGCGGGAGTGTTCGCGTCTGAAACATATTATCTTTTTCATATAGGGCATCGTATCATTGATTATCAGAATGTGGACAAGGAGCTGGGAGTTGTGATTGTCAGCATTGATGAGGAAATGCTGAGGGAAATCTGCGCCGAGGACGAGAGCGCGGACACTTTTAAATTCATGGTGAACACAGAGGGGAATATGACTTCCTGCAGGGAAAAGGAACTGCTCGCAACCCATGTGATCGACTGGACAGAGGATATAGAGGAAAGGGAGAAAAGATACGGGGAATACTTAAAGGAACAAGGACTTCTTGAGGATAAAAATGCTGTGGTAAAGGCAATCCGCGAGGAGGGCTTCGGCGGGGACATTGTCTGTGTATCCAGTCAGAAAATGCTGATCTCGCGGCTGAACGCACAGCAGAGAATCCTGCTGTTTGTCATGGGAGTGACTGCGGCGGTTCTGCTACTATTGATCTTCATTATGACGAAGAACCTTATGAGATCCATCAACAGGCTTGTACGGACGATGAAAGAAGCAGAAAAAGGAAGTCTGTCCGTGAGAAGCGAGATACATCCGTCAACGCCGACAGAGATACAGATCGTTGAGGCACAGTTCAACCATATGATGGATGAACTGGAAACGTCGGTGCAGAAGGAAAAGGAAGCCATCGATTCACAGCGAAGGGCCGAGATTGCCGCGTTAGAGGCGCAGATCAATCCGCATTTCCTCTATAATACACTGGATACGATCAACTGGATTGCCATCGGTCATGACGAGTATGAGATCAGCAACGCCATCACTTCTCTTGCCGCTATCCTCAGATACGGGATCGACAACAGTAACGCAGAGGTGAGGGTAAGCAGAGAGACAGAGTGGTTAAAGCAATACCTGTTCCTTCAGCAGATACGCCTTAAGAATACATTTCAATGTGAGATCCATGTATCGCAGACGGTGATGGACTGGAAGATTCACAAGCTGTTGTTCCAACCATTTGTGGAAAACTCCCTGTATCATGGATTCAAGGTGGAAAAGGATGTGTATATCCTGCGGGTGGAGATAGAACCCGGGGATAGCCTGCTCATGATCCGCATATGGGATAACGGGATTGGGATGCACGAAGAGACAGTAAATATGATTAACAGCGGAATATATCCTGAGAGCGGGGATAAGAACAGCATCGGCATGAAGAACGCCATCGGGCGCATCAAGATGTATTACGGTGAACTGGCGGATGTCAGGATCAGCAGTGCCCGTGGAGAATACACGGAAGTTATGATACAGATTCCGAAGATAACCGACTGAAGGGGAGAGAGATTATGAAATTTTTGATTGTTGAGGATGAGATACGCATAAGAGAAGGGATACGCAGACTGCTGCCTAAGCTCGACGCGGAAAATGAGATTGCGGCCGAGGCGGAGAACGGGGAGCAGGGGCTTGCCCTCATACAAAGGGTGCAGCCGGATGTGATCATCACGGATGTGCGGATGCCTGTGATGGACGGTCTTTCCATGCTGGAGGAGGCGTACAGGGAAGGGTGCGCCGCGAAGGCAATCGTTCTGTCCGCGTACTCAGAATTTGAGTACGCGAGATCCGCGCTTCGCCTTGGTGTGAAGGAATATCTGTTAAAGCCCATCAATCTGACTGATTTTTCAGAAGCTATCCAGAGGGTAAAGCAGGAGATAGAAAGGGACAGGAAGAACAGCCCTGAGAAGATCGGCGGACTGGATCATATGATCCGCAATATTTTGAGCGGAGATATAAAGACTGAGGACGAGGTGCTGGACTATCTCAAGGATCGGTTCGGCATTGAGAAGACAAGTCCCATCGCCCTTCTGGTCACTTATTTTGAGGAGTGGACAGAGAAGAAGCGGGCTGATTTTTTGAGAAAGATAAAGATGATCCTATCAGAAAGGCCCGGGGTCTTATACTGTATCCAGCAGGATGAAAAGCAGCGGGAGATCCGGCTGCTTCTCTATAATTACAAGGAAGGAGACAATATGAAGCGCTGGATACAGGGTCATTTCCTGCGGGAAAATGGGAAGCTGCGCGGCGCGGCGATGGGTTGGACGGAGGTGGAGGATATCCGCCTCTTAAGAGAGAATTACGAAGCTGTGGAGCAATATCTGGAATGGACGATCCCCATGGGTGACGATGTCATCATCTCATACCCCGAGATCCTTAATATTCAGACCGAGCTGTGCGTCTATCCGTTGGATATCGAGGAACAGATGAAAGCGGCAGTCTGTTCGGGGGATGAGGAAAAGACGATAAAAAGCCTGAAAAGATTCCAGAGATATTTTCAGGATCAAAAAGTCTATTCACCTCAGAATATTAAAGAGTGCTACGTCAGATTTTTCTGGAGCATGATACATTTCTTAAAAGAAGCGGGAAGCATGTCTTCTGAGGATGTCGATCAGAGAGAGCTTCTCGACCGGATCACACGCGCAAAGACGAGGCAGGGACTTGAGGAGGCTGTGGCGAAGCTGCTCAGTGAGCGTAAAAGCAGTGATGAGGAGATCAGCAATCTGAATGTCAGGCGGGCGGTGGCGATGATCCATGAGTTCTACCGCACAGGGATCACTCTCGATGAGATCGCGGCGCGGCTGGGGATCACGCCCGAGTATCTGGGAACCCAGTTCCATCAGGAGATGGGGATCAACTTCAGCGCGTATATAAGGAAGTTTCGTATAGAGAAGGCGAAAAAGCTCCTGCTTGGGACGGACATGAAGCTGTACGAGGTCGCAGAGCAGGCAGGATATACGGACGCCAAATATTTCAGCCGTGTGTTTAAGGCGGAGACGGGAATGCTGCCGGCTGAGTACAGGAAAACACATAAATGATCTTTCTTTAGAAATGTTATCCTTTTTCAGTTTTATAGAATTTATATGTCAAAGATCAAGAGGTAAAATTCAGATATAACAAAGGAATAGACAAAAGGAAGGTAGGAGGAAACAAAGATGAAGTTTAAAAAATTGGTGGCCGCCGGACTTGCGGCGGCAATGATGACAGGGATGCTTGCAGGCTGCGGATCATCGGGAGGGTCAGACGACACGTCCGGCAGTGACAACGGTACAGAGGCATCGGCAGAAGATGTGACGATTTGGTACTACTGGGAGACAGAGGGACATCAGGTAGCGCTCGACAAGGTTATTGAGGATTACAATAATTCTCAGGATACATATGAAGTAACAGCGAAATACGTACCCTTCGCGGACTTTAAAAAGCAGCTTTCCATCGGCGCTTCGGCTGACGAGCTCCCGGATATTGCGATTTTGGATTCGCCGGATCACGCTTCCTATGCTACGATGGGAATTTTCGAGGATCTGACAGGAAAGTTTGATGTGGACACCTATTATGAGGGGGCGGTGGATTCCTGCACACTGGACGGCACACTCTACGGCGTACCCTTTGGTGTAAACTGCCTTGGACTTTACTACAATGAGGACTTGTTAAATGCGGCGGGATGCAGTGTCCCCACTACATGGGATGAACTGATGGAGACAGCGAAGGCTGTGACGACAGATTCTGTATCAGGTCTGGCGTTCTGCAGCGTACAGAATGAAGAAGGAACCTTTAACTTCACTCCGTGGCTCTGGTCAACAGGGGCAAGCTCTTATGAGATTGATTCTGAGGGCGGTATCAGAGCTCTTGCATACGCGAAAGAACTGATTGATTCCGGTGTGATGAGTAAAGAGTGTACCAACTGGACACAGGGCGATGTTATGAATCAGTTTATCGCGGGCAACGTGGCAATGATGGTCAACGGACCGTGGCAGATTCCGACCATGCAGTCAGAAGCACCGGATCTGAACTGGAAGGTTACACTCATCCCGAAGGATACGGAGTACGCTTCCTGCTTAGGCGGCGAGAACTATGCGGTAGTCAAAGGCGGAAACACAGAAGGCGCTCTAGACTTCCTTGAGTATGCGACAGAAGAGGAACAGGTGAAGTACATGATGGATGCTTTCGGGTATATTTCAGCAGACCAGACCATTGCTGAGAGCCAGTTTGAAGCAGATTCACCGTATCAGCCGTTCGTAGAGGAATTGCAGTACGCTCAGGCAAGAGGACCGCTGGCAGACTGGCCGAGCGTATCCGATGCAATCTCTCTGGCGTTTAACGAAGTAATGACAGGAACTTCCACACCGGAAGACGCGGCTGCAAAGGCTCAGGAGACGATTGATGGTATCGTAGAATAAAGAGATAAAAGGTGCGGAGTATGCGGAGCGTTCCGTGTACTCCATTTTTTGCCCCAAATATGCTTTAGAAAAGATTAAGGAGGCGAACTGAGTTTGCGTAAAATAAAGAAATTTTTTCAGTATGACAATATAGGGATACTATTTGTGCTCCCCGCCTTTTTGTACATGCTGGTCTTTGTAGGTTATCCGATCCTGAGAAATATCATCCTGAGCCTTCAGGATGTCACAATGGCCAATCTGGTGCACGGGGCGAAAAAGTTTGTCGGATTCCAGAATTATATTGAGCTTTTTAAAGATGCAGTTTTTCGGACTTCCCTGACAAATACGCTTGTATTCACCGTGTGCTGTCTGGTTGCCCAGTTTATTATCGGTTTCGCGCTGGCCATCTTTTTTAATAAGAGATTTGCGATTTCCAAACCGCTCCGTGGTATCCTGCTCGTGCCGTGGATGATACCGATCACAGTTACTGCGCTGATCTTCAAGCTGCTTTTCGCCACGGACATCGGAGTCCTCAATTACATATTAAAAAGTCTCCACATCATATCAGAGAATATCGAGTGGCTGACAACCCCGCAGACAGCCATGTTCGCGCTGATCTGCGCCAACGTCTGGATCGGTATCCCTTTTACCATGATCCTCATATCCACAGGACTTACCACCATCCCCAAGGATCTGTACGAGAGCGCGTCCATCGACGGCGCGACCGGGGTTCAGGCATTTTTTAAGATCACACTGCCGCTCTTGCGTCCCACCATCGAGTCAGTGCTGATCTTAGGATTCATTTATACATTTAAGGTGTACGATCTGGTCTACGTCATGACAAGCGGCGGGCCGGTCAATTCCACACATATGCTGTCAACCTACTCTTACAAGCTGTCCTTTGAAATGTTCCAGTACAGCAAAGGCTCAGCGGTTGCGAACGTGCTGCTCGTGATTCTTATGATCGTAGGTATTTTCTACCTGAGAGCGACAAAGGAGGAGAACGAATAATGGATGGAGAGAAGAGATTAAGTAAAAAGAAAAATGTGATCTTCTGTATCATGGCGGTTTTGGTTGCATGCGTGTTATTATTTCCTTTATACTGGACAATGATCACCTCTCTGAAAACAGAGACAGAGATATTCCAGAATCCGCCCACGTTTTTTCCGGAGATCATAAACACCAAATCTTACGCGGCACAGGTGGAGACAGGGGATTTCAATATGTTTAAATCCTTCGCGAACAGTATGATCATCGCAGTGGGTGCCATGGCAATCGCGGTGGTTCTCGCGGTGCCTGCGTCATACGGGATCGCGAAGTATAGGTTCAAGGGCAGGAAAGCCATGCTGCTTACATTTCTTGTCACACAGATGCTCCCGGTATCCGTGCTCCTGACACCGCTCTTTATGCTGTTTAAAAATATGCACCTTTATAATACATGGGGCTCCGCCATCCTCGCGGACGCGACAATCGGTATTCCGTTCTCCATCCTGATACTGAAGAATTACTTTGCCTCAATACCAAAAGACATGGAAGAGGCGGCGTATATAGACGGGTGTAATCGGTTTACCGCGTTTATCCGCATCCTCTTGCCCATCGCCAAGCCGGGCGTCATGGTCTGCGCGATTTTCTCCTTCCTGTACGCGTGGGGAGATCTGGCGTATGGAATGACATTCATCATTGATCAGCAGAGCAGGCCGATCACGGCGGGAATCTTCAACTTTATGGGACAGTACGGTACAAAATGGAGCTATCTTACAGCGTTTGCCGTTGTCACGATCATCCCGGTACTGCTCATCTTTATCTTCATGCAGAAATACATCGTAGGCGGCATGACTAGCGGCGCGGTCAAGGGATAAGCCGCCCTGTCCGTGGAAAGGAGAGACTATGTTAAGAACAGAAAACAATAAGATCATATTTCATTATGATGCGGAAGAATTGTGGGTAGAAGGCTGGGGCGAGAATGGTTTAAGGGTACGCGCCACAAAGAACGCGCAGATGCCGGATGAGGACTGGGCGCTGAACCCGTCAGGCAGGAACGCAGCAGAGACAGAACAGACAGAACAGACAGAGGACGGCGCGTGGATAAGAAACGGGAAAGCAGAGCTTTTTATTACAAACGGCGGAAAGATCACAGTCTATGACAAGAACGGGAAACTTCTCATGGAAGAGTATTGGAGAAACCGCCGCGACGTGACAGATAGAAAGTGCAGTGCCATCGAGGTGGAGGCAAGAGAATTCCGTCCCAATATCGGTGGAGACTATCATCTGACCATGCGTTGGGAATCACTGGATAAGAAAGAAAAGCTGTACGGAATGGGCCAGTACCAACAGCCCTATCTTGATCTGAAAGGACTAGATATAGAGCTAGCCCACAGAAATTCACAGGCAAGTGTACCGTTCCTTATCTCGTCAATGGGATACGGGCTTCTGTGGAACAATCCGGGGATCGGAAGAGCCGTTCTCGGGAAAAATATTATGAGCTTCGAAGCATTTGCCACGAAGACACTGGATTACTGGATCACAGTCGGGGATACGCCGTCGGAGATTGAAGAAGCCTATGCAGAAGTCACGGGAACGGTTCCCATGATGCCCGAATATGGTATGGGATTCTGGCAGTGCAAGCTGCGCTATCAGACGCAGGAGGAACTTCTCAAAGTGGCGCGGGAATATAAGCGCAGAGGTCTTCCGCTTGATGTGATCGTCATTGACTTCTTTCACTGGCCGAAGCAGGGCGAGTGGAAATTCGACCCGGTTTACTGGCCCAATCCTGACGCCATGGTGAAGGAACTAAAAGAAATGGGTGTGGAGCTTATGGTATCTATCTGGCCCACTGTGGACCGCATGTCCGAAAATTACGAGGAAATGCTGGAGAAAGGCTATCTGATCCGAACTGAGAGAGGCTTCCGCGTGGGACTTGACTTTCAGGGTGCGACTATCCATTATGATGCCACGAATCCGAAGGCAAGGGATTATGTGTGGGAGAAGGCAAAGAAGAATTATTACGACAAAGGAATCAAAATCTTCTGGCTGGATGAGGCGGAGCCGGAATATACGGCCTATGATTTTGACAATTACAGATATTACAGGGGAACAGATCTTGAGATCGGCAATATATACCCCGTGGACTACGCAAAAACCTTCTACGAAGGGATGGAGGCGGAAGGGCAGGAAAACATTGTCAATCTTCTTCGGTGTGCATGGGCAGGAAGCCAGAAGTACGGCGCTCTGGTTTGGTCGGGAGACATCGCATCCAGCTTTGACAGCATGAGGAATCAGCTCGCGGCGGGACTCAATATGGGACTGGCGGGAATCCCTTGGTGGACGACGGACATCGGCGGCTTCCACGGAGGAGATCCAAACGACCCTGCCTTTCGGGAACTGTTCGTAAGGTGGTTCCAGTGGGGAGCGTTCTGTCCGGTTATGCGTCTCCACGGCGACCGTGAGCCGAGACAGCCCCAGTACGGGACGACAGGCGGGGCAGCCTGCTGTTCCGGCGCGGCGAACGAGGTGTGGAGTTATGGAGAGGAAGTATATGAGATTTGTAAAACGTATATGGAACTCAGAGAAAAACTCCGCCCGTATACACGGACACTCATGCAGGAGGCTCATGAGAAAGGGACACCCGTCATGAGGACATTGTTCTATGAATACCCGGAGGATACCCTCTGTTGGGAGATTGAGGACGAGTACTTCTACGGCTCCGATCTCCTCGTTGCGCCGGTACTCGAAGCCGGAGCACGGACGAGAAAGGTCTACCTGCCCCAAAGCGCCGCGTGGGTGGACTGCAGGACAGGCACAGAATATAACGGAGGACAGTGGGTGGAGGCAGACACACCGCTCGAGTGGACGCCGGTATTCCTGAAAAAAGGATCGATGTTACAAAATATATCTTTCTTATAAAGACAAATAATTGAGGGTATTGTGACCTTTATTTTTCATAATGTACGATATCCGCAGAACTATGACTGCATCGCGGCTTCGGGGCCGCTTCACTCTACTTGCCGCTCACGCAGCATAGTTCTGCGGATATCTAATTTTCCGAAAGCGGACGCTCGCTATACAGCCGCTTATTTAGCTTTATAACAATCATATATTTTGCATGATGTTCCTAGATGCGGAAAGTGTTTCCGACAGGGACGCTTTACCGTAGATTGCAAAACAAATATTTCTGACGTGGATAAATTAGTTTCCAAGGGTGTATCCTGACGCAAAATTTTAAGTGAGAGCGTTCTGAAAAGCATTTGAGCCGGATGTTAAATAACGGATGATGGAGACCCTTTGGTCGAACATCATCTGTTATTGTTATATCCGCCCAAATCTTTGAAGTAAAGCGGAACGGTTTTGCGTCAGGATACACCCTTGGAAACGTATGTTATCTATGGAAGGAAGATATATTTTGTAACACTCTTTTTGGCGCGGACATTTTTCGTACAACGGATACAGCGGATATCTGTACAACGAGGATGACATTGCCGGATGGAGATGATATAATGAGTGCAACGGACAGCGAGAAGAGGTGTAGAGGATTTATTATGATCTCGAAAAGCAACAGGCATGAAATCGCGTTGAAAAAAGCAGAAGAAAAGATATTTCAGTCAAATCTGGCCCGGTATGCAAAGGAATTATATCTGTACGGCAGCACTGCCCGCGGTGAAGAAAAATGGGACAGTGATATAGACCTGCTCCTTGTGCTAGAACCTGACGGGTATAGTAGCAGAGATATAAAAAAAGATATTATCTATCTGAAAGGGACAATATCAGGCGACGAACCGGATGATCCGGAGGTGGATCTAAAGGTAGTGATCGGTGATGAGTGGAGAACAAGCGGTCAGACATATTACAACAATATCTTGAGAGAGGGGAAAATGCTATGGCAAAGGAATTGAAGACTTATTTTGATTTCGCTGAAAATAATTACGATTTCCTCTTAGCTGCATATGAGCAGGGTCTTGTCGGAAATGCAATGGGTGCAATGGCGCAGGAAACATGTGAGAAGTATTTGAAGCACATTATCGAAAAGTACGTCGTACCTCAAGATTTGCAGGGGAATGCGAAGAAAGCAGAAATTTTGAGAACACATAATCTAAGTAAATTGTCAAAATATATTGTGCAATATGTGCCGGACATAAAGTTAAACCGACAGGCACTCAATCTTATTAATGGTCTTTATTTTACCACCAGATATCCGGGAGACGAAAGCATCGTTGTTGAAAAGGAAGATATTGACGATTATATAGAGGCGGTAAAGGAGTGTCGTAAATCGGTAATTGAGTTTATTGAAAAGACCAATAAGTAATGGCAAAGGAATCAGAAATTTTCTGGTTCCTTTTCTTACTTTACTGTGTTAAAATACAAAAGCAATGCGTTTTTGCATAACATAGTTTTAACATTTTTAAAAGGAGCATACATATATGTCTGGTAAAAAGATTCTGGCGATGGGAAATGAGGCGATCGCTCTGGGCGCGATCCGCGCGGGTGTGCGTATGGCGGCAGGATATCCCGGTACGCCGTCCACGGAGATCCTTGAGACCATCGCGAAGCATAATGACGGCCGTATCCATGTGGAGTGGTCGGTCAACGAGAAAGCAGCGATGGAAGTGGGTGCGGGAGCGGCTTACGCAGGAGCGCGCACACTGGTCACGATGAAGCAGGTAGGACTGAATGTGGCGTCAGACCCTCTCATGAGTCTTGCTTATATGGGTGTGAAAGGCGGCATGGTCGTCGTGTCCGCAGATGATCCGGGGCCGATCTCATCCCAGACCGAGCAGGATACAAGGACATTCGCGCAGTTTGCGAAGCTGCCGGTATTCGATCCTTCCTCTCCTGAGGAAGCGTACCGGATGATAGGGGAAGCGTTTGACTTTTCTGAGAAATATGCGACGCCGGTGCTGTTCCGGCCGACCACAAGAGTCTGCCATGCCTGCGCGAGCATTGAACTTCTGCCTGATGTGGAAGTAGAAGAACCGGAAGGATTTATTAAGGATACCATGCGTTGGGTCATCTTCCCGCGTACGTCCTATCAGAATCATGTGAAGATCGAGAAGCGAAATGCGGAGCTTTCGGATATCCTTTCAGAATATAACGGAAACTTCGCGCTGAATCTGAGGGCAGATATTCCGGAAGAAGCTGTTTCAGGGGAAAGCATTTCAGAAAAAGGGGTTTCACAAAATGACACTTCACGGGGAGATTTCCCGAGAAAAGGTATTGTGGCCTCCGGCATCAGTTACGCATATACACGGGAAGTGATGCCTGATGGTGTGCCGCTTCTTAAGATATCCACGCCTCATCCGTTCCCGGAGAAGCTTGCGAAGGAATATCTGGAAGGAGTTGACGAGGTGCTTGTGCTGGAAGAGCTGGACCCCATGGTGGAGCGGGAACTTCTGCGTATAGCCGGAAAATACCATCTCCCGGTGAAGATATACGGAAAACTGACTGGACATACGAAAAATGCCGGAGAGAATACAACAGAAAGTATCCACGGGGATCTGGAAAGATTTTTGAGCAGAGGAAACGGATCCCTGACGGGAGATACATCACAAACAGAAAAGGCTGTTGTGGAGAAGACAGCAGTCAAAGCGGGGACTTCACAAACGCAAGCGCCGGAACTCCCTGTCCGTCCTCCGGTACTGTGCGCAGGATGCCCGCACAGAGCATCTTTCTACGCCGTAAAGAAGGCGATGAAGGGCAAGAAAGCTGTATTCTGCGGGGATATCGGCTGCTACACTCTGGGAAACGCCATGCCCCTTGATATGGTGGACACCTGCCTGTGTATGGGTGCAGGGGTGACCATCGCGCAGGGACTCCATGTGATCGAGCCGGATGCAGTGGATTTCGCGTTCATTGGAGATTCCACGTTCTTTGCGTCGGGGATCACGGGGGTGGTAAATGCGGTATATAACGGAAATGACATCGTGCTCGTTGTTCTGGATAATTCCACTACAGCTATGACCGGTCATCAGGCCCACCCGGGAACAGGGAAAACTATCATGGGGGATGTGGCGGTAAAGGTCAGCATCCGCAAGATTTTGGAAGGAATCGGGGTAGAGCGTATCTACGAGGCGGATCCCTTAGAGCTTGATACAGCCGTGGAAACGGTGAAGAAGGCTGCGGAAGGAAAAGGTGTGCGCGCGATCATCTTCAAGTCGCCCTGTATCGCGGTGGCAAAGCCGCAGAGAAGCTATCAGGTGGCACAGGATACATGCCGCAAATGTAAAGTATGTATCCGCCAACTGGGATGCCCGGCGATCACATCAGAAGGCGGCGTTGTGAAGATCGATCCGTCGCTCTGTTATGGCTGTGGTATCTGTTCATCGGTATGCCCTTTTGACGCAATCAAAGTATGTGCGAATAACGAGAACCGGGGAAAGACAGGTACACAAAAGACAGAAGCAGAAAAGACAGAAGCACAAATGACAGAACAGGAGGGGATGTAAGATGAGCAGGAGTTGTTTACTTTGCGGAGTCGGCGGTCAGGGCGTCGTGCTGGCATCCCGCCTGATCGCCTATGCTGCCATGGAGCAGGGGGATTTCGTGCGGACCACGGAGACCATCGGCATGGCGCAGCGCGGAGGCTCCGTAGTAAGTCATGTGAGAGCGGGCAGTGAAGTCCATTCCCCCATCATCCCTGCGGGGAGAGCGGATGTGATCATTGCCTTTGAGCCGGGAGAGGCAGTGCGCTGTCTGTCCTATCTGAAAGAGGGCGGCATGGTCGTCACCAACCGGCAGATTGTAAAGCCGGTGTCCGCAAGTCTGGGCGGAAGTAGCTACAACGCGGAAGAGATGCTGGATCATCTGAAAGAAAAGGCGGGAAATGTCCTCGTGATTGACGGGGAAGAGATCTGCCGTCAGGCGGGTTCGCCAAAAGTGCTCAATGTAGCGCTTCTGGGGGCAGCGGCGAAAAGCGGAGCGCTCGGCATCAGCCTTGAGGAGATGGCGGAAGCAGTTCGGAAGAATGTGAAAGAGCGGTTTGTCGAGCTGAATGAAAAAGCGCTGATGCTGGGCAGTCAGGCGCAGGAATTATAGGAAAGGCAGGAGGAAACAGGCATGAAGATGACAGAATTGCAGTTTGAAATGATCAAGGAAAATCTCCGTCAGCTTACTTCAAAGGAGTGTTTCTACAAAGAAAAGCTGAAAGATATTGACATCGAAGCTATTCAGACACAGGAAGATTTTGAAAAGCTGCCTTTCACATGGAAAGGCGATTTAAGAGAGGCGTATCCGCTGGGACTTCAGGCAGTGCCGGACGAGGAAGTGGTGCGTATCCATTCATCATCGGGAACGACCGGAATCCCCGTTATCATTCCTTATACGAAGAAGGATGTGGAGGACTGGGCGAAGATGTTTGCCCGCTGTTATGAGATGGCAGGAATTACTGCTCTGGACCGCATACAGATCACGCCCGGATACGGACTGTGGACTGCGGGGATCGGTTTTCAGGCAGGGGCGGAATATCTCGGAGCAATGACCATTCCCATGGGGCCGGGCAACACGGAAAAGCAGCTCCGTATGATGAAAGATATGAAATCAACCGTTCTGTGCGCGACGTCGTCTTACGCCCTTCTTCTGGCGGAGGAGATTGGAAAACGGGGAATTACGGATGAGATATATCTGAAAAAAGGTGTTATCGGTTCCGAGAGATGGGGAAGCAAGATGCGCGCCCGCATTGCTGCGGAGCTTGGGGTACAACTCTATGACATCTACGGTCTGACAGAAGTGTACGGACCGGGTATCGCTATGAGCTGTGACTACGAATGTGGTATGCACTATTGGGATGACTACCTGTATTTTGAGATCGTAGATCCGAAGACAGGAGAGAACGTGCCGGACGGCGAGGTGGGAGAGCTTGTCATCACCACCCTGAGGAAACAGGGAGTGCCGCTTATCCGCTACCGCACTCATGACCTGACAAGGTTCATCCCCGGCGAGTGCAAGTGCGGTTCGAAATTCCCTCGTATCGATACGCTGATCGGAAGAACAGACGACATGGTAAAAGTAAAAGGCGTCAATATCTTCCCAAGCCAGATCGAGGAGATGTTAAAGAACGTGCCCGAGGCGTCCAGCGAGTATCAGTTTATGCTGGATCACCTCTTTGGAAAAGATGAGTGTACGCTCTTCGTGGAAGTGAATCAGGGTGTGGATAAGAAACAGGCAGAGAAAGCGATCCAGAAAGCGTTCAAGGAGAAGATTGGTATCCTTGTGCATGTGAAACCCGTATCCATCGGTGATCTGCCAAGGAGCGAGAAAAAGTCAACGAGGATATTTGATAACAGGTATTAAGAAATTCAATCGTTGGTTCTTTGCAAAAGAGGAGGGACGGCAGCGCGCCGTCCTTTTTTGCTGTGAAATGAATCCCCTTGTAATGAGAGGGGAGCTTTAATGGATATCCTTCCTTGTATACACGACAAATGCTGCCGCGATCCCTGTGATAGTCACCGCGCACCCGATCCCCATGAGTACCGGATCGACTTTAGCGTTGGTGATGATGTCCGCCGCCTCCGCGTACCCGAAGGGCGTGATGTATTTCAACCAGTCCGCTTCTTCCGTCAGGTTGGCGATAATATTCAAGAAGTACAAGAATGCCGCAATTCCCAATCCAACGCCGATCCCGCTTCGGCGCAGGGCAGAGGAGATGCCGAAGCAGACTGCGGCGATCTCGATCTGAAGCAGGAGATAGGCTGCGTGGAGCAGGAGGAATTCGGTCATCTGAAGCTCCTCACCGATGGCATAGATGACTGCCATGGATGTAAGGATGCTCACTGCGTTCAGGATCAGGATCTGGATCAGTACACAGAGCAACTTGTCAAAGACGATCCTTGTTCTGCTGACCGGGTGGGTGAGCAGGAATTCGGCAGTCCGGTTCTTTTCCTCATCCGCCAGAGCGGAGACACCGATGTACGCGGCGAAGAATGCTCCGCCGATCCCAAGGATGTTCCCGCATTCCAACCCGTAGAAGCCCATCAGTTCTCCCATGTTCAAGCGGTCCATGCCGAAAGCCTCGGTGAATCCGCCCATGGAGGAGAAAACGGCGTTTAACTCATTGACCTGACTCTTCATATCCGGAAATATGATGAGGCAGACAAAGAGTAAAAGAGCGATAGCGGCTGACCAGATGATAAGTGCTGTGCGGCTCCGTTTCAGTTCAGATGCAAGCAGCGTCATGACCGTTTCCTCCTTTCTGCGGCAGCTTTCCCGATGCACGGAGCATGGTTCGGTCTTTCAATGGGCGAAGCAGCGTCTTTGCCTGCCGGACATTCATAATAGTGCATGAAGACCTCATTTAGATCCGGCTCTGTGATCGTCAGGTCTGTGTAATCAATCTGCGGCAGCCAGTTCGCAACCTCCTTGATGTTCCCCTGATAGAGAAAGGAGACGGTGTCAGCGGTGTCCTGCATATCCCGGATGCCTGCGGCAAGCTGCGGCGGCAGAACGGACAGCAGCTTTTCGTGCTTTATTCCTCTGAGCGATATCCGCTTCGCATTTGTTTTTGCAAGCTCTGCCATATCCCCGCAGGCGATGATGCGCCCTTCCCGGATGATGGCTGCTCTGCTGCAGTACTGCTGGATCTCCGAGAGGACATGGGATGAGAGAAAGACAGTTGCTCCGTCTCTGACACGTTCCTTTAAAATATCGAAAAATTCTTTCTGGATCAGAGGATCCAGTCCGCTCGTGGGTTCATCGAAGATGCAGAGCTTTGGGTCATGCTGGAGCGCGCATATGATGGACACCTTCCTGCGGTTCCCCAGCGAGAGGTCTTCTGTTTTCTTCTTCGGATCAAGCTGGAGGCGCTCACATAGAATACGGGTCTGATCTTTACAGTCTTTTTTCCGCAACCCGGCTGAAAAACGCAGTGTTTCAGCCACGGTCATCTTATGATAAAACATAGCTTCCGATGGAATATATCCGATATCAGAGAGGATCTTGCGGGAGTGATCGGTTATGTCCATGCCGAAGAGCTTCCCGCTTCCGGACGTGGGGCGGATCAGTCCCAACAGCAGACGGATGGTGGTACTCTTTCCTGCGCCGTTCGGCCCGATGAAGCCGAAGAACTCACCCTGCTCTACAGAGAGGTCAAGGTCGATGATTCCTCTTGCTTTTCCGTAATATTTCGTCAGGCGGTCAGTCGTGATGATGCTCATGTTGTGCTCCTTTCTCTTCCTGATCGGAAAACGGTCCTTTATAATATACAGATTTCCAGAATTCAATGAGTGATGTAAAAATTGCCTCGATTTTGCCAGTATCAACAGGTTCTTCGCTCTGCGTAATCTCCCAGAGACAGCCTTCGGCCGCCAGATACATTTCGCGCTGCATCATGTCAAGATCCAGTCCGTCGCGGAACTTTGACGTGTCCAGATTCTTTAATAAAGAAAAACCATTTTCATGGCGGACTTTGGCGTACAGCCTCTGCACCTCCTGCGCGATCTCGGGCTCCTTTTCATAAAAGGAACGGATAACAAAGGTCCCCAGATCAGGATACAGCTCCATGATCTTTAGCTTCGCGCGCATACCCCGGTACATAGCTTCAAAAAGATCATCCGGCTCGTAACAGTGATATTCTGTCATATATTTCAGAGAGATATCTTCTACCTTCTTCCACAGAAAGAAGTAGAACTCTTTCTTATTATGAAAATAGTGGAACAGCAGCGATTTACTGATGCCGGCTTCAGCAGTGATCTCGTTTACGGGCGCTTTCTTGTATGGAAATCTGGCAAATATTTTAAAGCCTGCGTTGATGATGCGCTGCTGCTTTTCCTCCGGAAGTAAGAGAAATTTTTCATTCATGCTATGTGATAAAGAGCCGTGTTGTAAAGCGCGGCAAGCCTCCTTGTTTGTTAAGTAAACAGATATTTGATTATCATTATACTCTGTTGACCGTTTTTGAGAAGACCTTATCTGCTTTTTGTTTCCGATAGCTATAATAGCGATTGGAGGAGGTGTTGTTTATCATGGGAAAATATTAGTTATAGAATTTGCAGAACATAAAGAACAAAAGAAAGCGTGGTCGAGCGGCTGCGCAAAAGGCAGGATTAAAGCTTAGGATATCCACACATGGCGGATAACTTTTTACAATTCGTGTAAGTTCGTTGATAACCCATTTTTCTGTAAAAAGCATATTGCGGAACAGATTTTTCCGTGCTATTGTGAATGAACTTGGAAAACCGGTGTTCCTTCGGAAAGCGCAT
>DWYT01000086.1 GCA_019118545.1 Candidatus Mediterraneibacter merdavium | reverse complement strand
GGGATAAGGAAAATCTAAAGGTTCTGAATCCGTCCGAAAAGCAGGACTTTCCATGGACAACTCCCTTCGGTCAGACAATTCCATGGAAAGTCCTAAGGAACGAATCCAGAACCTTAAGTTTTCCTAATGCCCTTCCGAAGTCACCCGCCCGGCATCATCCTCCTCTCCGAAAGACTTTCGAAAGGAGACCTGTTTTCTACTGATCAGGGTGGAAGTCACTGAACTAAACAGCCAGAAAGCAACACGAGCGCGGCGGAAGACTATCTGCTAGATGAAAACTTTCTCCGCTTCCAGACGCTTTCACAAGGAAATGCTCTTGAAGTAATCATCTGAACAACTACGAATTTGAACTAAAACATTTTGACATGATAAGATGTGTCTGCTACAATAATATATAGAAAAGGCACTACCGGCAGACGGTCAGTCCCATATTTTAGTTTTCAAAAAAGTGACCAAAACCATGGGGATGGGCGGTCACTTTTTTGATTGGTTTATGTATGCTATCAAAACAGTCACTAAGATACTTAGTATCATCAGAACAAGAGATAACAATTCAAAATCACTCATAAAGCAATCCCTCCTTTCCCAGATTTCCCACCTTGGGGATTTCTATGTAATCAGAGGGTTCAGTTCCTCTGTAGAGAAACTGACCGCCTACCGTTTACTGATAGTGCCTTGCCATATATTATAGTCATTCTAAAAATAAAATCTATTGATTTTTTGACAAAAATCGGCCCTATTTTTCATATGATTTTTTAGTTATATTTAAGTGTTTAGTTTAACCCCGGTATTTTGTGCCTGCTCCGTCCCGTTTCGCTGCTTTCAAACGGTTCAGAGCCACTTCTTTTTCACCGAAGGGCACTTTCGTCTCTGTCCCTTCTTCGAACAGATAGGCGTTCTCCAGTTCGTCCTTTTTCTGCAGACGGATACCCCTTACACCGACCGCCGCTTTCTTTTTCACCGGGATATCCTGCGCGGGAAACCTCAGGAAATACCCGTTCTTTGTCTGGAGCACTACATTCTGGCTGTCATTTATCACTTTCACCGCGACTAATCTGTCTTCTGCCTGAAGCTTTGTCGCCGCAATGGTACGCTTTGACACCTGAAACTCTGTGCCCTCGACTTTCTTAACCATTCCCTGCGCCGTGGCAAAGAGAAGGTGAGCGAAACGCATCTGCTCTTCATCGCATACCATCACGATCTGTTCCTCGCTGGTGGAGTAATTGCTGACGTTGTCAATGGGAGTGCCTTTATCCCTGAATTTGCCGTAAGGCACTTCCAGCACCTTGACCTGATGCATCTTCCCGCTGTCCGTGAAGATACAGAGCTTTCCGGTATTCATGCAGTGGACGACGTACTTGTTCTCACTGTCCGCGGCTTCTTTATTTCTCTCGTAGACAGAGACATCCACTGTCTTGGAGTATCCGAAGCGGTCCATAAGGAACACAACCTCCTGTTCCTCGATCTTTTTCTCCTCAAACACCGCTTCCTCCGCATTTTCCACGACTGTGCGCCTTTTGCGGGCATATTCTTTCTTGTAAGCGTCCAGTTCCTCTATGATAACGCCCGCCATGGAATCATAATTATTCAGGATATCCTCGTACCGGGCGATATTTTTCAGGGTCTGCTCATGCTCTTTAACAAGAGCCTCAATCTCAAGACCGATCAGGCGGTACAGGCGCATCTCCAGAATCGCGGTGGCCTGACGCTCTGTGAAACGAAGCAGCGCCGCCATCTTCCTCGAGATATTGGATTTGAATTTAATGTTTTCCGTCACGCCGTTCACAAGGCAGGCGCGCGCATCCTTTACGGATTTACTTCCCCGCAGGATCTCGATGATAAGATCAATCACGTCGCATGCCTTGATCAGACCTTCCTGCACTTCGCTCTTCTCCTGCTCTTTTGCAAGAAGTGTCTTGTATTTGCGCGTGGCCAGTTCAAACTGGAAGTCCACATGGTGCTCGATGATCTTCTTAAGTCCCAGCGTTTCCGGGCGCCCGCCTGCTACTGCCAGCATATTGACGCCGAACGTATCCTCAAGCCGGGTCTTTTTATAGAGCATATTCTTTAAGTTCTCCGCGTCCGCTCCCTTTTTCAGCTCCAGAACGATGCGTATTCCTTCTTTGGACGACTGATTGGAAATATCCACGATATCTGTTGTCTTTTTCGTCTCCACCAGATTCGCCACATCGTTTAAGAACTTCCCAATACCCGCGCCGATCATCGTATAGGGGATCTCGCTGATCACGAGCTGCTTTTTCCCGCCCTTTAACTCCTCGACCTCTACCTTGCCGCGGATCTTGATCTTGCCCTGTCCGCTCTCATAAATGTCGAGAAGGTCGTCCTTGTTGACTACGATGCCCCCTGTGGGGAAGTCCGGCCCTTTGACGTATTTCATAAGCTGCCTTGTGCTGATAGCGTCGTTTTTCATATAGGCTTTCACCGCGTCAATCACCTCGCCCAGATTGTGGGTGGGGATGCTGGTCGCCATGCCGACCGCGATGCCCTCAGCTCCGTTTACCAGAAGGTTCGGAACACGCATGGGAAGTACAAGCGGCTCCTTCTCCGTCTCGTCGAAGTTCGGCCCGAAATCAACGATATTCTTATCCAGATCAGACAGGCATACCTCCTGCGTAAACTTCGTCAGCCTTGCCTCTGTATAACGCATGGCGGCGGCTCCGTCCCCCTCGATGGAGCCAAAGTTTCCGTGCCCGTCAACAAGTGTCTGCCCTTTCTTAAAGTCCTGCGCCATGACGACAAGCGCCTCGTAGATGGAGCTGTCGCCGTGAGGGTGGTATTTACCCATCGTATCGCCAACGATACGGGCGCATTTTCTGTAAGGCTTGTCATAGCGGATGCCAAGCTCGTACATATCATAGAGGGTACGCCTCTGCACCGGTTTCAATCCGTCCCGCACGTCCGGCAGGGCGCGGGCGATGATAACGCTCATGGCGTAATCGATATATGATTTCTTCATAAGGTCAGAGTATTCAGTCCTTACGATCTGCGCTTCACTGTTCATTCTCATTTCTCCTTGATCTGCCTCTTAGCTGCTATTGTCGATAATCAAGCTCTGTCTCTCTGCTGTCGCCGGATATCCGGTTCTGTCTCTTATCGTCAGATATCCAACTCTGCCTCTGTCGCGTTCTCATAGATGAACGCGCGTCTTGGAGGCACTTCCGTGCCCATGAGCATCTCCGTCACCCCGGACGCCATCCTTGCGTCCTCGATCTCCACCAGCTTCAAGATACGTCTTTCCGGGTCCAGCGTTGTCTCCCAGAGCTGCTCCGCGTCCATCTCTCCGAGTCCCTTGTATCTCTGGAGCGTGAACGGCCCGGTGTGTGTCTTTCGGTATTTTTCAAGCGCCTTGTCGTCGTAGAGGTACTCCTCCTCGCCGTTTTTCGGCATCGCTTTATACAGCGGCGGCATGGCGATGTATACATGTCCCTCGTAGATCAGCTCCGGCATGAAACGGTAAAATAAGGTGAGCAGCAGCGTGGAGATATGCGCGCCGTCCACGTCCGCGTCCGCCATGATGATGATCTTATCGTATTTTAACTTCGTGATGTCAAAGTCATTTCCATACCCCTCGGAAAATCCGCATCCGAACGCGTTGATCATCGTCTTGATCTCCGCGTTGGCAAGGATCTTGTCAATGCTTGCCTTCTCTACGTTCAGAATCTTTCCGCGAATCGGCAGGATCGCCTGAAAACTGCGGTCCCTCGCTGTCTTTGCCGAGCCTCCGGCGGAGTCTCCCTCCACGATGAATATCTCGCATTTCTTCGGATCGCGGCTCTCACAGTTGGCCAGCTTTCCGTTGCTGTCAAAGGAATATTTCTGCTTTGTGAGCAGGTTCGTCTTAGCCTTCTCTTCTGTCTTGCGGATCTTCGCCGCCTTCTCCGCACTGGAGAGCACAGTTTTCAATGTATCCAGATTGCGGTCAAAGTAACGGACAATCTCCTCTCCCGTCACTTTTCCCACTGCCTTCGCGGCGTCAGGGTTATCAAGCTTTGTCTTTGTCTGCCCCTCGAATCTGGGATCCGGGTGCTTGATGGACACGATGGCAGTCATACCGTTTCGGATATCCGCTCCCGTGAAGTTGGCGTCTTTGTCCTTTAAGATACCAAGCTCCCTTGCGTACTGGTTCATGACTGTGGTAAATGTCGTCTTGAATCCTGTCAGATGGGTGCCGCCCTCTGCGTTATATATATTGTTGCAGAAGCCGAGCACATTTTCGTGAAATTCGTTGACATACTGGAGCGCTGCCTCCACCTCGATACCGTCCGCTTCGCCTTTAAAATACACCGGCTCGTGGAGCGTCTCTTTCTTCTTATTCAAATCCCGGATGAAGCCAAGTATGCCCTCAGGTTCATGGTAAACAATATGCTCCGGCTGTTCTAAACGTTTGTCGTCAAAGATAATCGTCAGCTCGGGATTTAAATATGCCGTCTCATGCAAACGGCTCTTTACTTCCTCCGCGCGGAACCTCGTCTTCTCAAAGATCGTGTCGTCGGGCAGGAAATTGATGGTCGTTCCCGTCTTTCTCGTCTTTCCGGTTTTCGGCAGAAGTCCGCCCTCTAATTCCACCACCGGAACGCCTCTCTCATAGCGGTCGTGGTGAATATAGCCGTCGCAGCTGATCTGCACATCCATATATGTGGAAAGGGCATTTACAACAGAGGAACCCACTCCATGAAGTCCGCCGCTTGTCTTATATGCAGAGTCGTCAAACTTTCCTCCCGCATGGAGTGTCGTATATACAAGACGCGCCGCAGACACCCCTTTCTCATGCAAGTCCACCGGGACGCCGCGCCCGTTGTCCGACACCGTGGCAGAACCGTCCTTCTCCAGAACAACCCGGATCTCAGAACAGCATCCTGCCAGATGCTCGTCCACTGAGTTGTCCACGATCTCATAGATCAGGTGGTTCAATCCCTTTGTCGATACACTTCCTATATACATGCCCGGGCGTTTTCGAACCGCCTCCAATCCCTCCAGAACAGAGATACTGCCCGCATCGTATGCGTTGTTTGCTGCCATTTACATTTCTCCTTCTTAACCGCGCAGACCTGTTGTATAAAACGTCAAAAGCCGCCTGCACGTCCGTTATCATCTGCGTTCTGCCGCCAGCGCAGAACAGTCCATTTGATACTATAGCATCTGTTCCCGGAAAATTCAAATAGTTTTCATTTTTGTATACACGTATACAATACATATATGCGACAAGAGGCGGAAAATAGGTTCCGCCTCTTGACATTTATCCTTTAACTTTCGGTATAAATTCTATTTTTAATACCATATCCATTCCATCAGCCAATCTTTTTAATAAATTGAGAGATGGATTTCTCGTTCCGTTCTCGAGTTTACTGATATCTGCCTGATCGATACCTGTTCTCTCAGCTAATTCTTTCTGCGTCATATTGCGGGATGTTCGGGCATCGACGATGGCTTTTATAACATTTATTTCGGGTTCCAGCTTTTTGTATTCTGTCTCAAAATCCGGATTCTTCATTTGC
>DWYT01000085.1 GCA_019118545.1 Candidatus Mediterraneibacter merdavium | reverse complement strand
ACAGAAGACCATCCGGCTATGTACTGTTTATGAAAGAATTATATTAGGCTTTTCTGTTTATTGTAAATTTATATTTTTATGTTCAAATGTCTCATCATATAATATAGGTTACCCGTCTTAACTCCAAATGCCTTTGCTACATCTGGAATCTTTGCTGCTTTATTTGGCGTTTTTATACTCAAACCACCTGACGGCACTTCCGCTGTAATAAGTGTATAGTTATTTACAGCAGCAACGGCAATTAGCCACGGATCTGCCACATCGTTATTAGCCCATGTCTGTAATGCCTGCTCCTTATATAATCCACACGTTTGAACATATTGCAATACCTGCTGATATTTACCTATTATTTCAGGGGCGATATGATTACAAACTACAAATCCCGATTCCTTATTTATCCAATCAGCTAATTCATCCTTCCCTTTTTCAATTTCAGCCTTTACCATATCAAGTAAAATTAATGTTCCTGACTGCGTCTGTTTAGACAGTTCTTTCCAAAATGTTGGAACCAAGTCAAAAGCATAATATTGCCTGTAAGGTGTCATAAACGAGTTGGAATCAATTAGAAACTTCTCTGCCACTCTACACCTCCAAGACGCTGTGCAATCTCAGGGAATGTTTTTGGACTGGTATTAGTTAAACGATATGCCTCTGTGTAAGTAGTCCTGCCCATATTAATACTCTCGCAAATGGCTCTTACAAAACATCCATCTAATCGAGATTCCATCGTATTATAATAATTTCCACCACTTGTATCTTTATTTTCTTTTGTCTGATTATAATTTTTAATAGCTTTCTGAACCACTTGATCATAAATCTTCTGGTCAATTTTTTTACAATCTATAGCTTTTCTGGCTATAACAATCTCTCCACATCGAAAATATTTTGCCAATTCAGCAATCTTTGTATATATTTCTGTTTTTTGCTCATTCCATTTTTCCAAAAAATCATCTTTAGGCACAATCACTTCTCCCGCTACTGCATTACATATGATCTCAATGTCGCTCACATGATTGGCATTTCCTTGTCTGTCATTAAATAAGTCGCTCTCCCCCAGCCAAATATGAACAATTTCATGCAATAAAGAAAATAATTTCGCGCCATTAGAATCAGACGTATTTATAAATATAAGCGGTGTCCAATCGTCTATCATAGTAAATGCTCTAAATTCATTGACATCTAATGCCCGATGAGTATTTTTCCCAACAATACCACTCATCATTACCACAACACCGCATATTTCTAATTGTTTTCTAATATATCCAAATGCCTCTCTGGAATCTTTAGTCGTTTCGTACCAATTTTTGCTTATGCTTAAATCTGCGCGAATCTTATTCGCAATACGACTAACATCTTTAACATCACTCATACACCCAACTACAGATAGCTTCTCAAACCCTAAATCCTGCCTATATGCTTTCATCCAATCCTGAATTTTTTCCATTTCATGGATTGTATCAATTAAATTACGACTAGGATTTACAAGCTGAATACTATCTATTGTACGATATTCTAATAAGTCAATCTTCTCAACAGGTGGAGTTTGCAGAAAAAAATATCCTAACGGAATATTACTTTTTTTACTAAAATCCTCTATCTGATTAAAGGTAGGTGTTTTAGTACCATTAAGCCATTTTGTTATATTACTCATTAATTTTTCACCGAGTTTATCTTCTTGTGTTTGACTTAATGCCCAATTAATTATTTCGGGACAAATCTTCACATTTACTGTTGGCATAGTACTTCCTCCTTCTATCAGATATTTCTACTGTAATTATAGCAAAAATCTTTTAAACGTGAACCGTTTTTTCAAAATCTGCAACGATATAAGTCATAAAAATTACCGTAATTCTCTAACGTACCAGATAACCTACCGCCTTACCTACATCATAACCGATTTGATAACAAAGAATCCCCGCTATTCTATTTGTTTCCCTCCTTCTGAATTGTATTTACAACAACTAGGGCAATTTCCAGAAACCCAAGCGCCAACAAGGAATTACCCGGGATATTTCCGTCAAATATAAACTTCCACACCAGCAAACCCGCATAGGCGATCAAGGATAATATAGTAACAAATAACAAAATATGCTTTCCCGTAACATACATAAATATCATCACCCCGCACTTTTAACAGATATGAATCCTATTCGTATCCTCCATTGTTTTCTTTATTTGTTACATTTACTCTAACTCTTTATTTCATCTCCTGCAACATACCTGTGACATTTGGTAGATTAGTCATGCTATTTGGCATTGTTTTTCCAAATATCACGGTTACGGCTCCAAATTGCACCGATCTGTTGCAAAGGGTCACGGGAAATGATACATTAAAGGCACTTAACCCCGTAAAACGAACAGGAAAGGAATACTGTATCATGAGGAAATTAAATATTGCTGTCTGTGACGACGAGGAATACTATCGGAGTGAGATAAGAACCCTTCTCACCGCTTACAAAAATGAAACCGGGTATGATCTGACTGTCAGTGAATGGGAGTCCGCTGCTTCGCTGACAGAGGCAGCAAACTCCGGTGCAGAAGATTATGACCTGCTTTTTCTTGATGTGGAAATGCCCGGTCTGTCCGGGATCGACGCGGCCGCCAAGCTCCGCAGTATCGGAAGGGATACAATCATATGCTTTGTGACGGCCCACAAAGGCTATGCCTACGACGCTTATGGGGTAGACGCGGTCGGATACATAGCCAAGCCAATTACATATACAGATATTAAGAAAATTATAGAGACGGCAGAAATGTATCTCAGCTACAGGCGCAACCGGGCCGCCGCTGAAAAGAGATACTTGGAGATCATCTCAGGCCGTGCAAATATCATCATTGATTTAGACAAAGTAGTCTATATCGAAAAGCGCCGCAACCAGTGTGTATTTCACTGCACGGACGGGGAGCAGATCTGTTATGATTCGCTCCGCCATATATACAGCCGTCTGGATCACGGGCAGTTCCTGTATATCCATCAGGGATACATCGCCAACTTCCCCCATGTCAAGGAAGTACTACGCGACCATGTCTGCTTCGGATCGGGCATGGAAGCTCCCTTAAGCAGGCGGTATTACGAAATGATCCGACAGCGGTATATGGACAAAGTGAATCGGATCATGGCAGAGGCAGGAATGAATAACCCCTTTCATAAACCGCCCTCGCCGACAGCGTCAGACGAGAGTGAGCACAATCATCACGACGCAGAATAAGACGAACAGCACCACTCCGGCATTGCAGTACACACTTCTGAATCTGCGGCCTTTGGGGATCTCATACGCCGCAGGAAGGAACACAAGCCGGGACGCTCTCAGGCAGATGAGCACGATGCCGGCAATACTCAGTCCGAGCAGCAGAAAGAAGTACAGCATGATCATGGCAAGTCCCGGGAGCACGGACAACATGGCCGTCTCATCGACAACCCCTTCCGACATACGCATGAGCGCCTCCATATCCAAGAGGGTGAGAAGGGACGGCGCGATCACAGCTCCCATGAAGTTGATGATCATGTGCATGATCACCGGATAGCGCAGACGGCGGGTACGGGTATATACGTAGGCGAATACCAGACCCAGTCCGAACGCATAGAAAAACTGGAACAGATTCATATGAAACAGTCCGAACGTCAGCGCCGAAAACAGGATCGCCGGCTTTTCTCCGTATTTCCCGCATCGGTCAATGATCTGTTTACGGAACACAAACTCCTCAAGAAGGGGCGCTAAGATGACCATCACGAGGACCTTCAGCAGACTGGTGTCAAAGGCATAGTCAAGAAGTCCGTTCTGCGCCTGCCCGCCTGAAAAGAGCATGGACAGCACGTTTCCTATGATATTCCCGCCGTACATCAGCGGCAAGCACATCAGGAAAAAGACAAAAAACTCCTTGCCGCCGAATTTCACTGCATTCGGCTTCTGCTCGGGCACTTTCCGCATGATCCAGACGCACACCGGCATACCCACGAGGTAGAGAGGAACAAAGGTCACGACCCATGTATACCAGCCTGAGTATGCGAACCAATAGCCTCTGGCGGCAAATTCGCCGGACAGATAACTCAGCAAAATCTGTACAGCGCTGGTCAGCGCGCCCATCACAAACAGAGCCGCTCCTGTACGGCTGTAGGCTTTGGAAGCACTCATTCCTGTATTTTCCTGTCTCATATCTTCTTTTCCCGTGTATTCCTGTTCCATAATGTTTCCTCCTTCACTCACTGGTATTTCCTGTATTATCCGAGCAGCCGGTATATTTCCGGAAATGGCTCTACACTGCGCCTGAGTATTCCTTTCATATACGCGATGGCAATGCCGTAATTTGTCATAGGTACACCCTGATCCTCCGCGCATTTCAAACGGTATTTCATCTCCCGCTCGTTGAGCATACATCCGCCGCAGTGCAGGATTAGCTTATATCCGCTCAGATCGTCCGGAAATTCCGTGCCCGACGTTGTCTCGATCCTGACCTCTCTGCCTGTGTGGGCCTGTATCCACGCGGGAAGCTTTACTGTTCCGATATCTCCGCATTGCCTGTGATGGGTACAGCCTTCACTGATGAGCACTGTGTCGCCATCCTCCAGACTGTCCAGAGCAGTCACGCCCCGGACAACAGATTCCAGATCCCCCTTATACCGGGCAAATAAAATCGAGAAAGAAGTCAGCATAATGTCATCCGGCGTATCTTCCGCCACCTTGTCAAATACCTGACTGTCCGTGATGACTAGCTTTGGCTTCTTGTTTAATTGCGGGAGAAGGCTTTTCAGCTCGTTTTCCTTCACCACCACGGACACAGCGTCAGCCTCCAGAATATCGCGGATCGTCTGCTGCTGGGGAAGGATCAGTCTTCCCTTTGGCGCAGCCTTATCAATCGGCACGACAAGCACTGCGATGTCTGATGGCTTAAGCAGGTCGCGGACAAGATATCTCTCAGGCTCCCCGGTATTTGCCGCCTTGGCAATCTCCTCTTTCAACTCATTGATCCCATCGCCCGCAAGCGCACTTACCTGTATGAGTCTGCCTGTCACTCCCAATGTGTCCGATATTTTTTCCGCCGCCCCGGGCGAAATCAGCTCTTTCTTATTTATTACCACTACATACGGGATGTTCTTTGCCTTTATTCTCTCCATAAGCGCCGCGTCCTCAGGACTGGCGCCTATGCTGCCGTCGATGACAAGCACTGCCACATCTGTTTTATTAAGCACCTGATAGCTTTTCTTTACACGGAGCGCTCCCAGCTCTCCTTCATCGTCGATACCGGGCGTATCCATCATCACCACCGGGCCGAGGGGAAGCAGCTCCATCGATTTATAGACCGGGTCTGTGGTCGTTCCCCGCACATCGGATACGACCGCGATATCCTGTCCTGTCACCGCGTTCATCACGCTTGATTTCCCGGCGTTTCGTTTTCCAAAAAAACCGATATGTACCCGCTCGGACGCGGGCGTCTGGTTCATGCTCATCACACTGCCTCCTTCTATCTTTTATCTGTCGCGCCTATTTGACGACGATCCTGCGGAAGTTCTTTTTACCCTTTTTCAGGATAACGCCCTCTCCAGCAAGCGCGTCTTTTGTATAAACTGCTTTGATGTCATTGACCTTCTCTCCGTCAACTGCCACTCCGCCCTGTTGTACCGCGCGTCTTGCCTCTGACTTAGACGGAACAAGCTCTGCCTTCACAAGCATGGTCAGGATATCAATGCTGCCGTCCTCAAAGTCAGCGTCCCCAAGCTCTGTGGTCGGCATCTGGGCCGCGTTCCCCTGTGTAAACAACGCCCGCGCGCTCTCCTGCGCCTTCTTCGCCTCTTCTTCTCCATGTACAAGCTTCGTCAGCTCATAAGCAAGGATTTCCTTCGCCGTGTTAAGCTGCGCGCCTTCCCATGAATCCATCTTGTCGATCTCCTCAAGCGGAAGGAATGTCAGCATACGAATGCACTTGAGCACGTCCGCGTCAGCAACATTTCTCCAGTACTGATAGAACTCGAACGGGGTCGTCTTGTTCTCATCCAGCCAGACAGCGCCGGACTGGGTCTTGCCCATCTTCTTGCCCTCGGAGTTGAGAAGCAGCGTGATTGTCATTGCCCCCGCGTCTTTTCCCAGCTTGCGGCGGATCAACTCTGTGCCCGCCAGCATGTTGCTCCACTGATCGTCCCCGCCGAACTGCAGGTTGCAGCCGTATTTCTGGAACAGTGCGTAGAAATCATAGGCCTGCATGATCATGTAGTTGAACTCAAGAAAGCTTAACCCCTTCTCCATCCTCTGCTTGTAGCACTCTGCCGCAAGCATCCTGTTTACTGAAAAATGCGGCCCCACCTCGCGGAGCACCTCTACATAGTTAAGATCAAGCAGCCAGTCCGCGTTATTTACCATAAGGGCCTTACCCTCTGAAAAGTCGATGAACTTACTCATCTGTTTCTTAAAGCAGTCACAGTTGTGTTGTATCTGCTCTGGCGTCATCATGCTGCGCATGTCGCTTCTTCCTGACGGGTCGCCGATATAGCCTGTACCTCCGCCGATCAGTGCAATCGGTTTGTTGCCCGCCTCCTGAAGGCGCTTCATGAGACAAAGCGCCATAAAGTGTCCTACGTGAAGGCTGTCCGCCGTAGGATCAAACCCGATGTAAAATACCGCTTTCCCGTTGTTCACCAGCTCCCGGATACCCGCCTCGTCCGTCACCTGCGCGATTAGTCCTCTTGCCTGAAGTTCTTCGTAGATTCCCATGTTTTTCTCTCCTCTTTTCAAATTTTTTTCCTATAGAAAAACCGTCCTTACTGCTCGCGCAATAAGGACGGTTTAATCTCAACCGTGGTACCACCTTAATTCACCAGATATGCAGTTGCTTTCGCCCCATAAGCTTTACGAAAGCTGAAATATCCGGCCTCATACGGCACGGTAACGTGTGCCACTCCGTCGCAGTCTACTCGCCCATGCCGTCTGCCAGAAGATAAACTCTATAAGGCATTCAAGGCAGGGACTTTCAATGTGAGGCTCCAAGATGTATTCACAAATACCGCAGCACGCGCCTCTCATCTCCCGGCAGCTTTCTGTCTTCGCGGTTGTCTGCTACTTCTTCTTTTCACAGCCTGTATCATTCTTCTGTCCTGTATGGACTTCTGTAATTTTGTCTGCGCACAATATAACATATGCGCTATGCAAAGTCAACCCTCGGCTAAATCTAACAGCCGTTTGTTCCGTAACCTATGTATTCCAATATTCAGTAAAATCAATTTTTTTATAAAGAGTATATAAATTTTCATCATTCAGCTCATCATAAAGTTTTTTGAACCCTTGTCCCTCGTAGAACTTATCGTACATATGCTCTCTGCATTCAAGCACAACCAGATTGCCGCCCACTGCTTTTGCCGCAAGACTTATAGCATGATAACACTCATTTAGAATTTGTTGTCCATTTAATTCCTCATTTGGGCAGGTATCGCATCTCCCCAACTGGCCAATCAAATATGCCGGAACAGATTCCAATTTATCTCTTCCCGGATAGTTCCCAAGTAGCTTCCTTTTCCGTTTGTTGGACAAACTTGAAATATCCAGTGATTTTTGTGCTATCGTAAAATATGCCAATACTTTAAAATGACCAGCCTGCAACTGTTTCTGATCCACAAAAAGATACGTTTTTCCATAATTCGTATTTTCATATGGAATAGCTTTGTGTACTAAAAAGTCCTCTATATCAACCTCGCGATGACAAGAGAACTTTTTAAATGCACTTTCAATTTTTTCTATATCGTACCCTTTATTTATTATTTCTCCCATCGGTACAACTAAATAATCAATCATCTACTCAAGTGCTCTCCGAAGATCTTCTTTCAAATCTTTTTCATGTTTTAAATGCGACTTGAAATCACTATTCAGTGTGGGAGTCACTTCCTTAGTCATCTCTTTCACAAAATCATGTGCTTTTTCCGGTTTTACAACAAACTGTTTACCGAATGTGGATGTTGCCATAATTCCTCCCTCCTTTGCCATATCGGGCGAAATTCCTCTTAAATGGTAGAAAAAAGAACGCTCATTCTATCCATGGATAAAACAGCTTTTCTTTGCTTTCATTATATCCCAATTTGAAGAAAAAACAACCATCTTGAAAAAAATAATTACACATTCTGCAGGCAGATAAAAAATTTCCAAAAATGTATTGACTTATATATCGCAGTGTGATATATCATTAGTATCGAAGTGCGATATATCGTACCAAAACATAAATGGAGGATAAGGGATGGACCAGCATATTAAAAAAGTATATGTACCTATGACCGAAACCGCTTTTTACATTTTGCTGTGTTTGCGAAAGCCAAATCACGGTTACGGCATTGTTCAGGCAGTTGAGAAAATGACAGATGGTGCAATTAAACTCACCCCCGGCACAATGTATGGGAGTTTGTCAAAGATGGAAAAAGACAAAGTAATTCGT
>DWYT01000084.1 GCA_019118545.1 Candidatus Mediterraneibacter merdavium | reverse complement strand
TGTACTTTGGGGAGCAGGAGTGGAACGGGCCGAGGAAACTGAGCGAGGGGATGGACATTCCGGAGGAAGTTAAACCCTATTTTCAGGATTATGGCATCAATCTGTTTTCCATCTGTCACTTGGAAGAAAGTATCATTCGAAAGTTTAAGAGCGACTTTGGGATTGTCGCGGATTACTTTGCAGGATTTTACAAGGACAGGGAATACCGCCCAAAGGATGAGCGCAAGTTCAGACATATTGATGCCATGCTAAAATTCTTAGCTGTTGTCAAGAGAGATGAGCGATATGTGAAGGAGGATTTCAGAAACGAGAAAGGAGAGGTCGGTATGTGCGAGATATTAGACAGGATGGAAGAAAAAGGGATCGCGAAGGGTATTGAACAGGGTATCGAAAAAGGAACACAGAATACGCTTCTTGATTCTCTTTGCAATGTGATGAACGGCTTTAAGGTTTCCGAAAAGGAAGCGATGGATGTACTGAAGATATCAGAGGCAGACCGCCCGTTCTATCACGAGGCATTGAAAAAGTACAGAAAGTAGAGTAGAGCAGGAACTCCTCCGGACTTGGTCTTTCTATCGCCAAAGGATTTATCACTAAGATGGGAGCGCAGATTGGCGCAGAATTTGAGGACGGGTTGTTCTCTGTCACTGTGCGTTTCCGCGTAACAGATTAAAAAGTTTTGTGTATTTCAAGGGTGCTTGTCACAAACACAGCCTCCACACCGTCCATATGCTTTATCAGCTCCATCCCTTCCTCCAGTCCGAGGGCATAGCATGTGGTGCTCAGGGCGTCCCCCTGAACAGAGCTGTCAGAGATGACGGTCACCTGATACAGATCATTCTGGATGGGATACCCGGTGTCCGGGTCGAGGATGTGATGGAAGATCACCCCGTCTTTTTCAAAATATCTCTCATAATTCCCGGAGGAGACGACCGATTGGTCTGACACGGACAGGCTTGTCAGCACCGTGCCGTCTGCGGCAAAAGGCTCCTGTATGCCGATCTTAAAGTCAGAGCCATCCGGGCGTCCGCCAAGGGCAAGCATATTTCCACCCAGATTGATCAGGGCATGCTCCACGCCCTGATTTTGCAAATATTCCTTTAGCTTGTCCGCGATATAGCCTTTTGCTATGCCGCCTAAGTCGATCTTAGCCTTTGGATCGGCGAGGGTTACGGTCTCCCCGTCGATCTGTACAGAGCGGTAATCGATATGGCTGACCGCCTCTGCAAGTCTGTCAGAATCAGGAAGTTCTTTTTCTTCGTTGTCCCGGAAGTTCCAGAGATCAGTGGCGGAAGCGACCGTGATATCGAATTTTCCATCTGAGAGTTCCCCGTATTCAATCCCGAGGCGGATCAGCTCTGCCGTTTCCTCGGAGACCGTGACAGGAGCGCCCTGCGCCCGGTTGATCAGAGAAACCTCGCTTGTCGCGATGGACGGACTTAAAAGCTGTTCGTAGCGCTCGCAAATATTTTCACATTCTTCGAGAACTGCACGGTTCGCGCCCCATACTTCGATCTGAACTACTGTATCAAAATAAAGTCCTGTCATGGAGATGGATTCCATTTTACTGGGAGAGGAGCAGCCGCTAAGAACAGAGGCGCTCAGTATCAGTATGAGTGAGAGGGCGGCATAACGTGCTTTTTTTATGCTTGTCATTATCAAGATTCCTTTCGGCTTGTATTCTTGGATATTATATATTACGGTTCACACGTATGCCTAAAGGCGGCTGCTTTATGACTGCATAAGGTGCAGACGGCCGTAGGCATACGTGCGAACTGTAACTATTATATAATGCTTCCCCGCAAAGTACAACCGCACATGTGATCGAACACATGGTTGCATAATAAAAAACGGTGTGCTATGATATTTGAGGTAAAGGGGTACGGATATGAAGAGAAATGACTGGATTCTGGCAGCGGGAGTGATCGTCGCCGCGGTTCTGATCTTCTGCGTCCAGCTTGTGACGAACCTGTCCTTTGACGAAGAACAGGCGGTTGTTCTTGTTACTGTTAAGGGCGGGGACTTCGGCTCTTACAGACTCAGCGAGGATCAGACAGTGGACATTGACGGGAAAAATACGCTTGTGATTAAGGATGGGACAGCGCGGATGGAAAAGGCGGACTGTCCGGATCAGATTTGTGTGCATCACCGGGAGATCAGCAGGAACGGAGAGAGTATCATCTGCCTTCCGAATCAGGTGGTTGTTTCTGTGAAGAGCAGTGAGGAAAGTGAGTTGGATGGTGTTGCCCGATGAAGCATAAAGCTGCATATTTTGGTGTGTTTACGGCGCTGGCGCTTATATTTAGTTATGTTGAGACGCTGATCCCTATTAATTTTGGTATCCCGGGGGCAAAGCTGGGACTTGCGAACCTAGTCATTGTCATTGTCCTGTATAAGACGGGCGGGAAGGAAGCTCTGCTTTTATCTGTAACCCGCATTGTCCTGTCAGGCTTTCTCTTTGGAAATCTCTTTGCAATCCTGTACAGCCTTGCCGGAGGACTTTTCAGTCTCGCCGTCATGGGGTTGGTGAAAAGAAGAAAAAGCTTCAGTATAATCGGGGTAAGCATGGCGGGAGGAGTGACCCACAACATTGGGCAGCTTATTGTGGCAATGCTTGTTGTGAAAACCTATCAGGTAGGATATTATCTCCCGGTGCTGATGATGGCGGGACTGGCCACAGGAACCCTGATCGGAGTGATCAGCAGGGAGGTTTTGAAACGGCTTAAGGATTTTCCGTGGAAATAGCCTGACCGCCGTGAAAAGAACAGAATCGTACCGACGCTAAGAAACAGACAGTAAGAAAAGGAAGAAAGACAGATGATCTCATATTTAAGAGGAGAACTGGCGGCAGTAGAAGAAGAAAAGGCAGTGATCGACGTGGGCGGCGTGGGTTATGGGGTGTTCATGCCCGGACAGTCGTTATCCCTTCTTCCCCAGCCGGGCAATGAAGTGAAGATTTACACATACTTGAACGTAAGAGAGGACGCCATGCAGCTCTTTGGATTCCTGACAAGGGACGATCTGGAAATATTTAAGCTTGTCATCGGCGTGAGCGGCATCGGGCCGAAGGGCGGACTTAATATCCTGTCCTGCATGAACCCGGACGAACTGCGCTTTGCCATTATGTCAGGAGACGCAAAAGCGATCTCCGCAGCTCCGGGCATTGGGAAGAAGACAGCGGAGAAGCTGATCGTGGAGTTGAGGGATAAAGTCGATATTGAAGAAATGCTCGAACACGCGGCGCACGGGAATGAGGCGGAAACGCGTGATCTCGCGGCGGCGGACAGCGATATGCAGACAGAGGCAGTGCAGGCGCTTGTCGCGCTCGGCTACGGAAGCGCGGAGAGTATGCGCGCCGTGAAAAAGACTTCTGCGGATTGTACGACAGTGGAAGATATATTAAAGGAAGCATTAAAGCATCTCTTCTGACCGCGTATCAAAGCGGGGGAAGAGGATTGCTCATATGGGGAGAAAGCCTTATTTACGATGAAGGGAAAATGACAGATCATGGGAAAGCGTATCATCACCACAGAAAATCTGGAAGAGGATATCAAGATAGAAGGGGAGCTGCGGCCCCAGCTTCTGACAGAATATATCGGGCAGGCGAAGGCAAAAGAAACGCTCAAAGTGTATATTGAGGCGGCAAAAGCGAGAGAGGAAGCGCTGGACCATGTGCTTTTTTACGGGCCTCCCGGTCTGGGAAAGACGACTCTCGCGGGCATCATTGCCAATGAGATGGGGGTGCACATGAAGGTGACATCCGGCCCGGCCATTGAGAAGCCGGGGGAAATGGCCGCGATCCTCAACAGTCTTCAGGAGAAGGATGTACTGTTTGTAGATGAGATCCACAGGCTGAACCGTCAGGTGGAGGAGGTGCTCTATCCGGCCATGGAGGATTATGCGATTGACATTATGATCGGAAAAGGAGCCGGGGCCCGCTCAATCCGCTTGAATCTGCCGCAGTTTACCCTTGTGGGGGCCACCACAAGAGTCGGTATGCTGACCGCTCCGTTAAGAGACAGGTTCGGAGTGGTAAACCGTCTGGAATTTTATACAGATGAAGAGCTCAAGACAATCATCATGCGCTCGGCAGCGGTGCTCGGGGTGGAGATGGAAGAGGATGGTGCCCTTGAGCTTGCAAGACGGTCAAGAGGTACGCCAAGGCTTGCCAACCGTCTTTTGAAGAGGGTGCGTGATTTCGCACAGGTAAAATACGATGGAAGGATTACAAAAAAAGTGGCGGATTACGCGCTGGATCTTCTGGATGTGGACAAATACGGTCTTGACCATATTGACCGGAATATTCTTCTGACGATGATCGAGAAATTTCAGGGCGGCCCGGTGGGACTTGATACTTTGGCCGCCGCAACCTCCGAGGATGCGGGCACACTGGAGGATGTGTACGAACCGTACCTTTTGAAAAACGGCTTTATCCAGCGCACACCAAGAGGAAGAGTAGTAACAGAACTGGCGTACAGACATCTGGGAATACCAATGATAAGCGACAAATCAGCCATTTAATACAGTAACTCTATCTTGTGAAATTTGAAAACAAAAAGAGGGCAAAACGTATTCGGGGCGGATGAAGAGCCGCCGGGATTCCGCTGCAGGGAATAAGAAAAGCTACAGGTTCCGGTTATGTCCGAAAAGCAGGACTGCCGATGGACAACTCCCTTCGGTCAGACAATTCCATCGGCAGTCCTAAGGGACATACCCGCAACCTTGAGTTTTTCTAATTCCCCTCCGAAGTCACCCGGACAGCTTCTTCACCCGCTCCGAAAGGTTTTTCCAACATTTTATTTTCTAAAGCTCTCCGGATATGAAGTTCCTGAATAAATAACCTGAAAGCAACACGGCGCGGCTTGGAGACTTTCAATTTTTGGATAGTTTTTCCGCCGCGCCGTGCAGCTCTCCGGCCGTTTAGTCACTAATTTCTGTATTAGACAAACTAGAAAACAGGCCCGATATCGCGAAAACCTTTCCGGGAATGGACAGGCACAGTTGGATGACTTCGAAAGGGAATTCGTAGTAAAACTTAAGGTTCGGGATTCGCCCGCTAGGACTTTCGGTGGAATTGTTTGAGCGGACGCGAGTTGTCCACCGGAAGTCCTGTTTTTCGGGCGGATTCAGAACCTTTAGTTTTACTTATTCCCTGTAGCGGAATCCAACTGCGCCTGTCCACTCTCGGAATATGTCTTAGTGATCAGATCTGTTTTCGTCTGTTTAAACAAGGGAGCGTTAGTGAATTAAACGGCTGAATAATTTGATGATATGAGAGGATGTACAAAAAACAGTTGGTTTTTGGTGGAAAATCGTTTATAATGAACTGGTAAGAAACGCGAGGAGGAAGCTATGAGTTCAGCAAAGCATTTTACGGAAGTATTGATCGGGGGAAAGGTATATACTCTGAGTGGGTTCGAGGGCGAGGAATATCTGCAGAAGGTCTCCTCTTATCTGAATCACAAGATCACGGAGTGTGCGAACAGTGAGGGATACAGAAAACAGAGCGCTGACACAAGGAATGTACTTCTCGCCCTGAACATTGCGGACGATTATTTTAAAGCGAAGAAGCAAGGGGATTCCCTTGAGAGTGATATTGAGCTGAAGGACAAAGAAATGTACGATCTCAAGCACGAATTGATCTCCGCGCAGATTAAGCTGGAGAACGCGGAGAAAGAGCTTGCCAAGATGAAGGAAGAAAACAACGATCTCCAGATGCAGATTGTGAAGCTGGAAACAGAGATGAAAAACCGGAGAAGATAACTATAAGAGGGCTGTCAGAAACGACAGCCTGTTTCATTATATGGGCAGTGAAGGTGCAGGTACATCGGCGCTGCATACAAATGCAGCGCGCTTTGTCTGAGACAGACTGCGCGCAAGGGAAAGGTTATGAATCAGATATGACGGGAACACATAATGAAAACAGGAAATATGGACACAAAGCCGCGCCGGGCAGGGTGGAGATCCTTGCCCCTGCAGGCTCTTACGAGTCCTTCCGGGCCGCCGTCTCGGCAGGAGCGGACGCGGTTTATGCGGGCGGCCCAAGATTCGGTGCGCGCGCATACGCAGATAATTTCACGGAGGAAGAACTTATCCGCGCGATTCAGGAGGCGCATCTGTCCGGGCGGAAGCTCTATCTGACAGTGAACACTCTTTTAAAGGAGAAAGAGATCTTAGGACTCTATGATTACCTGTTGCCTCTGTATGAGGCGGGACTGGATGCGGTAATTGTGCAGGATGTGGGAGTTGTAGAGTATGTGAGGACTCATTTTCCGGGTCTTGACATCCATGCCAGCACTCAGATGACGATTACAGGGGCATACGGGGCGGCGTTTCTGGAAGAACAGGGCGTGACGAGGATCGTTCCCGCGAGGGAGCTGTCTCTGGCGGAGATCCGAGATATCCGCGAAAAGACCGGACTTGAGATCGAGTGCTTTGTCCATGGGGCGCTCTGTTACTGTTATTCCGGCCAGTGCCTTTTAAGCAGCATGATCGGCGGCAGGAGCGGCAACCGGGGACAGTGCGCCCAGCCTTGCAGGCTTCCGTATTCCATGGACGGGCAGAAAGGGTATTATTTAAGTCCGAAAGACATCTGTACTCTTGAGATCATCCCCGATCTTGTGGAGGCAGGAATCGATTCCTTCAAGATCGAGGGCAGGATGAAAAAACCGGAATACGTGGCAGCCGTTACGTCCATGTACCGGAAATATACGGAGCTTTACCAGAAGGAAGGACGGAAGGGATACCATGTGCGTCCGCAGGACAGGGAGATGCTCATGGATCTGTATAACAGAGGCGGCTTTTCTCAGGGGTATTATAAGAAGCATAACGGGCAGGAGATGATGGCTCTTGAGCGCCCGAACCACGCGGGAGTTCCCGCGCTGAAGGTTCATTCCCAGAAAGGGAGAGAACTGCGGGGAAGAGCGGTGACAGACTTAAATCCCGGCGACGTACTGGAGATCACGGGCGGAAAAGGAAATCATACGCTGGGAGAAGCGGTTGCAGAAGGCAAAGACATTTCCTTTCTCGTGCAAAAAGGAGTGCGCATAGCTCCGGGAACTGTGTTAAACCGTGTGCGCAACGAATCTCTGATCCGTTCCATGCAGGAGGACTATATTGGCAAAACGGTTCAGACAGGGATCAGGGGGACACTGACGCTCACCGTGGACGCCCCGGCTTATCTGACCGTTGATTTACAGAAGAAAAACGGGGAGACAGTCACCTTCACGGCAGAGACAAAGGAGTGTGTACGGCGGGCGGAAAACCGTCCCATGGACGAGGCCCGCGTAAGGGAACAGATACAGAAGACAGGAAATTCGGAGTTCTTTTTTGAAAAAATGGATATCTATATGGAGGATCATATCTTTCTTCCCATCCGCCAGCTTAATCTTCTAAGGAGAGCCGCTCTGGAAGGATTGAAGCAAAAGGTGGCTTCTTCCTATGCGCGTTCTGCCCGGCTTCCCGGGGATGGAACGGCAGGACAGGGTGTGGATGAGGCTGACTCGCGGCCTGAGAAGTCCGTGGAGGGGGATAAAAAGGTTCGGGAACAGGTACGGGAAGAATGGCATCCCCGGTTCTCCATTCTTGTGGAGACGGCCGGACAGCTTCAGGCGGTCTTGGATCATGTGAGACAGGGCATGAGTGAGATTTGGCGCATCTATGTGGAGATGTCTCTACTGCAAAGCAGCATTCTGGAGTGCGGGATCGCCGGCGGGGACAGGGCAGACAGTGTCCGTCAGATGATAAATGAACTGTCACAATCCGGCTGCGGGGTGTTCGCTGCCATGCCCTACATTTTCCGGGAGGAAGGATGCGAATATGAAAGAGAGATCCGCAGATTTTTTGGAGAACTTCCTTTTAGCGGCGCGCTCATAAGGAACATGGAGGAATATTCGTTTTTAACGGCACTTGGGTTTGACAAAAAGATCATTCTGGACCATAATCTATATGTGTTTAACCGGTACGGGAAAGCATTTTGGAAACGCCTCGGGATATCGGACGTCACGGCGCCCCTTGAGCTGAACGCCCAAGAGCTTGCAGAGCTTGGGATAGCGGAAGCGGAGCTTATGGTATACGGATATTTTCCGGTCATGGTCAGCGCCCAGTGCCTGAAAAAGACGGCGGGGAAATGCGGCGGGCGCACGGAAGTGACAATGCTCACCGACCGTCTGGGCAATCGGTTTCCCGTCAAAACTGTGTGCCGGGAGTGCTTTAATGTGATCTACAATACAAGTCCGCTGTATCTGGGTACACATCAGGAGGAGATAAGGCGGCTTAAGCCGTCCGCGCTCCGGGTTCAGTTCAGTGTTGAGACAGAAGAGGAGACGGCGGACATGCTCTTACGGCTTATGAGAGCTTTTTCAGGAGAAGAAGAGAAAGCAGTCCCGGAATTTTCCTATACGCAGGGACATTTTAAACGGGGAGTATTGTAAGGGGAGTATTATAATCAGGTGGAAATATGGCAAATATTATCGTACAACTATCAAAATATATCATCATCGTTTTAATGGCGGCTTATACGTTCTCCTGTTTTTCAATCTTTACAAGAGAGTATGAGGATCAGGAAAAACGTGTGCTCATCCGACAGGATGTACTGATGTTCCTGCTCCAGTTCACCGCCTTTTTTGCGATGTTCTTCTACACGAAGGACATCCGCATCCTGTTTCTCTATGGGGCGCTTTTCGCGGTGCTCTTGGCGGTGATCCTTTTATACAACTTTATCTATCCGAATGTATCGCGGCTTGTCGTCAACAATATGTGTATGCTTATAACAGTGGGGATGATCATGATAACCCGTCTGTCCGCAGACAATGAGTCGCCTTACGGCACGGCAATACGGCAGCTTATTTTTGTAGTGCTTGGTGTTGTGTTCGGGTTAATCGTTCCGGTGCTCATACGGAAGCTGACCTTTCTTGACAAGTGGACGTATGTGTATGCGGGAGCAGGCGGAGCGGCGCTTCTTGTTGTGGCGGTCTTTGCGCAGACATCGGGCGGAGCGAAGCTTGGGTTTGAATTGTTCGGCTTTAATGTGCAGCCGTCGGAGTTCGTGAAGATCCTGTTCGTGTTTTTTGTGGCGGCGAGCCTGAACAAGTCTAAAGAATTCAAAAATGTTGTTGTGACTACGGCGATTGCTGCGGCGCATGTGCTCATACTTGTGATATCCACGGATCTTGGGGCCGCGCTGATTTTATTCGTAGTATATCTGGTTATGCTGTACGTGGCCACAAGACAGCCTCTGTACGCGGCGGCAGGACTGGGGGCAGGCGTACTGGCGGCGGTGGCGGGATACCATCTGTTCTCCCATATCCGGGTCAGGGTAGAGGCGTGGCAGGATCCCATCGGGACATACACTGGAAGCGGTTATCAGGTGGCGCAGTCATTGTTTGCCATTGGTATGGGCGGATGGTTCGGCTCCGGACTCTTTCAGGGGCAGCCGGATTCGATCCCCGTGGCGGAGACGGATTTTATCTTCTCGGCGATCACAGAGGAGATGGGCGTGATCTACGCGCTCTGTATCATTCTCATCTGTGTGAGCTGTTATGTGATGTTTTTAAATATCGCCATGGAGCTCCACAACAGCTTTTATAAGCTGGTAGCTTTAGGTCTTGGGACATGTTATGTTTTCCAAGTGTTTCTGCAGGTGGGAGGCGTGACAAAGTTCATCCCTTCCACAGGAATGACCCTCCCCTTTGTCAGTTACGGGGGAAGCTCCATGCTGAGCACCATGATCATGTTCGGCATCATACAGGGCCTGTACATTCTGAGGGAGGACGAGGAAGAGAAGCTGGAGCAAGAAAAGCGTAAGAAAGAAAGGAAGTCAAGAAATGGCATGGGAAGAACAGCGCCCCGAAAGACGGCAAAGAGCGGACCGAGATTCGAGGAGGTCCCAAGACAGAGGGCGCGCAAAAAAGAAAGAACGCGTTCGAAATAGAGAATTTGCTTGGATCACATATCTGTTCGTGATCCTGTTCATCGCGCTTATGATCTATCTTGTGTACTTTACGATCGTGCGCGCGAAAACATTTGTCAACAGTCCTTACAATCAGAGGCAGAATGCTTTTGCAGAAAATGTGATCCGCGGAGATATCACCGACAGGAACGGTAACGTCCTTGCCCGGACGGAGGTGGCGGAGGACGGTACGGAGACAAGAGTTTATCCCTATAATTCGGTCTTTTCCCACGTCATAGGATACAGTGACCCGGAGCTTGGGAAGACAGGACTGGAATCGGTAGAGAACTTTGAGCTTCTGACGTCGAACGCTTTCTTTGTAGAGCGTATACAGAATGAATTTAATGGAAGCAAGGACCGAGGCGATACTGTGGTGACAACGCTGGATGCAGGTCTCCAGCAGGCGGCGTATGACGCCCTTGGAGATAATAAGGGAGCCGTGGTGGTCATGGAGGCGGATACCGGGAAAATCTTATCAATGGTGTCCAAACCCGCCTTTGATCCGAACAATATATACGCGGACTGGAATATGCTGATCGCGGATGAGGCCAACAGTCCCCTGTTAAACCGCGCGATGTACGGCTCCTATGCGCCCGGGTCTGTGTTTAAGATTGTCACCGCGCTTGCCTATATGAGACAGCATACGGATTATCCGTCTTACACCTACGACTGTGCGGGACATATAGACGTAGGAGACACGTCGATTTCCTGCTTTGGCGGGACAGTCCATGGATTTGAAGATTTGAGGAGTTCCTTTGCAAACTCCTGTAACTCCTCGTTTTGTAATATCGGACTTCTGCTGGATATCCCGCAGTATCGTCAGACAGCCGAGGATCTTCTTTTTAATTCATCCCTGCCGGGAGTTCTCGATTACAGGAAAAGCTCCTTTGCCTTAGACGAGAGTTCCGGTGAGGCGGAGATCATGATGACCGCGATGGGACAGGGGGAGACAACAGTGAGTCCGTATCATATGGCGCTTGTCACGCAGGCAATCGCCAACGGCGGCACACTGATGGAGCCGTATCTGGTAGAGCGGGTGACAAATTATACAGGGGCAGAGGTGAGGAAGAATGTTCCTAAAAGCTATAGGAGGCTTATGACTTCCGACGAGGCGGCGCAGCTAAAAGAATATATGGCTGCGGTTGTCAATGAGGGGACGGGGTCTGTCTTAAGCGGAAGGTCATATACAGCGGCAGGAAAGACGGGAACAGCGGAGTACAGCCTGTCTGATGGGGAAAAGACCCACTCATGGTTTGTCGGCTTTACAAACGTGGACAATCCTGAACTGGTCATCAGCGTGATTACCGAAGGGTCTGACGGAAGCGCCGGAGGGAAAGCAGTCTCCATAGCGGGCAGCATACTGGATTCTTATTATTATTGACTGTAAAGCAGCGGAAGAGAGCGGTTATGCGGATAAGATTATACTGTGATCTGTATGTCAGTGAATGCTGGCAGGACAAAAAGGAAAAAATTATAAAAAGGCTCGCGGATAACAGACTTCAACCCCGGGTATATGTGATCACATTGGCTCAGGGCGAACAGAATTACCTTGAGTTCTTTTCCAGTGCGTTCCTGAAACAGCGCATATATAAAGAGACAGAATTATTTGTTGTGGGGATCGCCGCAGGCTATGACGAGGCGGTCTCCATGG
>DWYT01000083.1 GCA_019118545.1 Candidatus Mediterraneibacter merdavium | reverse complement strand
TAACTCGGCTTCGCCTCAGACAATTCCACCGGAAGTCCTAATGGACGAATCCAGAACCTTAAGTTTTATTAATCCCTTTCGCAGTCACCCGCCCGGCATCGTCCTCATCTCCGAAAGTATCTCGAAATAGGACCTGTTTTCCCGGATACTTAAGACGGAAGTTAGTAAATAAACATCTGGAAAGCAACACGGGCGCGGCGGAAGAACTATTCAACAGATGAAAGTCTTCAAGCCGCGCCGTCTGTGCGTGTGCCCATTTGATTCGGGCATTTTTGCTTTGCAATGCGCAGGAAGCGGTCGATGAATTTGAAGAAACGATCAGCGGTCAGGAAGAGGTTCAGCTGTGACTTTGGAGGAATCTGACGGAATATCTTATCGGGGTGAGGCAATGTTGTTAAGCCGTGTGAGGGGATTGTTTGAGGCGAAGCCGAGTTGCCCCCACACACGGATTTGCCCTTAAACAGCGCCTCAGCCTGTTAGATATTTCCGGATTCCTAACCGGAACAGCGAAACCTCTCCCTGATCGCTGACTGCATTTTTAATTCCTCCCTGCTTCCGGATGTTGTCACAAAGAGAAATGCTACTGAATGAAATGGCTGATTTGTCACATTCCTGCACGAGAATCCGTCTGCTTCCTCTTGATAGCTCCCGCTCCAGAGAGTACAATAGTTCTGTGGTCTTACAGCACGATCATCTTGCAATCTAACAAAAGGAGACACCGCCAATGGACATCTGCATCTGTGACGACGAAAGGAACTTGAGGACATCCCTGAAAAATGTGTTGGAAACGGAGCTCCAGCTTCAGGGGATCGCTTATACGATACGGGAATTTGACTCCGGGGAAACGTTGTTGAAAGGCTTAAAAGAAAAAGAAGCGGATATCCTCTTTCTGGATATCGAGATGAAGGGGATCAGCGGAATGGACGCCGCCCGCAGACTGAGGGAATCTTACCGAGATACGGTCATCATCTTTGTGACCGCCTACCCTGACTATGTTTTCCAAGGCTACGAAGTCCACGCCTTTCACTATATCTTAAAACCCTACCGCGAGGAGAAGATACGCGAGGTGCTGCGCATGGCGCTAGAGGAAACGCACAGATCCACAGAACAGTATTACATCGTCGAACAGAAAAGCGGAATGCTCCGACTTCTGCTAAAAGACATCCTCTATTTTAAGAGCGACCGCAAGAAGGTGACCGCTGTAACGAAAAACGGTGCAGAGGAATTTTATGGGAAACTAAGCGATGTGGAATCAGAACTATCCGGGCATTTCACCCGCATCCACAACCGCTATCTGGTCAATACCGCCTCTGTCAGCAGGCTCACGCCCACTTCCTGTATCTGCGGGGATGAGGAGCTACCTGTGAGCAGAGCTTACCGGCAGGAGCTTGCCGTTGCCTTCGCGCGTATGATGCTTACCTGATCGAAGAGATTCCCGCGTCGTGTACGAAAACTAATGCGCCGACACAATACATAAAAGGAGACTTTGCCAGACACGCGTCCAGAATGGTATCTGTAATCCGGTCGCATACTTTGTCGTAGTGTCCTTCTGTTACTGATTCTGCTGTATACGATCTTTTCATAATCTTATCCTTTCCATAAAAATAGGACGCACCCTGTTACGGATACGTCTTTCAATGTCATTATTATTCTCTGCTTTTCTTTATTATTCAGACAAACTTGCCATCTCTCTGATCTCTTCCGGCAAATGCTCCCGCTTTTCTTTTCTGTTCCACAAGATCGTCTTGGAAAATCCGGTAATGAAGTTCGCAAAGTGTCTGATAATCAAATTGTGTTGGCGACTCATCTTCTGCAATCTCTGAAAGGCGGAGTAATGTATAATCTGCCTCCATGTTTTTTAATTCTTCCGAATCCTGAATCCTTGCCAGATTTTTCAGCACATCTGAATCCGGATATAAATAAGGATCCCGCATCGTATTATTCCTTCATTTTGTATTTCCGATCTAAAGCCTTTCTTACTTCTTCCATAGAAATCTCACCTTTTTTCTCTTTCTCGATAAGCTTTTTCATATCTGCCGTAGGCTCCAGACCATCTACCTTGATCATTCCGATTCCATAATCCCATTTTTTATCTGCTCTTACTAACATAAGGTATCACTCCTACTATATTTTGCTAAATCTATAGTGTTCTGTTTCTTATTTAGTATACCATAGAACCTCCGTTATAGCTATCGGAAACAAAAACTTGATTTTAATACGTTGATTTTAATAATTTACTCGGTATAATTTTATAGAGGATTTCTCATTAGACAAGCATGAATTTAGAATAGCGAAGAGGAAACAGGAAAATTTAAGATTCTTTCGCGTGTATAATGCTTACCTGAAAGGAGACTTTATATGGAAACACTGTTTAACTCTATGGGAACTGTGATCTATTTTGCGCAGGGTTGGTTCTTCTACCGGATCGTATGCTGCCTCCTCACACCGCCCAAGATAAAGTCTGTAAAAGTTTTAAGCTGGCTGCTGCTCACTTTTGTATGCTCTGTGGCCATCTTCGCGGAAGACATAGTCAACATCTCTCTGTCCCTGCTTCTATTTTTTGCGGTTTCCGGTTTTTTGTTCTCCGGTCCGTGGTATGTAAAGACTTCCGTTGTCATGATACTCTTTCCTATCGTCACAGCATTAAACTATTTACATTACAGTATCGGCGCACTGATATTTTTTACCGTCGCAGGCGGTTACGGTCTTGCAAATGCTGTATTTTCCAATCTCTCACTCCTGATCACACTCGCTTTCTGGTATGTGTTTTATCTCGCCATGAATAAGAGATTATCACGGATTAGCAGCCTTTTGGACAAACGCTCATGGCTGTTTCTTGACATCATCTGCCTTGCATCTTTTGCCGCCGTGATCAGCCTCGTATACTTTATGCCTTCCGGCATAGAGATCGCCTCTTACCCCTGCATGGCGGCGTGTATCTTGACGAACGTCGGGAGCATTTATCTTGCCTCTTATCTGGCAGACGGCATACAGGCAGACATGGAGCGGAAAAACTTACGTCTCCAGAAGAACTATTACGAAGAACTGGAGCAGAACCAGACAGCGATCCGCAAGATCAGGCACGATATCAACAGCCATTTCACCGTGTTGGAAGGACTGCTGAAAAACAATGAAACAGACCGTGCCCTGAGTTATTTTGAGAATCTCACCGGGTATGTGGAGACAGGGAGCCGCCGTTTCTGTCAGAACAGCATCGTGAACGCCGTCCTGAACGCGAAATATAACCTTGCCTGCGACAGCGGGATCGACTGTTTCTTTCACATTAGCATCGACGGCATCATGAGCATCGATGATATTTCTCTCTGTACGATTTTCTCCAACACACTGGACAATGCCATCGAAGCGTGTAAAAAAATAAAAGAGCCGGACAGACGGAAGATCTCCGTGCGCGCCCGGCATGGGGAAAACGGTTATTTCAGCTATGAGATCGTAAATTCTAAGCAAAACGAAATCCGCGAGAAGAAAGGAGTCCTTCTCACGGATAAAGACGATGCCCGCTCCCACGGACTGGGTATCGCTTCTGTCAAAGAAGCGGTCGAGAAATATAAAGGGACGTTTGACATCTCCTACACAGAGGACGAGTTCCGCATCGTCGTGCTGATACAGGTGTGATACCCGTATCAGCATGATATATCGTATCGAATTATAAAGATGTCTGCCTCTTCCATGGGAGCTGGACTTAATGTTCATCAGCTTCGTGATTTTGCTGTCTGCCCTTTTTTTAACTCAACGAATCCGTCAATGTTTCCTG
>DWYT01000082.1 GCA_019118545.1 Candidatus Mediterraneibacter merdavium | reverse complement strand
TCCGTAAGGACTCAGTAGGTAGATGACGTTGCGGCTGGCGAACCAATTCGATGAGTCTTTAGACTCCAGTGCCGGTAATCAGCCCTTATAGGGCGAGAACAAACCACCGGCTAAGCCGGTGGTTCTGATTTGCGCGCCATGGGCGCGCTCTAACGGGTGAATCTGTCGGAAAGAGGGGATATATGACTATGGAAAGATCAGATCAGAGGAGGGCGCCCATCTACGAGGCGCTGGAGAGATTCCGGAGGAACCGGGTCGTGCCCTTCGATGTGCCGGGGCATAAGCACGGCAGGGGAAACCCGGAGCTGGTAGAGCTTTTGGGCGAGCGCTGTGTCAGCATTGATGTCAATTCTATGAAGCCGCTTGATAACCTGTGCCATCCTGTGTCTGCCATCAAAGACGCGGAAGAACTTGCTTCCGCAGCTTTCGGAGCGGATCACGCTTTTCTCATGGTGGGCGGTACGACGTCCGCTGTACAGACGATGGTGCTCGGATGCTGCAAGAAGGGGGATAAGATCATCCTCCCAAGGAATGTACACCGCAGCGTGATCAATGCCATGGTGCTCTGCGGAGCGAAGCCTGTGTATGTGAATCCCGATGTGGACAAAAGGCTTGGCATCTCGCTGGGGATGAAGCGCGCGGATGTGGAGGCAGCTATTGAGGAAAACCCGGACGCAGTGGCAGTCTTTGTCAACAATCCTACCTATTATGGAATCTGCTCAGACTTAAAGGTCATTGTCGAGACGGCTCACGCAAAGGGGATGAAGGTGCTGGCGGACGAGGCGCACGGCACACATTTTTACTTCGGAAAAGAGCTGCCGCTTTCAGCGATGGAGGCGGGAGCGGACATGGCGTCCGTGAGTATGCACAAATCCGGGGGAAGTCTGACGCAGAGTTCCTTTCTTCTTACAGGAAAGGGGATGAACCCGGGATATATCCGCCAGATCATCAACCTGACCCAGACGACGAGCGCGTCTTATCTGCTGCTCTCGAGTCTGGACATTTCCAGAAGGAATCTGGCTTTAAGGGGCGAGGAATCCTTCCGCATGGTAACAGGACTTGCAGACTATGCGAGGGAAGAGATTAACAAGATCGGTGATTACTATGCGTTCGGCCGTGAGATGATCAACGGGGACAGCGTCTTTGACTTTGATCCGACCAAGCTGTCCATCCACACGCTGGACATCGGACTTGCGGGCATTGAGGTCTATGATATCCTGCGGGATGAGTATGATATCCAGATCGAGTTCGGCGATCTGGGAAATATCCTTGCCTACCTGTCCATCGGCGACCGCATCCGGGAGGTGGAGCGTCTCGTGACGGCGCTGGCGGATCTGAGACGGCGCTACAAGAAGGATAAAGCGGGAATGCTTACGCAGGAGTACATTGCCCCCAAGGTGGTGCTCACCCCGCAGGAGTCTTTTTACGCGGAGAAAGAATCCCTGCCACTGCCTGAGACGAAGGGGCGGATCTGCTCGGAATTTGTCATGTGTTACCCGCCGGGTATCCCGGTGCTGGCTCCGGGCGAGGAGATCACGGAGAAAGTGATTGATTACATCGTTTACGCGAAAGAAAAAGGCTGCTCCATGACCGGGCCAGAGGATGAGAGGATCGAGCGGCTCAACGTATTGACGGAGGGATAAACAGATGGAAATGTGGTTTTCTGACATACATACAGACGGCGTAAAGCTGTCCATCCGCATTGAGGAGCAGTTGTTCAGCGCACAGAGCGAGGAGCAGCGGATCGATGTGCTGGAGTCAAAGGATTTTGGAAAGATCCTTGTGGTTGACGGAGCTTTGATGCTGACGGAACGGGATGAGTTCATCTACCATGAGATGATCACCCATGTCCCCATGGCGGTGCACCCTGATGTAAAGCAGGTGCTGGTAGTCGGCGGAGGCGACGGCGGCGTGGTGAGAGAGCTGATCAAATATGACGCCATTGAGACGATCGATGTGGTAGAGCCGGACCCCCTGCTTGTGGAAGTGTGCAGGAAGTATATTCCCGAGATCGCCAACAGCCTGACAGATGCACGGGTAAACATCTTCCACGAGGACGGACTGCGCTTTATACGCTCAAAGGGGGACGCATACGACCTGATCATTATTGACTCGCCGAATCCTTTCGGTGCGGGCGAAGGACTGTTTACAAAAGAGTTTTACGGCAACTGTTATAACGCGCTCCATGAGGACGGCATCATGATCAATCAGAATGAAAGTCCCTTCTACACGGAAGAAGCGTTCCAGTGCCAGCGGATGCACAAGCGCATTGTGGAGACATTTCCTATCTGCCGGGTGTATCAGGCCCATATCCCGTCCTACCCGTCGGGACACTGGCTCTTTGGTTTTGCCTCAAAGAAATACCATCCCCTTGACGATCTGGACAAAGTGGCATGGAAGCTAAAGGGTGTGCACACAAAGTATTATGAGCCAAGACTTCATGCGGGAGTGTTCGCGCTTCCCGCGTATGTGGAAGAACTTCTGGAGGATGTGGAGTGATAAGATGATAGAGAAAAATATTGTAAATTTTATCGGATGTGATGCGGAGTATGAAGAAGCAGATATCGTTATTTTCGGCGCGCCTTTTGATTCTACAACTTCCTTCCGCCCGGGAACCCGTTTCGCGGGTGGAGCCATCCGTAACGATTCTTACGGGTTGGAGGTCTACAGTCCGTATCAGGATAAAGAACTGATTGAAAATAAGGTCTGCGACTGCGGCGATCTGGAGCTTGCCATCGGAAGTTCAGAGCGAGTGCTGGAACAGATTCAGGAGTGCGCGGCGGAAATCTTAAAGGATGAAAAGCTCCCCTTTCTGATCGGAGGCGAGCATCTGGTGACATTGGGAAGTGTGCGCGCCGCTGCGGAAAGATACCCGGATATGCACATCATCCACTTTGACGCGCACACGGATCTGAGGCAGGATTATCTTGGCGTGGAGCTGTCCCATGCCTGTGTGATCCGCCGCTGCTGGGAGCTGCTTGGGGACGGGCGTATCCACCAGTTCGGGATACGCTCCGGTGAGAAGGAAGAATTTGACTGGGCGAAGAGCGGGCACACGGATTTCCATCCGTTCATACTGGACGGACTGGAAGACGTAATCCGGGAGCTTGAGGGAAAGCCAGTGTATTTCACGGTGGATCTGGATGTGATGGATCCGTCCGTGTTCCCGGGGACAGGGACGCCGGAGCCGGGCGGAATTGATTTTCTGACCGCCATGCAAGGCGTGACCGAAGTGTGCAAAAGAGTGAACCTGATCGGCTGCGATGTCAACGAGCTGTGCCCGCCGTGCGACCCCACCGGGGCGTCCACGGCTGCGGCATGCAAGATCATCCGCGAGATGCTGATCGCTTTGGTGAACCGATAAAGACGGAATAGATAAAAATAGATAGTATATCGTCCAAAGTGTATAGCAGACAAGAGGAAGGAGAAAAGAAAATGGGAAAAGTAATGGTAATCGGCTGCGGGGGCGTGGCAAGTGTGGCGATCCACAAGATCTGCCAGAATGACGAGGTATTTACAGAGCTGTGCATCGCCAGCAGGACGGTGTCAAAGTGTGACGCGTTAAAGGAAAAGCTGGCGGCAACGACAAAGACGAAGATCACCACCGCGCAGGTGGACGCGGACGACGCAGAGGCGCTTACAGCTCTTATTAAGAAGGAGAAGCCAGAAGTGGTGCTGAATCTGGCGCTCCCCTATCAGGACCTTACGATCATGGACGCGTGTCTGGCAGCAGGCGTTCACTATATTGACACAGCGAACTATGAGCCGGAGGACACGGCGAAGTTCGAGTACAAGTGGCAGTGGGCGTACAGGGAGAAATTCGAACAGGCAGGACTTACAGCACTTCTGGGGAGCGGCTTTGACCCGGGTGTGACAAGCGTATTCTCCGCCTATGCGCTGAAGCACTATTTTGACGAAATAAACTATATTGACATCCTTGACTGCAACGCGGGTGATCATGGCTATCCGTTCGCCACGAATTTTAACCCGGAGATCAATATCCGCGAGGTATCAGCCAAGGGTTCTTACTGGGAGAACGGTCACTGGGTAGAGACAGAACCCATGGAGATCAAGAGGGTGTATAACTTCCCGGAGATCGGAGAGAAGGATATGTATCTGCTCCACCACGAAGAGATCGAATCTCTTGCGCTGAACATCCCGGGTATCAGGCGTATCCGTTTCTTTATGACATTTGGCGAGAGCTATCTCACCCACCTCCGCTGTCTGGAGAATGTAGGAATGACTTCTATTGAGCCGATCATGTACGAGGGCAAAGAGATCGTGCCGCTCCAGTTCTTGAAGGCAGTGCTGCCGGATCCTTCCTCTCTGGGGCCGAGGACAAAGGGAAAGACGAATATTGGCTGTATCTTCATCGGCAAGAAGGACGGACAGGAGAAGAAGTTGTACATCTATAATACATGCGACCATCAGGAGTGTTATAAAGAAGTAGGTTCTCAGGCCGTGGCATACACCACGGGCGTCCCGGCGATGATCGGGGCCATGATGGTGATGACCGGCACATGGAAAAAGCCGGGCGTCTACAACATGGAAGAGTTTGATCCTGATCCGTTCATGGACGCGCTCAATAAATGGGGACTGCCGTGGAAGATCAGCGAGGAGCCGGAGCTGGTAGATTAAGAATGAGAAAAGATGAGTTAAGGACTCCCTGCTATGTTGTGCAGGAGCAGAAGCTAAAAGAAAATCTGGAGATACTAAAGGGGATATGCGTGGAAACGGGATGCAAGATCCTGTTGGCGCAGAAGGCGTTTTCCATGTATAAAATGTATCCTCTGATCGCCCGGTTTCTGGACGGAGCGACGGCCAGCGGCCTGTACGAGGCAAGGCTCGGGTATGAGGAGATGGGGAAGGAGAACCACATCTTCTCCCCCGCTTACCGGGAGGATGAGATAGAGGAAATCCTGCGCATGTGCGGGCATATTATTTTTAATTCCCCTTCTCAGTTTAAGAAGTATAAAGCTCGGGTAAAAGAGGCGGGAAGGAGTATGGGACTGCGGATCAATCCAGAGTGCTCCACTCAGGAAGGACATGCCATCTATGATCCGTGCGCGCCATTTTCAAGGCTGGGGACAACGCTGGAACAGTTTGAAAGCCAGCTTACAGAAGCTGAGATCGCAGAGCTGGACGGACTGCATTTCCACACGCTCTGCGAGCAAAATTCCGATGATCTTAAGAAAACACTGCAGGCTGTAGAAGAAAAGTTCGGGAAATATCTGCAGCATATGAAGTGGCTGAACTTCGGAGGCGGCCATCATATTACAAGGGCGGATTATGACAGGGAACTGCTAAAAGATTGTATCCGTCATGTTCAGGATACTTACGGCGTGGAGGTTTATCTGGAGCCGGGGGAAGCCGTGGCGCTGAACGCGGGAATCCTTATCACTGAGGTACAGGAGATTGTTGAAAACGGGATGCGGATCGCCATTCTGGACGCGTCCGCAGCCTGCCATATGCCGGACGTGCTGGAGATGCCATACCGCCCGCCGCTTAAAGACGCGGGCCATCCCGCGAAGCATCCGCATGTATACCGCCTTGCCGGGCCGACCTGCCTTGCGGGGGATGTGATCGGTGATTACTCTTTTGCCCGGCCGCTCAAATGTGGGGATCGCTTAGAATTTGAGGATATGGCGATCTATACGATGGTTAAGACAAACACATTCAACGGGATGAAGCTGCCGGACATTGTGCTTGAACGTGAGGGCGGAGAGTGTGAGATCGTAAAGACATTCGGTTATGAAGATTTTAAGTGCAGGCTGTGACAAACAGACCAAAGAGTGGGGATGAAGAAAAGGAGATGCAGATATGGAAGAGAAGAAACTGATAGAGTTCAGGGACATTGTGAAGAACTTCGACGGACAGATCGTTTTAAAGGGGATCAATCTTGATATTTATGAAAATGAGTTCGTAACTCTTTTAGGTCCCAGCGGATGCGGGAAGACGACCCTGCTCCGTATCCTCGGGGGATTTCTGGACGCGGATGAAGGCCATGTTATCTTTGACGGCGAGGAGATCAGCAGTAAGCCGCCCTATGAGCGCGAGCTGAATACGGTCTTCCAAAAGTATGCCCTTTTCCCCCATCTGAGCGTGTATGAGAATATTGCTTTTGGTCTTAAGATCAAGAAGATGAGTAAAGATATCATTGACCAGAAGGTCATGAAGATGTTAAAGCTCATCGGTCTGGAAGGTTATGAGGATAAGAATACCACCCTTCTTTCCGGCGGGCAGCAGCAGAGAGTGGCTATCGCGAGAGCGCTTGTCAACGAGCCGAAGGTGCTCCTCCTTGACGAGCCTCTGGCAGCGCTTGACCTTAAGCTGAGAAAAGAGATGCAGTATGAGTTGAAGCGGATTCAGCAGGAGGTCGGAATCACTTTCATCTTTGTCACCCACGATCAGGAGGAGGCGCTCACCATGTCTGATAAGATTGTGGTCATGAAAAACGGTGAGATCCAGCAGGTGGGTACTCCTGAGGATATTTACAATGAACCCGCGAACCGTTTTGTGGCAAATTTTATCGGGGAGAGCAACATCCTTCCGGGCATCATGCCGGAGGATTACAAGGTGCGTTTTGACGACATCACCTTCGAATGTGTGGACTTCGGATTCCGTGAGAATGAGCCTGTGGACGTGGTTATCCGTCCTGAGGATATTGACATCGTGGATGTGAAGGACGGCAAGATGACGGGAGAGGTGAAGAGCGTACTCTTCAAGGGCGTACACTATGAGATCATGGTGGAGACTGTACCCGGAACAAGCGTCACCGTCAATATGCGCGTCATCAAGAACCATGACGTGGTGAGCGAGGACGGGAAAGAGATGATCAGCGCCAATGATTTCTATGTGGATATTGACGATGTGCCGGAGCTGGACGATAAAGAGATCGTTGCCCTTGCGAACGCGCAGGCATGGGACCCGGCGAGCGATGAGTACATTTCCATCGCGAAGATCGAGTACGAGCTGGCAGCGGAAGAAGGACAGTACCCGGTGACCTTTGCCACGGCGAACGGGACAAGCGTGGAGCGTACCATCTTTGTGGTGGATCAACCCTTTGTGAAGAATGAAAAGGCGAATGAAGGCGTTATGGCGTTCAATTTCTTTAAGACCGTGGACGAGATCACGGAGTCGCAGGCTCTGGATACGGATCTCAAGACATGGGCCGGCGCTCAGGGGTGGAAGTTGAGCGATGAGGATCAGAGCGTGGATATCAACGTGGATTATGACTTTGAGCCGGAGGACGTCAAAGAGGGCGTGTACCGCATCACTTTCTCCACGACGGGCCGGGAGTTCAAAGTCCACACAACAGATTATTCCGAGGAGGGCAAAGAGGTTGGTCTGACCTTCTTCCCCGAGGACATCCATGTCATGTCTAGGGAGGTGTACTGATGAAGCGTTTTTCACAGCTTGCCCTTCCCTATATCGTGTGGGCAGCGCTGATGCTCGTGCTCCCCATGGGACTGATCGCGCTGTATTCGTTTATGGAGCAGGGCAACAGTATCATCTCTTTTTCATTTACGTTAGAACACTATGTGAAATTTTTTACAGATAAGGACTTTCTTCTCATACTTTGGAGATCGCTTCTTATCGCCGTAAAGACGACGGTCATCTGTCTGCTGCTCGGCTATCCGGCGGCGTACTTTATCTCGCGCTGTACGGAAAAGACGCAGAATATCCTTATCCTCTGCGTGACGATCCCCATGTGGATCAATATGCTTGTGCGCACCTACGCGTGGATCGGACTTTTGAGTGAGGGAGGGTTGATCCAGCAGCTCCTTTCCCTTGTGGGACTGGGAGATACAGAGCTTTTATATACAGAGGGAGCGGTCCTTCTGGGAATGGTATATAACTTCCTGCCCTTCATGATCCTGCAGGTGCAGACGGCCTTAAGCAAGATGGATCACTCGCTTCTGGAAGCCAGCGCGGATCTGGGAGCAGGTCCGGTGCAGACATTTTGGAAGGTGACATTCCCGCTGTCCATCCCGGGGGTCATCAACGGGATTACCCTCGTGTTCCTTCCGGCGGTGAGTTCTTTCTTTATCCCCAAGCTTTTAGGCGGGGGACAGTATTTCCTTATCGGAAATATGATCGAGAATCAGTTTATCACAGTGGGCGAGTGGAACTTCGGCAGCGCCATCTCCATGATCATGGCAGTTATCATGATGCTTCTGATGATGGCGGTGAGAAAAGTTGAACTCCGCAACCGCGGCGGAAAGGAGGAGTGATCTTATGAAGAAAAAGAAACGTTCCACAGGGAAGATCCTGATGGCGCTGCTGATCGCGTTCTTCTATCTTCCTATCATATATATGATCATCTTCTCCTTTAACGAGGGGAAATCACTGACTGTGTTCGAAGGCTTCTCGCTGCGCTGGTACAGGCACATGCTTGACTCTCAGGATATGATGGACGCCCTGTATACGACGTTCAGCGTGGCGCTCCTTGCCACGGTAATATCGACCGTGGTGGGTACGATCTCAGCCATCGGCCTTAGTAAGTCGCGGAAGATTATCCGCGATATCATGGAGCAGGTAGACAATCTGCCGATGATGAACCCGGAGATCGTGACAGCTATCGGCTTCATGCTGCTGTTTATTACCTTTAAGGTGGATAAAGGATATATTACGATGCTGCTGGCGCACATCGCCTTCTGCATCCCATATGTGATCTTATCCGTTATGCCGAAGATCCGTTCCCTCGACCCCAATCTGGCGGACGCCGCAATGGATCTGGGAGCCACGCCGTGGCGGGCCTTGACTCAGGTTATCGTGCCGCAGATCACGCCGGGCATTGTGTCTGGAGCGCTGATCGCGTTTACCATGTCAGTGGACGACTTCATCATCTCCTACTTTGTGACCGGGGGCGGAGTCAAGAACTTAAGCATCATGGTCTACACAATGAGCAAGCGCGTCAATCCGAGTATCAACGCAGTGTCAACCCTCGTGGTGGTGATCATTACCATTGTTCTGCTCATCATTAATATCACGCCCCTTGTGGCGGCAAAGCGAAAGAAAAAGGAAGTGGTGGGAAAGCACAGGAAGTTCGTGCCTGCTATTGCGTTCGCCTGCGTACTGGCGCTCATCGTCGGACTGCTCGCCATGCAGGGCGGCGGTCAGGACAGACCCTTTGAAGGTCAGACACTCTATATCTACAACTGGGGAGAGTATACAGGGGAAAATATCATCTCCGACTTTGAGGAGGAGACCGGGGCGTCCGTCGTCATGGATAACTTTGACTCCAACGAGCAGATGTATATCAAGGTGGCGAATCAGGAAGTATATGACCTGCTCGTGCCCAGTGATTATATGATCCAGAGGCTGATCGAGGAGGATCTACTCCAGAAGCTGGATAAGTCTAAGCTAGACTGCATGGATAAGCTGTCACACGCCGTAAAGGGACTTCCCTACGATCCCAATAACGACTATTCAGTACCGTACTTCTGGGGAACCGTTGGCATCGTCTACGATACGACTAAGGTGGACATCGAAGATCTGGAGCGGGAAGGCTACAATATTTTCTTAGACGAGAAATATAAAGGCGATGTGTATCTGTATGACTCAGAGAGAGACTCCTTCATGATGGCGCTAAAGGCGCTGGGATACTCTATGAATACAGAGAATGAGCAGGAGTTACTGGAGGCATACGACTGGCTCGTACAGTGCGTTCAAACCATGGATACGGAGATTGTCACGGACGAGATCATCGACAATATGGCGCAGGGAAGAAAGGCGCTGGGTCTGATCTACTCAGGAGACGCCACCTATGTCATGGCGGAAAATGAAGACATGGGATACTTCATGCCCGAGGACGGGACGAACCTCTGGTCCGACGCCATGGTTATCCCTAAGAACGCCCAGAACCCCGATCTGGCCCACGCGTTCATCAACTATGCCTGCGACTATGACGGCGCGTATGACAACTCCAGCTACGTAGGATATACGGCGGCGAATGAAGAGGTCATGAACGACCTCGCGGGAGAAGGCGGGGACTACGAAGGGATCAACGCGTATATCCCTCGGACAGATAATCCGAATGACGAAGTGTTCGTCTATAATGAGGACACAAAGAAGATCATCAGCGACCTGTGGAGCCGGGTGAAGATTGCCGCAAGTAATGCGGGGTAGCCTCGTTCTATATTTGGGAGGGATAAAGGGATGAAGGAAGGAAAACCAAAAGTATTGATTGTAGAGGACTCAAAGGACATATCAGATCTGATAGCATTATACCTTGAAGATAAATACTGGGTACAGAGGGCATATACAGGAGAGGAGGCAGTCAGGGCCGCCCGGAAGAAAGAGATGGATCTTGTGATTTTGGATATCATGCTTCCGGGTTTGAGCGGATATGAGGTTTTGAAGTTCATAAGAGAGAATAACAATGTGCCTGTCATTGTAGTCTCGGCCAAAGATACAGATGGAGACAAAATCATAGGGTTACAGAAAGGAGCGGACGATTATCTGGTCAAGCCGTTCAACCCATTGGAACTGGCGGCGCGAGTAGAGGCGCAGCTTCGCAGGTTTTATAATTTGGGCGGAGCCGGTTCGGGGAAGGAACCTGATATTATTAAAATACAGAATTTAACATTAGACTGTGAAGAATGCTGTTTATATAAAAATGAACAGAAGATTATTTTGACAAGTAAAGAATATAAATTGTTAAAATTATTAATGAGTTCTCCGGGCCGTATTTTTACAAAGAAAGTTATTTTTGAAACAGTATGGGAAGAGGAATATCTGTATGACAGCAATACCATCATGGTATATATCAGCAGGCTGAGAGACTATATTGAAGAAGATTCTAAGAAGCCGAGGTTTATCGTAACTGTGAGAGGATTGGGATATAAATTTGAAAAATAAAAACAAAAGACTGGAAAAGACGTTAATAAAAAATTTCTGTGTATTTTCGGTTATTGTAATTATTATATTTGTAATTGTCAGCAGATTTATGAATTTCATTAATAATTCCGTAGTTTCAGATGTGTTGGAAAAACGGTATGATATTCAGTGCGAAGGGGTTGAGGACTACGATACAGTCGATGCAGAATCTTTAAAAGAGGCAGGGGGCTGGTTTGAGATCTTAGATATACAGTATCAGGAGATTTATCCCAAAGAAAATGGCAGAGTATATACAGGCACTGAAATAGTCGATATTGTGAATGGCAATTATGAACGGGAGGGCAAAACGTACCAAGGGAAAATAAAGCACTTTACAGATAGTAAAGGGAAAACACGGATACAAATTATTTTCTTTCCGTCAGAGGTTATTGATATCACAACGACAGTTAATATACCATATCAGATAAGCGCGCTTCCGTTTGGCGGGATTATCATAGTCGGGGTACTTCTCTTTGGATTCGGTTACTTTGTCACGGTTTTAATAGTATCTAAAAAGATCAGGAAAAATCTGTCAAGACCAATGGATGAATTGAGGTTGGCAATGAAGGATTTGGAAAAGGGGAATTATAAGAAGCGCTTAGAACTGCAGGCGGAATATGAGTTTGTAGAGATGGGACATTCTTTTAACTGCATGGCAGAGGCAATGGAGGAGGCTGTGCAAAAGAGACAAAAAGAAGAAATGCTTCGAAGGCAGTTGATTTCGGATTTGAGCCATGATATTCGAACCCCTCTTACAATCATTCAGGGCTATTTAACAACAGTATTAAATCTTGCGGGACAAGAA
>DWYT01000081.1 GCA_019118545.1 Candidatus Mediterraneibacter merdavium | reverse complement strand
AATTTATCGATCAATTGATCCATATTGCCGCCGCAGTCCTGCATAAGGAAGCGGAGCCACTTCATACCGTTAATATCTGGAAATCGCAGTTCCTTTTTGTATACACTGAAATCCTCAAAACTTCGATTCATCCGTCCACACAATGTGGATTTGTCTGACGTGTCGTTTTGAAACCCTCCGTCAGGAAGCCCCGAATGATGTCCAGCTATACAAAACTGCATCATAAGACTGGCGGAAGTCAACGGGGCAAAAGCTGCATATCTCTCTTTCACAGTCAATGCTCCACATGTAGAATGTTCTACCCGGATATTTTCTCCCCTTATTCTGCGTCCAAAAGATTCCTGATACTTCCCGATATCATGACCCAGACCAACCGTATATCCCATATTTTTCATTTCTGGTATAACATATTCATGACATAGCGAGGCTACATTCTCATTGTGTTCTTTAACTGTCTGTACTTTACCAGAAACTTCATTGATATGAGCTATATATATCGAATCCAAAGAATCACCTCCACACTTTCGTTAATTAATTGAATCTATGTATCAAAAATAACATATTTTCTGATAAAATTCAAGTAATTAATCTTTATTTAATATGACTTTTGAATTTATAGCATTATCGTTAGTAAGAAAAGGTCGCCATGACAGAAAAATCCCATCACAGCGACCTATTCCTAAAACACCTAAATGCAAAAATCACTAAAATAATTTCTACTCACGCTCTTAAAAATTAAGAAACGACAAAATATTTCTCATATCTTATCTTAAAAATATGAAATTATCACTATATATAGTTTACATATCCATAAGCCTATTTGCAACCGAAATGGCGACCAAATAATACATTTTTCAAACAGAACAGTCACCAGTCATCAGACCGGTGACCAGATTCTCTTCTTCCATCTAATCATAAGCATACGGAGAAACGCTCACTCCACCTTCACCAGTTTTGCGAACATGGCGAACATCTTGCGCACACCTGTTTGATCAAACTCCACGGTCACTTCATGATCCCGTCCTCCTTCTTTGATATCAAGCACAGTCCCTTCGCCGAATTTCACATGTCGCACCCGGTCACCAACATTATAGGAGAGTTTCCCGCCTTTTCCTGCCGCGAGCTGACTCCCTTTCTGAAGTCCTGCAAATCCCGGCTTGTTTCCTGCTGCCGAACCCGCCGCGTTTCCGTAAGGTCTGTCTCCCGCGCCGCTCCCGCCGTCGGCTCCGGTATTCCCTGAGTACATCCCTCCGTAAGCCTGTGCCCGAAATGCTTTCTTTGCGTTCGAGTACGTACTGTTCCGAAACTTATCACTTCTGAATGGATTTTCTCCAAAGGAAACCGTTTCCCCCGTATCCAGCAGTTCCGCCGGGATCTCTTTCACGAACCGGGAGATCGTATTATACTGTGTCTCTCCGCGTATCATTCTCTTGCGGGCGCACGTAAGCGTCAGCTTCTGCTCCGCACGGGTAATCCCTACATAGCAGAGCCTTCTCTCTTCCTCCAGCTCCTCCGGATCATCTGCGGTTACTGTCATATAACTAGGAAACAGGCCGTCCTCCATCCCCGCCAGATAGACTCGCGGGAACTCCAGCCCTTTGGCGCTGTGCAGTGTCATGAGAACCACGTAATCCTGCTCCTCGTCCAGACTGTCGATGTCCGCCACGAGAGCCACTTCTTCGAGAAACCCGCTCAGTGTGGCCGTCTCGTCCCTGTCAGCGCAGTCCTCCTCATACGCCGCTGCCTTGCTGACAAGCTCATCGATATTCTGTATCCTCGCCTCTGCGTCTACCGGGTCGTCCGCATCCAGACTTTTCACATAACCCGTCTTTTCGATAATTTCATTTAACAGATCTGTCAGGCTTTCCTGCTCTGCCTGTCCTTTGAAATATTCGATCAGCGCGGCAAAAGCGTCCAGCCTTGACGCGCTCCGTCCGATGCCCGCGATAAGCTCCGGCGCAAGCAGTGCCTCGTAGAAACCAATCCCCCGTGCCGCGGCTGACTCCTGAATACGGTTGATGGTCGTAAGACCGATCCCCCGCTTTGGCACATTGATAATCCTGCGCACCGCAAGATCGTCCTGCCCGTTGTCAATGGTTTTCAAATACGCCAGAATATCCTTGATCTCCCTGCGGGCATAGAAATTAATGCCGCCCACAATCTTATACGGAATGTTCATGGCGACGAATCTTTCCTCAAAAAGACGGGACTGGGCGTTGGTGCGATAAAGGATGGCGCTGTCATTATAAGATGCCCCTTCCCGCACACTTTCACTGATATCCTCCGCTACAAACTCCGCCTCGTCATACCCGGTGTCAAACTGGCGCAGGGATATCTTCTCCCCCTCGCCGTTGTCCGTCCAGAGCGTCTTCTCTTTTCGACCTTTGTTATTGCGGATCACACCATTCGCCGCGTTGAGGATACTTTCCGTAGAGCGGTAATTCTGTTCCAGCTTGATCACCCGGGCGTCCGCAAACTCTTTCTCAAAGTCAAGAATATTGCGGATATTCGCCCCGCGGAATTTGTAGATGGACTGGTCGTCGTCGCCCACCACGCAGAGATTTCGGTATTTGCCTGCCAAAAGGCTTACCAGCTTAAACTGCACTGTATTCGTGTCCTGATACTCGTCCACCATTATGTATCGGAACCGTTCCTGATAGTTTTCAAGAACGTCAGGCTGAGTGTCCAGAAGCTGCACCGTCCTGACAAGAAGATCGTCAAAATCCAGTGCATTGTTGGATTTTAACTGCGCTTCATACTCACGGTACACTTTCGCGGTCTGCTGCAATGCGAAGTCACCGCCCGCGTTCAGTTCAAACTCATTTGGCATGATCATCTCATTCTTCGCGGAGGAGATCACTGACAAAAGCGGCCTCTCTTTATAGCGCTTCGGATCGAGGTCAAGCTTTCGTATCACTTCTTTCATAAGCGTCTTCTGATCGTCCGTGTCATAGATTGTAAAACGGTTGTCATATCCAAGACGTTCTATATGCCTGCGAAGAATCCTCACGCACATGGAATGGAAGGTGCTCACCCATATGCTCTCAGAGCCGAATCCCACCAGATTGTCCACCCTCTGGCGCATCTCCCCCGCCGCTTTGTTTGTAAATGTAATGGCAAGGATATTCCATGGGTTCACGCCCTTTTCTTCGATCAAATAAGCAATGCGGTGGGTCAGCACTCTCGTCTTGCCCGAACCTGCCCCCGCCAAGATCAGGAGCGGGCCGTCCGTGTGGAATACCGCCTCCCTCTGAGGTTCATTTAATGTATCGTAAATACTCATTTGGTTCTCCTTTTTGTACCATTGTTCCCATCTATTATCGAACACATTTTCACATAAGTCAACCTCCGGTTGTTCCTTGTGTCCTCCTAATAATTAAAAACAAGTTTTCCCCTCTTGCTATATAGTTTTTACTACTATATAATAGACGCATCGAGGTGATAATATGAAGATTGACATAAACGATATATTAAACAGCATTTTAGATAGTCTGGATAAAGTAGATTACATCAAGCCTGATGAGATCCCGAACATTGACCTGTACATGGATCAGGTCACCACATTCATGGATGAGCACCTTTCCTCCACAAAGCGGTATGACGAGGATAAAATCCTGACCAAAACAATGATAAATAATTACTCGAAGAATAACCTGCTTCCACCGTCAGTAAAGAAGAAATATTCCAAGGAGCATGTTCTTCTCCTCATTTTGATCTATTATTTTAAAAATATCCTCTCCATCAAGGACATTGAAACCCTACTGACGCCTCTGCGCGAGAAATATTTCTCCGGCAGCGAGGATGTGAAGCTCTCCGAAATATACAGTGAAGTGTGCGAGATCGAAAAATCCCGCATCGAGCCTCTCAAAGCATCGGTTCAGGAAGCATATGAAAAGTCCGGTCAGGCATTCCTTAACACCCCTGACGGCGAGGACAAGGACGAGTTACGGCTGTTCGCCTTTCTGTGCAGTTTAAGCTTTGACGTGTATTTAAAGAAAACCATGATCGAGAAGATCATAGACGAGCTTTCCGGGCAGGAAAAGTCTGCGAAGTAGGACTACGCGATTCGTTGAAGCCCGCAGGAGATGTTATCGTTTTTGCATTTATGGCAAAAGCCTTAGAATTTGACAGTCTTCTGCCTCTTCAATCTCAAATACTAGTTGATGCAGTCATACAGGTTATTCAGCCATTCCTGCATATCCTGATATCCAAACAGCAGGATCTCAAAATCCGGGGATTCCGTATACTTGTACATTCCGTATTTTTGCAGGCTGTTTGCTTTCCGATCGGATTGTATCAGCCTTTTTTCAGGTTTTGTTTGTTTTCGATTTCTGAAATATTAATTTGCACCGCATCAATCAGGGCCTTGGAGATACAGTTATATATTTCCTTTATTTTGCAAAAAGGTGAAACCAGCCTTTCTATCGGCTTGCTTCACCTTTTTTGCAAGCGACACTTGAAATGAACAGCGCCAAAGA
>DWYT01000080.1 GCA_019118545.1 Candidatus Mediterraneibacter merdavium | reverse complement strand
GATACCCGCTTTATTCAGACATTCCATTCCCCTTTCATGTTCAAACGGCATGACCGTATTATATTCCCTGATAAGCCTCTTGACTGCAAGCTGCTCCATGATAATACTTTCATCTGCATAATAAGCCATCCCGTGATCTCTGCGGTATTTATTGTCCATATCCTTCTCTCCTGTCATTCAATCTTTTTATATTTTTTATGCCATGGAATAGGTGTAACAGTTCAGCCGTTTGATTCGGCAGCTTTCCACTTTGTACAGCAGGAAGCGAACGACGAATTGGAAAAAGCAGTCAGCGGTCAGGGAGAGGTTTCGCTGTGGCTTTGTTGACATATCCCATATCGGCAGTTATAATTTTATCGCACACTTTTTATATTTTCTATCAGATATCCGTGTAAAACTATAACAATTCCGTGGAGTTTAATTATGAATGGAGCCATCGAACTGACTGACAATAAATCAGAAAAGATAGATTATGACTATTCGGACTATCCTTTTTATGTCCGCAAAAATATTCTTTCACATTATCCTGATTTCAGAGCGCCAAACCACTGGCATGACGCGGTTGAGCTGACCGCTGTCATAAGCGGGGAGATGGATTATAATGTAAACGGACGTACTCTGCATATGCGGTCTGAAGAGGGCATTGTTGTCAATTCCGGGCAGATGCACTTTGGATATTCTGAGCAAAAAACAGAGTGTGAATTTGTATGTATCATCCTTCATCCCATGGTTTTATGCTCCATCCCCTCCTTTGGGCATGACTTTATACACCCCTTTATTTCTAACGCGCAAGTCCCCTATGTAAGCTTATCTCCAAACTGCCTGTGGCAGAAGGAAATCTACGACCGTATTATCTCGATCTATAAAAACAGACAGACTGAAACCGCTCCGCTGCGCATTTTGTCAGAATTTTCAGCAATCTGGACGCTTCTCTATGAGAATATGCCTTCTGACGACCAAAAGAAACGCCGTCGGAACCGGGATTTGTTTATTGTAAAAGACATGGTCAGTTTTATTCAGAATAACTACACAGAAAAAATCACGCTCTCAGATATTGCCCGGTCAGGATCCGTAGGCGAGAGCAAATGTTACAAGCTGTTTTTAAAATATTTTTCCCAGTCGCCCAATGTATATCTGAATCAATACCGTCTGAACAAGAGTATCGTACTATTGCAGACCACGGATATGCCCGTGATTGAGATCGCACTTTCCGTGGGATTCAGCGGGGCGAGCTATTTTTCTGAGACCTTCCGCAAATGGACCGGAAAAAGTCCCACCCGGTTCCGCAGAGATTTTCCACGGATACAGGAACAAAGAGTTCCGCTTGCGGAACTCTCGCGCCGAGCGCGGTCGCTTTAGCGACATATTTCTACTTCGCGCGAGTGCGCATCCCGCACGGAGTGCTTTTTATATCATAGGTCAGTCCAAAGGACTTTCCTATGATATAAAAAAGAATCCTGCCACGCAGGATTCTCCGCCTGCGGCGGGGCGCTCCGGCGCCATCTTCCTCTCCGCCGCAGTGCGGTCTTCGCGGAGCGTTTTTGTTTTGTAGGAACGAAGTTTCCTATGAAACAAAAGGCCGCCTGTTTGAAGACAGACGGCCATAACAGCTAACCATATTATAACTACATTGTAATGATCTTCCTCGGACACTTCTCAACACAGGTGCCGCAGTTCGTACACTTATCCGCGTCGATATGCGCAAGGAAATTATTCACGGTGATGGCCCCTGCCTCACAGTTCTTTTCGCAGAGGCGGCATCCGATACATCCCACCTGACACACGTCCATGAGAGCCTTTCCCTTTTCGTTGGAACTGCACTGCACGAATGTCCTCTGCTTGTATGGGATCATTTCGATCAGATGCTTCGGACACGCGGCGATACATTTCCCACACGCTTTGCAGGCTTCCTTGTCAACCACCGCAATACCGTCCACCACGTGGATGGCGTCAAAGGGACACGCCTTCACGCAGGTTCCATAACCGAGGCAGCCGTAAGCACAGCCTTTTGCCCCGCCGTCCTGCATCTGGCTTGCCATGACACAGTCCTTGATGCCATAATATTCATATTCATTCTTGGCTTTCTCACAGGTTCCGCCGCATTTCACGAAAGCGACCTTCCGCTCCTGCGCGGATGCGTCTATGCCCATGATAGTTCCGATCTTCTCCGCTATCGGAGCGCCGCCTACCGGACAGGCTCCCACTTCGGCCTCTCCTTTTACGATCGCCGCCGCAAGTCCTGAACAGCCTGCGTATCCGCAGCCTCCACAGTTATTTCCGGGGAGTACGCCTAAGATAGCCTCTTCTCTTTCGTCTACCTCAACAGCGAACTTTTTCCCTGATATTCCGAGGAAAATGCCGATGAACACTCCCGTTCCGCCGACGATGACGGCTGCCAATATAATTCCTGTCACGCTCATACCATCTTCCCTCCTATATCAATCCCGAGAATCCGAAGAACGCGATGGCCATCAGTCCTGCCGTCACAAGCACGATGGGCGTCCCCTTAAAGGATTCCGGCACGTCATTGTATTCGATCTTCTCGCGGATACCCGCCATAAGTACGATAGCCACAAGGAATCCCACTGCGGTTGCAAACCCGTTCACAACCCCGGTGAGCAATCCTAAGCTTTCTTCATAATAACCCTCCTGCACATTCGTCAGCGCCACACCGAGCACGGCGCAGTTTGTCGTAATGAGCGGAAGGTATACGCCCAGCGCGTTGTACAGCGGCGGCATGGCTTTCTTTAAGAACATCTCCACGAACTGTACGAGCGCCGCGATCACAAGGATGAACACAATCGTATTTAAGTATTCCAGCTCCCCGCCCATGATGTTGGGATTTCCGAGGATGTATTTGTAGATCAGACCGGTTACAAAGGACGCGATCGTGATGACGAACACCACGGCGCCGCCCATTCCTGCCGCTGTCTTCACATTCTTCGAGACACCGAGGAACGGACAGATCCCGAGGAACTGGCTGAGCACCACGTTATTTACAAACGCAGATCCGACTGCGATCAATAATAATTCCTGCATTTATGCCCCCTCCTCTTCTTTTTTCTCTTTTTCATCTGCCGGAGCTTTCTCCCCGCCAGTCACTGGTTTTGAAGTCTTTCCTGCATCCGCGCCTGCACTCTGGGCGGCATCTGCTCCAGTTTCAATAAAATGTCCGCCGCAGATACCCTTGCTTGCGCAGGAAGCACATCCTTCGCCGCACCCCGCGGCTGCCGGAACCTCTTTTCCTTTCTTTGCCAGATTGATCCTCACCTTGTTCTGGATTGCTGTCAGGCAGGCAAGGACAAAGAACGCGCCCGGCGCAAGGATAAAGATTGTAAACGGTTCATAAGGCGGCAGTGTGATCCACTTCCCGAAAAGCTGGATCGATGTATACGAATCCGGCAGAATCTGGTATCCGAAGATCTGTCCTGCTCCGATCAGCTCTCTTACGATGCCGATACAGGTCAGTCCGACCGTGAATCCAAGTCCCATGCCGATTCCGTCAAAGACAGACGGCAGCACCGGGTTCTTGGACGCATAGCTCTCCGCTCTTCCGAGGATGATACAGTTTACCACGATCAGCGGGATATAAAGTCCCAGTGAAGCATACAGGCTGGGAACGAATCCCTCCAGCAGAAAGTCAACGATGGTTACGAAGGACGCGACAACCACGATAAACGCCGGCATTCTCACTGAATCCGGGATAATCTTTCTCAGCATGGAGATCAGCATATTGGACATGATGAGCACCGCCGTCGTGGACAGTCCCATTCCCACACCGTTGACAGCGGATGTTGTGACCGCCAGTGTGGGGCACATGCCAAGCATGAGTACAAAGGTCGGATTTTCTTTTACAAGGCCGTTAAAGACCCTCTCTGCATATTTATTCATTGACACCGCCTCCTAACTCGTTCTGAAAATATACAAGGGCAGCATCCACGGCATTTGTCACCGCGTTGGTGGTGATCGTCGCGCCGCTGATGGCGTCGATCTTATCATCGCCTTCCTCCCCTGTCTTTGTGTAGGAGAATTTCTCTACATTCTTATCCTTAAACTGGTCTTTGAACTCTGCCTCAGCAGCCTTCATACCAAGACCCGCTGTCTCGCTGATGGAGAGCATCTCGATTCCCTTGACAGTACCGTCTGATGCGATACCGACTGAGATCTGGATGTCGCCGGCATATCCTTCATGGGAAGTTACATTTACCACATACCCCACAGTCTCACCGCCGCCGTCTTTTCCGACGGCGATCTCCGTGATGTCGTCCGCCGTATAACCGTTTTCAGACAAAAGCTCTGCCGCGCTCTCCGCGTCAAAATCCTCATAGGTCTCAAAGGAATCGGCGTCAGAAAGTACCGCGCGGAACGCCTCCTGCTTGGTGTTCTCCTGAGCGACGGCAATAGGCTCCTTGGTGATATCATAGACGATACCGAGGAGAAGGCCTGATACAAGAGTAATCGCCGTGAGGATCAGTGTATTCTTGATAATCTTATTCATTATTTCTCTCCTCCTTTCCCGAACGGTCTCGGAAGAGTTGCTTTCTCGATCAGCGGAACGAGAAGGTTGCTGATGATGATGGCATAGGACACACCCTCAGCGGAACCGCCGAAGAGGCGGAACAGTCCGGTCAGAAGTCCCAGACAGACGCCGTACACGATCTTTCCGCTGCTGGTGATCGGTGAAGTCACATAGTCCGTCGCCATGAACCATGCTCCCAGCATCAGGCCGCCCCCGCACAGGTGAGCTGTTATGTACTGCGCGTCAAATCCGTGCCCGCCGAAAATAGTGATGAACACCACAAATGTCACGATGTATGAACCCGGGATACGAAGATCGATCACTCCCATCAGGATCAGGAACATGGCTCCTACCATGATCGCAATCACAGATGTCTCGCCGATGGTTCCCTGAATATTTCCGATCAGCATATCCATCGTGTTGACCGCTTCCCCTGCCTTTAACTGAGCCAGCGGCGTCGGGCCTGTCACCCCGTCATAGACGAAATACGTCATCCGCCCGGTAAAACAGATCAACAGAAAACAACGGGCCCCCAAAGCCGGGTTCATAAAGTTCTGTCCAAGTCCGCCGAAGAGCTGCTTCACAACAACAATGGCAAATACTGCTCCCACAACGCCCATCCACCACGGAAGCGTGGGCGGCAGGTTGAGAGCCAGCAGAAGTCCGGTCACGACAGCGCTGAAATCATTGATCGTGACGGGTTTATTCATAAGTTTTTCATAGATATATTCTGATAAGACCGCAGCAGCCGTTGTGACCACCACTAAGATCCACGCATTCTCATGACGGAAATTCCAGATTCCGAATACAGTCGCAGGGAGCAGCGCGATCACGACCATGAACATGATATTGCTGCTCTTGATCCTGTCACGGATATGCGGCGAAGATGATACATATAAGTTCTCGTTCAATTCCCTGTCTCCTCTCTTACTTTTTCCTCTTGTTTGCAAGTGCTGTCTTCCGCATGGAGCCAATAGCCTGCTTGAGCGGCCGCTTTGCCGGACAGACATAACTGCACGAACCACATTCCACGCACTCCAGACCGTTCATTGCAACAAAGGCCTCCTCGTCATGGCGCTGTCCAAGGTCTGCCAGACGCGAGGGGATGATCCTGCTCGGACAGACGTCCACACAGCGCGCACAGTTGATGCACGCGGTCTCCATCGCCTTTGCCACCACATCCTCTTTAAACGCGAGGATTGAGGAGGAGGTCTTCGTGACCGGCGCATCCGCGCTCACCATGGCGAATCCCATCATCGGCCCGCCGGATATAAGCTTCTTGGGCGGCTCGATAAAGCCTCCTGCCGCGTCGATCAGCTCCTGATGGCTTGTTCCGAGAAGGACTTTAAAGTTTGCCGGGGCAGTGATATCATCCCCGCTCACAGTCACAACGCGCTCCATGAGCGGTCTGTTCTCAGTCACCGCAGTATGTATCCCAATCAGCGTCTCCACATTATCGACAATGCAGCCTGCATCAGCCGGGAGCATGGAAGAATTGATCGCCCGCTTTGTGACCGCATAGATAAGCTGGCGCTCCGCGCCCTGCGGATATTTTGTCATCAGCGCTTTCACATCCATGCGGGACTCATTTGCGACAGCCTCACTCAGCTTTGCGATACAGTCCTTTTTATTGTCCTCTACCGCAAAAATCCCTTTTGCACTAGGGAACAGGGAGAGTACGATGCGCATACCGTCCACCAGCTCCTGCGTATTCTCGAGCATCCTGCGGTAGTCCGCCGTGATGTACGGCTCACATTCCGCGCAGTTGGCAATGATATACTCGATCTTCTCCGGCTCCTTCGGGGAGAGCTTCACCCTCGTCGGGAAACCTGCGCCGCCCATGCCGACGATGCCTGCGTTCCCGATCTTCTCAAGGATCTCCTCCCTGCTCATCTCTTCCAGAGGCTTCGCCGCCTCATAATCTGCCTCCGCATATTCTCCGTCATTTTCGACGATGATACACTCCACCTTCGTCCCTGCCGGACTGAAGCGCTTTTCCAGTCCCTTGACAGTGCCGGATACCGAAGCATACACAGGAGCAGATACGAATCCGGCTGCCTCTGCGATCATCTGTCCCTTAAGGACACGGTCACCCTTCTTTACAACCGGATTTGCCGGGGCGCCGATATGCTGTGACAGCGGATAGGCCAGATCGCCTTTCGGCAGAAGCGTCTGGATCGGCTGATCCTTTGAAAAGCGTTTCCCGTCGTCCGGATGGATACCGCCTTTAAATGTCAGAAGTCCCATTCTTCTCTTCCTTTCCTTTCTTATTCACGCGCAACGAAAATACGAATGTGCTGTTTTTTCTTTACACGTCGTTCTTTAACTTAGAAATACCAACGGCATTTATAAATATTATATTAAAATGTGTATTTAAAATCTAGCAGTTCATCGACAAAAATTGCACATTTCTACGTACATCTTGTCGAATTTTTAACAACAAGAAAACCGGAACAATACCTCTTGGTATTATTCCGGCCTCTCATTGTCATACACCGTTGAATAATCTGTTCTTAGTACTCAGAAACGTCCTCCGTCTCATAGCCAGCGAAACCAGTCTCGTCTGCCTGCTCCGGCTCAAGAGCCTTCATGCTCAGGCTGATCTTCTTCTCTTCCTCGTTGAGATCCACGATCTTCGCTGTGATCTCCTGTCCGATGGAAAGGACATCAGACGGCTTATCAACATGCTCCCTTGAGATCTGCGATACGTGAAGCAGTGCGTCAACTCCCGGCGCAAGCTCAACAAACGCGCCGAAATCTGTCATACGCGCCACTGTTCCTGTGATCACCTTGCCTACCGCGAAATCCTCAGCAGCGTTTACCCACGGATTGGTCTCCGGGAACTTCAGGCTGAGCGCTATCTTTGTTTCATGGATATCCTTTACAAGTACAGTCAATGTATCGCCGACATGAAGTACTTTCTTCGGATTTTCCACTCTTCCCCATGACATCTCGGAGATGTGGAGCAGTCCGTCCACGCCGCCAAGATCTACAAACGCACCGAAATCTGTTACATTCTTAACAGTACCTTCCACTCTGTCGCCGATCTGGAGTCTCGCGAAAAGCTCTTTCTGCTTCTCAGCGCGCTCCGCGACAAGAAGCTGTCTTCTGTCGCCGATTACGCGGTTTCTTCTCGGATTGAATTCGCTGATCACAAATTCAATCTCCTGTCCTTCATATTTGCCAAGATCCTTCTCGTAGGAATCGGATACAAGGCTTGCCGGGATGAATACCCTTACCTCGTCAACTGTTGCGCAGATGCCGCCGCCGAGGATCTGTGTAACCGTGGCCTTAATCACTTCCTTGTTCTCGAACGCCTCGCGAAGTCTCTCGTTGCCCTTCTCCGCTGCAAGTCTCTTATATGTAAGAAGAACCTGTCCTTCTCCGTCATTCACTTTCAGGACTTTAACGGTCATCGCATCTCCAACGGAAACAACTGTTGTCAGGTCAAGCGACTGGTCGTTGGAATACTCGCTCTTTGTGATGATACCGTCAGCCTTGTAGCCGATATTTAAGATGATTTCATCCGGCTTTACGTCGATGACCGTACCATCTACAACCTCTCCGTTGTGGATTGTTTTAAATGACTCGTCTAACATCTGTTCAAAAGATAATTCTGACATTATTTTGAACCTCCTCAATTATATTGTTGGGCGTGGATGCCCCTGCTGTAATACCTACTGTTTCCACTGACCCTAATTGATTCAAATTCAAATCGTCAAGTGTCTGAATATAGTACGTATTGT
>DWYT01000079.1 GCA_019118545.1 Candidatus Mediterraneibacter merdavium | reverse complement strand
CCCGAATCATGGTTTACTTTCGCCGCCTGCAAATCTTCTTTTGCCCGTTCCAGTCTGTATCTGCATAATGTTTCGGTATCAAGCTGCATAAAGTACAACCCCTTCCTTATCTACATTTCTATAAAAGGGGGAAATTCCTCTCCAGTCCATATATTCCTGATACTTCACATCAATGATGGAAAATACCATAAAATACTTCAATGCCAGTTCTGTTGAAACATCACTAAGTTTTTCATCATATTTTCTCAGTTCTGCATCTGTGCCGTCTACCAAAACCATAATATCCACATCTGAATCCTTGGACTGCGTTCCTCTTGCCACGGATCCATACAAAATCACAGCCTTCAGTCGGTTTCCGTATACTTGGTGAAGGAGTTCTGCCATCTCTTGTAAAATTGTTCTTAACTTTTCATCCTTGATCTTTTCCATGCCCACCAGACCTCCGTCAAATCAAGTCGTTTTGCTTTAAATCTTTTCCTCTATTCATCCTTAGTATACCACAGAACTGCCATTATAGCTATCGGAAAGGCTTCGGTAGGCGGCTGCGGCAACGGCTTACTTGCCCTTGCCCCGGCTGATGATGCTGATATTACAATGGTAAATGGGAAGTTATCTTAATGTCCTCTTAAATCAATTTCGCGTGCAAAATCATTATTATCTCCCCAAGAATAGACAATGTAATAATTATCCCCTTGAATATTAGTCTTAAATGATAATCCTCCATGCTCTATTACTTGGATTTTCTTATCTGTCTGCCTTTCCACATTATATTCTTGGCTGTCATCATTAAAATTTCGATAATATGCAGCAAGCTCATCCACGGACAAATCACTTTTAACCAGAATTGCGCCAAAGTATTGCATACCATTTCCATTCCCTGTGAGTTTACCCGCAAGGTAAGCGCGTTCTATATATTCTGTCTGTTCTGGCAGAGGTATGTCCGCAGCTCGTTTTGCTGTTTTCATTGCGGCATAATCATTTGAAACAGGTATTGCAAAGAGGATGCCGAAAACCAATACTAGGATAATGCCGCCAATTATTGCTAGTATTTTTTTCATTGGCTTATATACGCTTTCTGGGACAGTTCAATCTGATCCCCTGCATCGTCCGGAACTAGTACATAAAAATCATAGTTGCTGTCTTCATTTCATGCTTTCTCCATCCATCAGCCTGTAATCTCACGCGCCACATACACGCCGCTTGCCGACGCGTGGGACAGGGAATGGGTCACTCCGCTGCCGTCGCCGATCACATAGAGACCTTTATGCTTTGTCTCAAGATGCTCGTCGAGCTTTACTTCCATGTTGTAGAACTTCACTTCCACTCCGTAGAGCAGTGTATCGTCGTTTGCCGTTCCCGGCGCGATCTTGTCAAGAGCGTACACCATCTCGATGATCCCGTCTAGGATACGTTTTGGCAGTACAAGACTTAAGTCTCCCGGCTCTGCGGACAGGGTCGGGCGCACGAACCCTTCCTCGATCCTCTTTGCCGTACTTCTCCTGCCGCGGATCAGATCGCCGAAGCGCTGTACCAACACGCCTCCGCCCAGCATGTTAGACAGGCGGGCAATGCTTTCGCCATACTCATTGCTGTCCTTAAATGGCTCTGAAAAATGCTTTTCTACGAGAAGCGCGAAATTCGTGTTCTCCGTCTGCTTCTCTTTATCTTCGTAGCTGTGTCCGTTCACGGTGACGATGCCGTTGGTGTTCTCATTTACCACAATACCGTAAGGGTTCATACAGAAGGTGCGCACCTTGTCCTCGAACTTCTCCGTTCGGTACACGATCTTGCTCTCATACAGCTCATCCGTCAGATGTGAGAAGATGACAGCCGGGATCTCCACGCGCACACCGATATCCACACGGTTTGACTTTGTGGGGATGTCAAGACTTTCGCAGACCTCCTCCATCCATTTGCTCCCGCTGCGGCCCACAGACACGATGCACTTGTCGCACTCAACCGCGCCGTCCTTCGTGGTGATCTTATAGCCGTCCTCCGCTCTGCCCCCTGCCAGTTCAATCTTGTCAACATGGCAGTTAAAGCGGAACTCTACTTTATCTTTCAGCTCTTTGAACATATTCTCAAGCACCACGTAGTTGATATCTGTTCCGAGATGGCGCACCGAAGCGTCTAAGAGCTTCAGCTTATTCTGCATACACAGCTTCTTGAACTTCGTACCCGCAGTAGAATACATCTTCGTCTCTTCCCCGCCGTAGCGTACATTGATCTCATCCACATAGTGCATCAGGTCGAGAGCAGCTTCCTTTCCGATATACTCGTACAGTGTGCCTCCGAAGTCGTTGGTGATATTATATTTCCCGTCGGAAAATGCGCCCGCCCCGCCGAATCCGCTCATGATGGCGCACGTTTTGCAGTTGATACAGCTCTTTACTTTCTTTCCGTCGATCGGACACCGCCTCTTCTCCAGAGGGTTCCCGGCCTCAAAGACCGCCACTTTCAGCTCTGGCGCCTTCTGAGACAGCTCATACGCCGCGAAGATACCGCCCGGCCCGGCCCCGATTATGATCACATCATATCTGCCCATCTCTTTTTCCTTTCTTTGCCCGTGTATATTTTCTCATTTTCCATCATAGTTTCTCCCGGCGGCTGTCTGTTTACTCTCCATGCGCCGGAAAACATTTCCTTGCCCGTATATTTCGTCCTAAGCACGGAAACATCCTGCGTACCTGTATATGATCTTTGTCTGTACACAGATAATGCCGCCCCACTTCTATGTGGGACGGCAGTGACATTCACTTTGAACGGCAGGTTTTACTCAGCCTCTGAGAACTGATCTTTTCCTACTCCGCACAGCGGGCAGACGAAATCCTCCGGCACGTCCTCCCACTTTGTACCAGCCTCGATACCGTTATCCGGATCGCCGATAGCCTCATCATAAATATATCCGCATACGTCACATACATATTTCTTCATTGTCATTTACCTCCTGTTCTCTTTCAAAATACCGGGAGACTTTACTCTCTCCGGAATGGCTTTGTTTGGGGTTGTCCCTTGTACATAATATCACATCCCAAATGCTTTTTCAACGCAGAAATCTTTTTTCCGGTTCTGCGAGGTCACAGGCGGATTATCTGGCCAGCTTTTTGCCGATCTCAAAGCAGTCAAACGTAGCAAAGTAATCTGCCGGGGTCTCCGCCCTGCGGATAAGCTCTACGCTGCCGTCCTCTTTCAGGAGCAGCTCTGCGGATTTCAGCTTCCCGTTATAATTGTATCCCATGGCAAAACCGTGCGCGCCCGCGTCGTGGATGACAAGATAGTCCCCCTTTTCGATCTCAGGAAGCATCCTGTCAATGGCGAACTTGTCGTTGTTCTCACACAGTGATCCGGTGACATCATATTTGTGATCGCAGGGGGCGTCCTCCTTGCCCAGCACTGTGATATGGTGATACGCTCCGTACATTGCCGGACGCATCAGGTTCACCGCGCAGGCGTCCACGCCGATGTAATCCTTGTGTGTATGCTTCTCGTGGATCGCCTTTGTCACCAGACAGCCGTAGGGCCCCATCATGTAACGGCCCAGCTCTGTGTAGATCTCCACATCACCCATTCCCGCCGGGACGAGTACTTCTTCGTATACCTTTCTCACGCCCTCGCCGATGGCATGGATATCATTCGGCTCCTGATCCGGCCTGTAAGGGATGCCGATCCCGCCGGATAGATTGATGAACTTGATGTGTACGCCTGCCTCTTTGGACAGTCTTACCGCCTGCTCGAAGAGCACCTTCGCCAGCATCGGATAATAGTCATTTGTCACTGTGTTGCTTGCAAGGAACGCGTGAAGGCCGAACTCTTTCGCGCCTTTGCTCTTTAAGATCTTGTACGCCTCAAGGATCTGCTCTGTCGTCATGCCGTACTTCGCGTCCCCCGGATTGTCCATGATGTCATTGCTGATCTTGAACAGTCCGCCCGGATTATAGCGGCAGCTTATGGTCTCCGGGATATGCCCGATCGTTTTCTCAAGGAAATCAATATGCGTGATGTCGTCCAGATTAATGATGGCGCCCAGTTTATCCGCCAGAGCGAACTCCTCCGCAGGTGTATCGTTAGAGGAAAACATGATATCCTCCCCTCTGATATCCAGAGCGTCGGACAACATAAGCTCCGTGTAGGACGAGCAGTCGCAGCCGCAGCCGTACTCGTTTAATATACTGATAAGGAACGGGTTCGGGGTCGCCTTTACTGCGAAATATTCTTTATAGCCTTTATTCCACGAAAATGCTTCCTTTAATGCCTTTACATTTTCGCGGATGCCTTTCTCATCATAAAGATGGAACGGCGTGGGGTATGTCTTTACAATCTCTTCGATCTGTTCCTTTGTCACAAACGGTTTCTTCTTCATCGTTATCTCTCTCCTTTTCGTATTTTAATCAGTTCGATTTCATTTGCCATGGCTGTTTTAAACAGCCTGACAAAGTTTTTCTGCCCGGAGTACAAGCATGTATTCATGCTGCCCTGACCAAACTCGCCTGAGAGCACGTACTTGGAATCAGTGATAAGTCCGATCTGCTCTCCCCGGTTCTCTGTCAGATAGATAATGGCCCCCTGTATCGAAAAGGGCCTGTCCGTGATCAGCACGATCTTTTTCCCGTCCTCCGCCATCGCGGACAGCTTGTCCCTGAACTGCTCCAGACAGACAGCGGAACAGGAAAAATAAACCCTCTCCTCTGCCTTGTCCAGAAGATTACAGATCCTGTCCCTTATATTTTCCTCTCTGTCCACTGTAATATAGCCTTCTGCTTCGGACGCACCTCTCGGCAGGTTCTCGGCAAGCCAGTCCTGTTCCTCCTGCATCCGGCGGATGCGGTTTCCGCAGAATTCCTCCGGACAGACCGGAATGTATTTCTTCGCAGATTCTTCGACCAGATAAGCCGCCCCCTTCTCCACAAGCGCCGCAAGGGAAGTGTAGGCATTAGAACGGGATATCCCCGTGTCCCTCGCGATCTCGTATCCGGTCTGCTTTCCGTGGGCGAGGAGCTGTTCATAGACAAGCGCCTCCTGCCGGGAAAGTCCGAAATGCGTCAGATATTCGACTGCTCTGCTCTCCACCATGATTTCCCTCTCTTCGAAATATCCTCTTTCACTGAGCTATGATTGGTTCTTTATTTAGTAGTTCTTATCAGGAACACTATATTACAGTTCCCTCTGGCTGTCAACCGGATTTTACAAATATCTCTTTGTATTACTCAATCTATAAAATCCGTATCTCCTTATTCACCTATTTCAAGAAGTTTTTGCGCAATACGCCCATTAACTTCCACATAATACATTAGCTCTTCATCACTCAAATCTTGCTCTTCCCACTCCGCAAACTTTTTATCCATATCAGCAGCTCTTTCAAGTATATCTGTATATTCAGCAATAAGCTGCAGATCGCTTGGGTTTTCATTGTATTTCTGAAGGAAATCGCAGTATTCGTCATAAAATGCTTCATAGCTGTCCATAGCTTCCTTGAACTCCGGGCGTATTCCATCTGTCAGTTCTGCACTATCCTCTTCAATCTCTATGCCCGACTCTTCTACTGAAGATACTTCACTTTCTGTTTCGGACATTGTAAGCTCATCAGATTTTCTGATTTGGATGGTCATTACCTCATTTCCTTGATAAGATACAGAAAGCTGATTGCCATTTTCATCTTTGGCATTGTAAAAGCTATCTCCTCTTTCATAATCAACAGAAAATCCTTGACTAAAGCAATCATCTGCATATGTATTAAAATCTTCTCTTTTTGTTTCCCCAATATAAATGTAGCAGTTGTCTGCTGTATCAGTAGTCACTTTTCCCACAGCAGATTTCGGAATTGGCAGCAAACTCGCAATCTCACTCTTTGGCCAGATCAATACCCCCATCTGGACCGGAGCTTCAAGCTCTATATACATAGTTTCTCCAATATATTTCAACTCCAATCTATACCCTTCTTCATTAAAAGCTGTATAAACATCTCCGGTCTTTTCACTATCAAGTGTATATCCCAAAGCCTGACATTCTTCCATGTAGGACATATAATCTCTCGTCCCTGTCTTTTCCACATGAATACTTAGTTTTTCACTATCATTACTGATAATGCTTCCAA